>DAOTXK010000144.1:0-13689 GCA_034435395.1 Anaerolineae bacterium | reverse complement strand
ATGAGAACTGTCCCCCGTTCCATCCCCTGGCTGATGCTGCTGGCGCTGGCGGCGAGTCTGATCGCCGGGCCGTTGGCGGCCGCGCAGTCGCCGCTGCCGTACCAGGATTCCACGCGCCCGGTCGAGGAGCGGGTGGAGGACCTGCTGGCCCGCATGACGCTGGAAGAAAAGATCGGGCAGATGACGTTGGTGGAGAAAAACAGCATCCTCCCGTCAGACATCACCGACCGCTTCATCGGCGGGCTGCTCAGCGGCGGGGGCGGCTACCCGGTTCCCAACACGCCGCAAAACTGGGCCCGCATGGTCCGGGAGTTCCAGGAGTTCGCCCTGGGGACGCGGCTGGGCATCCCGCTGATCTACGGCGTGGATGCCGTGCACGGGCACAACAACCTGCGGGGGGCGGTGATCTTCCCCCACAACGTGGGCCTGGGCGCGGCTGGCGACCCCGACCTGGTGGAGCGGATAGGCCGGGCCACGGCGGTGGAGACGGCGGCCACCGGCGTCTACTGGAATTTCGCCCCGGTGGTCGCTGTGCCGCAGGACATCCGCTGGGGCCGGACCTATGAAGGGTACAGCGAGGACCCCGCGCTGGTGTCCACGCTGGCCGCCGCCTATTTGCGCGGCTTGCAGGGTGATGATCTGGCCGATCCCCTGACCATCCTGGGCACGCCCAAACATTTTGTGGGCGATGGCGGGACGGCCTGGGGGTCTTCCACCGCCGGCGATTACCGGATCGACCAGGGGGTCACCGAGGTGGACGAGGCCACCCTGCGCGCCGTTCACCTGCCCCCGTACCAGGCGGCCATTGAGGCCGGGGCGCAGAGCATCATGGTCTCGTTCTCCAGTTGGGGCGGGATGAAGATGCACGCCCAGCGGTACCTGATCACCGACGTGCTCAAGGGCGAGCTGGGTTTCCCGGGGTTTGTCGTCTCGGACTGGGGCGGGATCGACCAGATCACGCCCGATTATTATCAGGCGGTGGTGACGGCCATCAACGCCGGGATCGACATGAATATGGTCCCCTACGACTATGACCGCTTCATCGCCGCCATGTCCCAGGCGGTAGCCAACGGCGACATCTCCCTGGAACGCATCGACGACGCGGTGCGGCGCATCCTGACGGTTAAGTTCCGGCTGGGCCTGTTTGAGCATCCTTATCCCGACGAATCGCTGCTGGCCCTGGTCGGCTCGGACGAGCACCGCGCCCTGGCCCGCGAGGCGGTGGCTCGCTCGCTGGTGCTGCTTCGGAACGAAAACGAGGCGCTGCCCATCCCGGCGCGGACGCCGGTCATCCTGGTGGGTGGGTTTGCGGCGCATGATGTCGGCATCCAGTCCGGCGGCTGGACCGTCGAATGGCAGGGCAGCCCTGGCGACATCACCCCCGGCACTACCATCGCCGAGGGAATCCTCGCCAGCGCCTCCGCCAACACGGCGGTGTATTACGATCCCACCGGGCAGTTCAGTCGTTTGCAGGACGCGGCGGGCAATCCGCTACGGGCGAAGTACGGCATCGCCGTGGTCGGGGAGCTGCCCTATGCGGAAGGGATCGGCGACCGGGCCGACCTGGGGCTGTACCCTTACGACGTGGCGATGATCGAGCGGCTGCGGGCGCGCTGTGACCGGCTGATCGTGGTGATCATCTCCGGGCGACCGCTGATCGTGACCGATTATCTCGATGACTGGGATGCCCTGGTGGCGGCCTGGCTGCCGGGCACCGAAGGGCAGGGTGTGGCTGACGTGCTGTTTGGCGAACGGCCCTTCACCGGTCGGCTGCCGTACACCTGGCCCCGCTCGATGGACCAGCTGCCCTTCGACTTCGCGCATCTGGGAAGCGGCGAGGATGGGCCGCTGTTCCCTTATGGCTTCGGCCTGGCGTACTCAGACTGACACCGCCGCACCCGGACCTGGCGACAATCGAGCCGCCAGGCCCCGGCGCATGTCGGCGCGGCTGGCTAAACCGCCGGATACCTCGGCAGTTCGGCCAGGTTTTCCCCGGCGACGGCTTTGCGGATCAGGGAGGTGATGCGGTACGCCTGCTGGAAGATCACGGCGCGGCCCAGGTCGGCTTCGGCCAGGGCGGGCGGCCCGCCGTAGTAGCCCGGCCAATCCGGCAGGCCCGGCACGCTGTCCGGCGCGATGCCCGCCATGCGCTCGTAGGCGGTGGACACCAGACCGGGGTCCAGGGCCAGCATGATGGCGGTATCCGCCGTGCCCCCGTGGGCCGGGGTGTCGAGCGCCGCCTGCTCGGCAGGCGATATGCGCCGCTGGGCCAGCGTGCTCAGGTCCGGGGTGGCGTTGGCGGCGGCCCCGGCGTGGAGGTAGGAGAGCATATCTTCGGCGATCAGGGCCGGGCACTGGCGGCGGACGGCCTCCAGAGCCTGCTGCACGGCGCGGCAGTGATCGCGCCCGGCGTAGTGTCCGATGCTGAACAGGTAACGGAAGCCGTTGCGCACCACGCCCGCCGCGATGTCCGTCACCAGGGCCGTCAGCGTCTCCGGGCGGAGGTCCAGGCTGCTGCTCAGCGGGAACGGGCGGCCGTGCTGACGTTCCTCCGAGGCCGCGCCATAGGCCAGCAGCGGCAGGATGGCGACGTGCAGCTTGCGGTCGGTCATGGTCAGCAGGTCCGCCGTCTCCCGGGCGAGGGCGCGGGCGGCGAAGCTGCTGGTGCCATGCGGCAGGTGGGGGCCGAATTGTTGGGTGTGGCCCAGCGGCAGCAGGATGATGGTGTGTGAGCGGTCCAGGGCGGCGAGTTGCTGATTGTTGAGGCGCTCCCATTCATAAACGCGGTCCATGGGTGATGATTTCCTTCCGGTCAATGAATCCAGATTCCAACCCTATCATAACCATAACCCCTGGAAAAGCGCCCACCTATAGGAAACAGGTCGCCCCTGGAGACGTAGCGGCGCATTGGGATGCGCCGTCCGTCCGTCGGACCCCCGTCGGACCTCAGTCCGACGCCACGCGCGGGCGGAGACGTAGCGGCGCATTGGGATGCGCCATCCGTCCGTCGGACCTCCGTCGGACGCCACGCTAAATAGGCGGCCAGTTGAGCAGCAGCGCGGCCAGCAGCGCCAGGTCGATGACGATCCCCAGGGCCAGCCGCCGGTCCCAGAAGACGAGCAGCGTCACCAGGGAGATCACCGTCGCCGTGAAGGTCAGCGGCCGCCAGTAGCCCAGCAGCAGGACGTTAAAGAAGGACAGCCCGGCGACCAGAAAGGCGAGCGCCGTCAGCATGGCGAGGACGTAAATCAGCGCTTTGATGGTGGTCCTGCCCACTCCCAGCCCTCCCAGCAGCCAGGACCGTCGCCAGAAAGTGCCCACCCGCGCCCGGTCTTCGGCTGGCTCCGGCACGAAGGCCATGATGCCGTGAACCAGGCCGTGGGCGATGATAAACAGCCCAAACAGTGTGTACAAAGTGTCGGTCATGCGTTCTTTCAGCCCTCTGGCGAACGGATATGATGAGCGGCTGGCCGTCCGCGCCGGACGCCGCTACCCCTGAATCTTAACCACCCGCCCCTCGGCGAACCAGATGTATTGCGTCGCGCCATCGGGGGAGCAGTAAATCCACCGCTCCACCTTCGCGCCCTGGGGGGTGACCGCCCGGTGATCGATGGCCGTCGGCCCGCCCCAGGCCAGCAGCACCATGTCCTGATTCATGCCGGCGGCGATGCGCCCGCGCAGCACATGGTCAAAGGCGGCCCCGGTCCACCCCTCCCGGCGGGCGATGGCGGCGAGCTGGGCCCGGCGCTCGGTGGCGTATTGCCGGGACAGGTCCGCGGGCGTCGGCTCCGGCGCGGGCTGAGGGGCCGTTGCCCGGCGACCGGCGTACAGGTGGACGGCCCCCCACACCGCCAGGGCGATGGCGATGACGGCGATTACGGCGATAACGCCCATATGACCCTCTTGCGCGAATGGCGTCTCAAGTCTGGCGTTGAGGGTTAGTATAGATCAGGTTCGTTTTTGGGGCCTGCGGTCCTGGACGCGGCGGATAAACCTGGGGGCCGCGGGGACAACTTGTGGCAACCAGCTCAACGTTAACCCGCGTTTTGCTGGCCGCCAAGGACGTCAGGCGCGCCGGGGGCGGGTCGGGCCGGCGCCGGTGACGCCCCCCACCGCCGACCCGTCTCACCGGCGGGCCGCGGCCCGGCTGGTTTCGCCGGTGGGCAGCAGGAAGATGATGGGAACGCTCAACAGGGCGACCGCCGTGCTGGCCGTGAACGCCGCCCGCATGCCGAACTGGTCGCTCATAGCCCCCAGGGCCACGACCACCGCCGAGTAGATGACGAAGCTCAGGGCCATGTAAGTGCCGTTGGCCAGGGCGCGGCTCTCCGGGAAGCTCTCCTGCACCAGGGCCATCAGCACCGGCGTGATCGCCAGCGTGGCGAACCCCAACAGCGGCAGGATCAGCAGCCGGACCGCACCGCCAGCGGCCAGGAAGGCGATCATGAGCAGCGGCGAGCTGGCCGCGGTGACCAGGAGCAGGCGTCGCCGCCCGAACCGGTCGCTGAGCAGGCCGCCCAGCAGCGCCCCGACCGCCCCCGCCGCCTCCAGGATGGAAAGCGCCGCGCCCGCCAGCCACAGGTCCGCGCCTTCGCCGGTCAGGAAGGTGGGCAGATAGGTGGTCAGGCAGGCCACCAGGAAGGTGCGCGCCGTGATGAAGCCCGCCAGCGGCAGGATCAGCGGCCCCAGGTGCCGCACGGCCTGCCAGATAGGTGGCTGCGCCCCCGCCAGGCGGGCGGTGAAGGCGCGGTCCGGCAGGTCCCGCAGCCGCCGGTAGAGCACCGCTGAGATCAGCAGGCCGGGGATCATCAGCCAGGGCGTGCCCCGCAGGCTGAGGGCACCCACCGCGCTCACGATCACCAGCGGCCCGATGGTGCGCCCCAGTTCCCCGCCGACCATCCAGAAGCTCATGCCCCGGCCCAGGTAGCGCCCGGCCTGGCCGCCGATGGCGACCGGCCCGATGGCATGCAGTCCTGCCGAGCTGAAGCCGGATACGGACAGGAACACCGCTATCACGACGGCGCTGGGGGCGATGCCCAGCAGGCTCATCATGGCGGCGGTGACGCCGGGGGCCAGGATGACCAGCCAGCGCAGGTTGACCCGGTCCGCCAGGTGGCCGATGAGCGGCTGGAGCAGCGAGGGAAACTGGTTGAAGGTGGTCAGCAGGCCCGCTTCGGCTTTGGAGAGGGCCAGCGCCTCGATGAATAGCGGCAGCAGCGGGGCCAGGAAGGCGGAATAGGTATCGTGGACGGCGTGGCCGAGGCTGATGGTCAGCACGTCCCCGGTGTGGAAGTGCCCGGCTTCGGGCGCGGGCGGGCGTTCAGTGTCGCGAGCGACGGCGATTTGCATGGCGGTCTTTCCGGCTGGGGAGGATGGTCGGGCAATCCCGGCCAGGTAGCGCTGGTGTCCCTATGATACCTTCTCCGGTAGCTTTTGGCCCTGGAGTAATGGCCGCTTCCCGGCAGACGATCGGCCCATCTGGCGGCATCAATGTGGTGGCTTTTGGGCAGATTTTTGGTTTGAACCACAGAGGCCACAAAGTTCACGAAGGTTCCCCCTATAATTTCCGGAGATTTTGGGGTGTACCTGGCGCGCCCGGACCATCACTGAGTTTCCGCCGGAGGCGCTACACCGTGTGGAGAGCATACTTGCGCCAATAGAACATATGTGCTATTATATGAGCAATGTTCTGCCAACCACCGGGAGGGAATCTCATGGCGGACCAGATCATCGCCTACTGCGGCCTCAGCTGCTCGGAATGCGACTCCTACCTCGCCACCCAGGCCCGCGACATGGCCGCGCTCCAGCAGCTTGCCGAGCGCTTCAACCGGGATTACGGCAGTTCCCTCACCGCCGAGGATTGCCTCTGCGACGGGTGCCTGGGGAACGGGCATAAGATCGCCTACTGCGCTGAATGTAAAATCCGCGCCTGTGCCTCGGCGATGGGGATCGCCAGCTGCGCGCACTGCGTGGATTACGGCTGCCCGACGCTCGCCAGCTTCCTGGAGCACGCCCCTCAGGCTCGCGAGACCCTGGAACGGCTGCGGGCGACGTTGGGGTGATCGGCGTGGTGTTTCCCAGGATCACCATCCGGCGCTTTGAACCCGGCCTGCAGGCCGACTTCTACCGCCTGCACGGCCAGACCAGTGATGCCGGTTGTTTTTGCACGGCCTGGTGGGTGCCGACCTGGGAGGAATGGGCTGACCGCACGCCGGCCCAGAACCGCGCCCTGCGCGAGGCGTTGCTGGAACGGGGCGAGTACGACGGCTACCTGCTCTACGCGGACGGCGCGCCGGTCGGCTGGTGCCAGGTGGGGCCGCGCGACCGGCTGGCCAAGCTGGTCCGCCAGTTCGGCCTCGCCCCTGACCCCGCCACCTGGGCCATCACCTGCTTCCTGATCGCGCCGGGATTTCGGGGGCAGGGCCTGGCGCGGGCGCTGCTAGAGGCCGTGCTGGCCGACCTGCGCCGCCGGGGCGACGTGCGGCGGGCGGAGGCTTTCCCCCGGCGCGGGGCCGGAGGCGACGTCCTGGCGTTGTGGAACGGGCCGGAGGCGCTGTTCCGCGCGGCCGGGTTCAGCGTGGTGAAGGACGACCCGGTCCGCCCGGTGCTGGCCCTGGAACTGGCGACCGGGGAATCGCCCTGAGGACTTCCCACGACAATACCCAAAACCATAAGTTTTCACCTGTGACTTTCCTCGAAACAATTTTTCCTTTATAATTGAGCGTGGAAGAAGCGGCGGTGGCGCGTCGGCGGGGGAACGCCTGGTGATGGGTTCTCGGCTTCGCCACTGTTGTCAGTTGATCAGTGGCGGGCGCACGCCGCATGTATTACACTCAGCCCTGGTCATCGCTGCTGATGGCCAGGGGGATGATGGGTTGCCACGATGACGAATAGGACGCGAACGGACCGGCAGATACTCGCCCATCACTACGCCAGCGACGACAAACTGGCCGTGCGTTACCGGACGCATGAACTGTATACCGTTCCCAAGATCGACTTCATCGACTGGGTGCTGCGTAATGTGGCCTGGCGCGGCGATGAATGGGTGCTGGACCTGGGGGCGGGGCCGGGCCTGTATTTTGAGCCGGTCAAAAAGCGTATTCCCCACGGGCGTCACTTCGCCGTGGACCTGTCCTTCGGCATGGTCAAACGCCAGCTTGAGCAGGAAGCTCATGTGGGCAGCGGCCTGTTCAACGCCGACGCGCAGGCATTGCCCTTTGCCGATGGCGTCTTCGACATCGTGCTGGCCAACCATATGCTGTATCATGTGCCCGACCTGGACCAGGCGATCGCCGAGATTCACCGCGTGCTCCGGCCGGAGGGCCTGCTGGTCGCCGCCACCAACAGCATCAACAACATGCCGGAGATCAACACCCTCTACCGGCGCGCCCTGCTGCTCCTGACGGAGTTTGAATACAACGAGGAACTCCCCCGGTCGGACGCTGCCACCTTTTCCCTGGAAAACGGGTCGGCCATCCTGGGACGGCACTTTTTTGCCGTGGCGCGCTACGACCTGCCCTCGGCGCTGGTTTTTCAGCACCCGGAGCCGGTCCTCGCCTATCTGGACAGCATGCGCGACATTCGCGAGCCGCAGCTGCCGGGGAACGTCACCTGGGAGGCGTACATGGACATCATGCACCAGCAGGTGGCGCGCCTGATCGACCATTCGGGCCGGCTGGTGGTCAAAAAGCTGGCCGGGGTGATGGTGGCGACGGACGCGGGCGGTTTCGCGGCGGACTACGTCTGTAAGCTGAGGTCCCAGCCGGGCTGACGGGCCGGATGTTGCGTGATAATTAGGGGGCGGCCAGCCGGTCGCCCCTTTATGTTGCCGGGAGGCGGGGGTTGTATTCTTCGGGCGAAGATGTTAAAATACAGACATATATTTAACATAATCTTAAAGTTTGGCTTGGCTCTATGGTCGGAGGCCAGCGGGTGAGCGCACCATCCCGCTGGTTTTTTACCCCTGGCGGATGGGTGGTCGTGGGGAGTTGGCGCGTGGCGATTCCGGTGGAAACGGTGGTCCTGGTCACGATTGCGCTGGTGTTTGACTTCTGGAATGGCCTGCACGATTCGTCCAATGTCGTGGCGACGGTGATCTCAACCCGGGCGCTGGGGCCGCGCCGGGCCCTGATATTGGCGGCCATGGCTGAAGCTGCCGGGCCGTTTCTGTTCGGCGTGGCCGTGGCCAGGACTATCGGCAACGAGGTCGTGGCCCCCGAAGCCATGACGCTGGCCGTGGTGGTGGCGGCGCTGATCGGGGCCATCGCCTGGAACGTTATCACCTGGGCGTTGGGCATCCCGTCCAGTTCGTCCCACGCCCTGATCGGCGGGATCATCGGCGCGGTGTGGGCCGGGCATGGCCCCGGCGCTATCGAGCCGGCAGGCATGACCAAAACGCTGGCGGCGCTGATCGTCTCGCCGCCGTTGGGTTTGCTGGCCGGGTTTATGATGGTGCGGCTGCTGCGCTTTCTGGGGGGGTATGCCACGCCCCATATCAACCGGTGGTTCCGGCGCGGCCAGATTCTGGCCTCGACCTGGCTGGCCCTCTCCCATGGGACCAACGACGCCCAGAAGACGATGGGCATCATCACCCTGGGCCTGGTGGTGACCGGCGTGATCCCGGAGTTCCAGGTGCCGGTGTGGGTGATCGCGGCCAGCGCCGGGGCCATCGCCCTGGGCACGTTGCTCGGCGGCTGGCGCTTGATTCGCACGCTGGGCGGCAAGTTCTACAAGATACGGCCCGTGCACGGCCTGGGCGCGCAGA
The DNA here is from genome assembly GCA_034435395.1 of Anaerolineae bacterium. Classification (GTDB taxonomy): domain Bacteria; phylum Chloroflexota; class Anaerolineae; order Aggregatilineales; family Ch27; genus DAOTXK01. The sequence goes on along the minus strand of DAOTXK010000144.1, from coordinate 4,925 downwards.
CGGCCTCGGCGGGCGTGATCCTGGGGGCGGCGCTGTTGGGCGGCCCGGTGAGCACCACGCAGGTGGTCAGCTCGGCCATTGTCGGGGCTGGCAGCGCGGAACGGGCGCGTATGATCCGCTGGGGTGTATTCCGGAACATCATCATCGCCTGGTTGTTCACCATTCCACTCTCGGCACTAGTCAGCGCCCTGACCTACCGGATCATCGCCGGGTGGTTGTGAGCGCGGGGCACAGGAGGTTATTGGCATGAATACCCGGCTTGACCGGCTCAAGAACCGCATCCAGTCCATGCTGCCCACCCGCCGCAACAATCGCTTCATCGACCGCCTGACGGAGCAATCGCACTTTCTGGTGGTGGGCGGCGAGGCGCTGGTGACGTACATGCGCAAGCCGAGCAACAAAAACGCTCAGGCGGTGCGGGCCATCGAAAAAGAGGCCGATGAAATCCGGCGCATCCTGATCGACGAGCTGAACCGCTCGTTCGTCACGCCCATTGACCGCGAGGATATCTTCGCCCTGTCCCGCGCCCTGGATGACGTGCTGGATTACATGCACTCGGTCGTCAACGAGATGGACATCCTGGACGTGGAGCCGACCGATTACCTGTTGGAAATGGCCGAGATGGTCCACGAAGCGGCGCAGGAGTTACACATGGCGATGGAGCGGCTGGAGCGTCACCCCGCCGTGGCCGAGGATCACGCCGTGCGGGCCAAAGCCATCGACAACCGCATGGAAACGCTCTATGCCACGGCCCTGGCCGAGTTGTTTAAGGTGCCCAAGGACCTCGATCATGTGGTCAGCATGCTCAAGCTGCGCGAGATCTATCGGCACATGCAGCACGCGGTCGGCAGCAGCGATCACGCGGCCAACATCATCAGCGACATCGTCGTCAAGTTCTTTTAGGCGGCGGCTCCTCCGGCGGCGGGGCGTCGGGGCCGGTGCGCCCGTCTGGCGGGTTTGACCCGGCTCCCAGCCGCCTGGTTTGTCCGCCGCATCTCCTGGTTGGCGGGCGGGTCCGGCCCTCGCCCGGACGCGACCGTCCATCTGGCCTATTAAAGCCAGTTCGCATACAATAAAAGAGCCGCGCGCGACGGCTGTTGCCCGGTCACCGTGACCGATCCCCCGGGGAGGTCCCCATGAGCGTCCCGCGCTCGCCCCAACGGCCTGGACCGAACCGCCTGGTGTTTTATGCCATCATCGGCCTGGCGGTCCTTGTCATCCTGTGCGCCCTGGTGACGCCAGCGGTGGGCTGGACGCGGCTGTGTGGGGGCGGGCTGGCCGTGGTGGGCGGCATCTTTCTGTTGCTGGCGGAAGATAAGCGCTGGCCGGCCCTGATTGTGCTGGCCGGGCTGGCGCTCTTTTTTGCTGATGCCCTGCTGGGCGGGTTTCCCCCGGCGGGTCTATAGACGCTGGCCCCGCCCATCCGGTTATCATTGGCCAGCGTCTCAAACCAGGGAGCGCGGTCGGTCTCACCTTAGCAGAGGAGAGGATTTATGCCGGAGCTCAGTGATTATACCCTGGATCAATTGCTGGCCGTGGGCAACCTGGCCGACGCGCCGGAGGGCATCCGCGCCCTGGACCGGCGGCAGATCGACGAGCTTCGCCTGGTGCAAATCCGGGAACTGATGCGCATCTATAACGCCATGCAGGCCACCGTCAACGCCAACGATCCCAAAACCTGGGTCATCGGCGACGAGGCCGAGGCCTTCTTCAATCAGCATGTCTGGCCCTGGCACGTGAACCTGTTGCTGAAGCTGCTGGACGAGGCGCGGGCGGGCCAGTATACGCCGCGTCCGGAAGATATCCCCCAACCGCCCGCCGGGCCGCTGCCTTTCCCTTATAATGTGTATGTCGAGGGGGACCTGGCCAGGCATGAGGCGGCCTCGGAACAGGGAGCGGGCGAAAATCACAGTTGACCGCGCGATCGCGATGGGTTATACTGAACCGCTGCTGTTGTGCGCTTCTCCATCAGCCGTCTTTTGGCCTGTTCCCGGCGGGCGGTGTCCCGTTAGCGAGGGGAGAGCGCGCCATCATCGTCCAAGGGGAAATCACCCAGCCTTGCCTGAATCCGTCCTGAGGGGCGGTTTTTCAAAACCGGTGTGGAAGAGGAACGTGCATCATGCCCAAACGCACCTACCAGCCCAAAAAACGTCGGCGCCTGCGCGTGCATGGTTTCCGCCAGCGAATGATGACCAAAGGCGGTCGTCGGGTATTAAAGGCCCGTCGGGCCAAGGGTCGCCATCGGCTCACCGTCAAGCTGGGCCACGTCAAAAAGATCAACTGGAAGAGCTGACCGGCAGGGGAGGCCGGCCAGCGTTGTGGCATGCAACGGCGTCTTCGTCTCCAACGCAGGGCAGATTTCCAGCGATTGCGGGAAGCGGGCCGGACCTGGTCACACCCCTGGCTGGTGCTCAGTGCTGTTCCCAACGACCTGCCCCACAATCGTTATGCCATTGTCGCCAGCCGGAGATTGGGGACCGCCGTGGTCAGGAACCGGGTCAAGCGACGTATTCGAGAAGCCGTCCGTCACTGGCATCCCCAGATCGTGTCAGGCTACGATATGATGATCATCGCCCGGCAGGGGGTGATCCACTGTTCATACCCGGATTTGCTGGCCGCGGTGGGGGCCGTGATGCGGCGCGCCGGTCTGTTGGACGGGGCTGGATGATGGTGGGGGATTGTTGAGGTGACGGGATGTTGAAGTGGCTGGCGCTGCGGTTGATCCGGCTGTACCAGTTGACGTTGTCGCAGGCGCTGCCGCCCAGTTGCCGGTTCACGCCGAGTTGTTCGGTGTACACCTACCAGGCTATTGAGAAGTATGGGTTCTTCAAGGGCGGCTGGCTGGGCGTCAAACGGATCGCGCGCTGCCACCCCTTGAACCCTGGGGGTTATGACCCCGTACCCTGAAGGGAACGATTGTTGAAGATTCTCACCTCTCCGCTACAGCAGCGGCTGTCGTCTGGCTGGAAGGCCGCGCGGGGGCGTCCCGGCCTGTTCCTGTTTCTGTCCCTCGCCCTCCTGGCCGCCGGGTGCGGCCCCGCCGTCGCCGTGGGCAGTTGGGCCGGGCTGAGCGCGGACGCGGACGGCCTGGTCATGGCTCACTTCGACCGCGTGATCCGCTTCAACGAGGTCGGCACACCCCGCTGGGAGTTTCCGCGCCCCGGCGACCGCCAGCAAAACCAGCAGTTTTACGCCAAGCCTGCCCTCACTGAGGATGTCGTCTACGTGGGCGGGTACGACTACAAAGTGTACGCGCTGGACCGCGATAACGGCCAGGAAATCTGGGTCAACGCAGACGCAACCTCCAGTATCATCGGCGGCCTGGCGGTGGGCCAGGGTAAGGTGATCGTCGGCCTCGGCAGCGGCGGGGTGATGGCCCTCAACCAGCGCACCGGCGAGCAGGAATGGTTCTTCGCCACCAGCCAGGGGGTGTGGACGGCCCCCTTGATCGTGGACGAGGTGGTCTACGTCACCTCGCTGGACCATTACCTCCATGCGCTGGACCTGGCCACCGGCGAAGAGTTATGGCAGACAGACCTGGAAGGCGCGGTGGCGGGCACGCCGGTTTACGCCGATGGCGTGTTATATGTGGGCAGTTTCGCCCACCAGATGTTCGCCGTCTCGGCCCGCGATGGGGAGATTCTGCGCGCCTTCGAGACCCGCAACTGGGTGTGGGGCGGGCCGACGTTGGCCGGCGGCGTGTTGTATTTTGGCGATCTCAGCGGCTTCGTCTACGCCCTGGAAGCGGCTTCGTTCACGCCGCGCTGGCAGCGGCAGGTCGCCACTGAGGCCATCCGGGCCACCCCGCTGGTGGCCGGCGACCTGTTGATCGTCGGTTCGCGCGACGACCGTGTCTACGCCCTGGGCCGCGAGGATGGCCTCCAGCGCTGGTTCAATGAAACGGGCGGCGACGTGCTGAGCGATCCGATTTTGCTCGATGATACGACGGTGGTCGTCGGCGTGTTGGGGGAGCCCACGTTGCTCGCCTTAAGCCTGGAGAACGGGGACATCGCCTGGACTTACCCGCCCGTCACCAGCGCGGAATAGCCGGCTGGACGCCGATTGACCAGGAAAAACCACCATGAGTTTTTGGGATTTTATCCTTAACCCCTTCATCACCGTACTTATGCTGCTGTACCAGGTGTTGGGGCAGAACACCGTGCTGGCGATCATCGCCTTCACCATCCTCATCCGCCTGCTCACCCACCCGCTGACCATCCAGCAGCAGCGGTCGATGAAGGCGCAGCAGGAAATCGCCCCCAAGCTCAAGAAGTTGCAGGAAAAGTACAAGGGCGAACGGGAAAAACTGGCTCAGGCCCAGATGGACCTCTACCGCGAGCACGGCATCTCCCCCTGGGGCGGGTGCCTGCCTCTGCTGATCCAGTTCCCCATCCTGATCGGGCTGTACCAGGCCATCATTCAGGTGCTGGGGGCCACCCCCCTCCAGCTGCTGGACCTTTCCGGGCGCATCCTGCTGCCGGGGCTGGATCCGCTCATCCCCCTGCAAAACCGCTTCCTGTGGATGAATCTGGTGCAGCCGGACCCGTACTACGTGCTGCCGATCCTGGTGCTGATCACCACCTGGCTGCAACAGCGGCTGCTCACGCCGCCCTCCACCGGCGACGACGGCGGGCAGGCGGCGGCGATGACCCGTTCCATGACCACCATCATGCCGATCATGTTCTTTTTCTTCTCGCTATCTTTCGCTTCTGGGCTGTCGATCTACTTCGTGGTCTCCAACCTGATCGGCATTGTGCAGTACTCGGCGATGGGCCGGGCGGATTTCCGCAACCTGTTCACCCTGTTTGGCCGCCGTAAGGCCGAGGAGGAGCCGCCCGCCGCCAGCAAAAAACCGGCCCGTAAGGCCAAGACCAGCAAAGTGAAATGATGAGAGGCAGTTATGACCGAACCACGGTTCGTTGAAG
>DAOTXK010000143.1:0-10090 GCA_034435395.1 Anaerolineae bacterium | reverse complement strand
GGCGCTGGGCGTGACTCGCCTGCTCGATGCTGTCCGTACCGTAAATCCCAGGATTCATTTTTACCAGGCGTCCAGCAGCGAGATGTTCGGCAAAGTGCGCGAAGTCCCGCAGCGGGAGACGACGCCCTTCTACCCGCGCAGCCCTTACGGCGTCGCCAAAGTCTACGGCCACTGGATCACCGTCAACTATCGGGAGAGCTATGGTCTGCATGCCACCAGTGGCATCCTGTTTAACCATGAAAGCCCGCGTCGGGGCCTGGAATTCGTGACCCGCAAGGTGACCAACGCCGTCGCCAAGATCAAGCTGGGCCTGGCTGACAAACTCTACCTCGGCAACCTGGACGCCCGCCGCGACTGGGGATTTGCCGGGGATTACGTGCGCGCCATGTGGCTGATGCTCCAGCAGGACGAGCCGGACGACTACGTGATCGCCACCGGAGAGACGCATGCCGTGCAGGAATTGGTTGATGTGGCGTTCAGTTACGTGGGCCTTGACTGGCGCGAGCATGTTGGGCAGGATGAGCGTTTCATGCGCCCGGCGGAAGTGGATATGCTGGTCGGCGACGCCTCCAAAGCGGGCCGGGTCCTGGGCTGGGAGCCAAAGGTGCATTTCCGCCAGTTGGTGGAGATGATGGTGGACGCGGACATCAAGATGTTGCAAGAGGCCAGTGCGGTTGGGGCAGGACGGGCGGATTGATGCTGGTCGACTCGCACTGCCATTTGGACTCCGAGCGCTACGACGCCGATCGTGGCGACGTGATCGCTCGTGCCAGAGAGGCCGGAGTGGTGGCGATCATTAACCCGGCGGTTGATCTGAAGAACAGCGCCCTCGTCTGCGATCTGGCAGGCGCGGAGCCACTGGTCTTCGCGGCGGTGGGGGTCCATCCCAACAGCACGGCGGATTTCGCCCCGTCCCAACTGGCGGCGTTACGTGCCCTGGCCGGGCGGGAGAAAGTCGTGGCCATCGGCGAGATCGGCCTGGATTATTACCGCGACTGGAGCCCGCCGGACCGGCAGCGGCGGGCCCTGGTGGCGCACCTGGGGCTGGCGGCGGAACTGGGCCTGCCGGTGATCATCCATAACCGGGAAGCCACTGACGACTTGCTGAAGGCGCTGGCCGATTGGGTGAGCGGGTTGGGTGAGCCGCTGCGGGATCGGCCCGGCGTGCTCCATTCGTGGTCCGCCCCGCCGGAGGCCGCCGACTGGGCGTTAGACCTGGGCTTCTTCATCGGCTTCACCGGGCCGGTGACGTTTAAGGGGGCGAAGGAGCTGCGCCGTATCGCAGCGGACGTGCCGGCGGACCGCTTGCTGGTGGAGACCGATGGCCCGTTTCTGACGCCGCATCCCCATCGGGGCCAGCGCAACGAGCCAGCTTATGTGCGGGTTGTGGCCGATGCAATCGCCGCCGTGCGCGGGGTGAGCGTTGACGACATCGCCCGGCAGACTACCGTCAATGCCCGGCGGCTCTTTAACCTGCCGTTGGACGTGCCTGCCTGACCGGCTGGCAGGCAGTCCGGGAGGCTGAGGGTCTGTTCTGACCTCAGCCTCCGACGTTTTCAGGGGGAAGCATGGCTTCACGGGGCGCTTCTTCGCGGCGCTTGGCCGCGCTGTATTATCGTGATTTTCGGCTGCTATGGTTCGGCGATCTGCTGTCGGCCACCGGATCGCAGATGCAACTGATCGCCGTCAACTGGCACGTGTATGAACTGCTCAAAGGTCAGCACTACACGCTCACGGTATTGGGGCAACCGATAGACTTCAACGCCGAGGCGCTGGGTTTAGGAGCGCTGGGCCTGGTGCGCATCCTGCCCATTATTGTCTTCGCCCTGGTAGGCGGCGTGCTGGCGGATGTGCATGATCGCCGGAAGCTGATGATCGGGACGCAGAGCGCGGCGGCGCTGTTCGCTGCCATCCTGGCCGCTATCACGCTGACGGGCCGGGAGAGCATCTGGGCGATCTACCTGTTGACCGCGGCCGGCGCGGCGACGGCGGCTTTCGACAACCCGGCGCGGCAGGCGATTGTGCCGAACCTGGTCTCCCGCGAGCATCTGGCCAACGCCATCAGCCTGAATACGCTGCTGTGGTACGCGGCGACGACTATCGGGCCGGCGCTGGCGGGTGTGCTGGTGGGGGCGTTTGACGTGGGGCTGGTGTACGCCATCAATGCCCTCTCCTTTGGGGCCGTGATTGTATCGCTGTTGCTGATGAACTATCGCGGTCACGCCGCGGCGGCGGATACGGGTTTGGGCTGGCAGGCGATGGTGGAGGGGCTTCGCTTCACCTACCGCTCGCGTATCATCTGGAGCACGATGTTACTCGACTTCTTCGCCACCTTCTTTTCCTCCGCCCGCACCATGCTGCCGATCGTGGCCAGCGACGTGCTCGGCATCGGCGTCGAAGGATACGGCCTGCTGGCGACAGGGCAGCCGGTGGGCGCGGTGATCGCCGGGGCCATCCTCGCCCTGCGCCGGGACATCCATCGGCAGGGCGCTGTGCTGCTGGTCAGCGTGGCTGTCTATGGCGCAGCGACCGCGCTGTTTGGCCTCTCGACCAGCTTCATGCTGTCCTACCTGCTCTTCGGGCTGACCGGGGCCGGGGATACCGTCTCGACCGTGATCCGGGGAACGGTCCGTCAGTTGATGACGCCCGACCGGCTGCGCGGGCGCATGACCAGCGTCAACATGATCTTTTTTATGGGCGGGCCGCAGCTGGGCGAGCTGGAAGCCGGGCTGGTGGCGGCGCTGGTCGGCGCGCCGCTGGCGATTTTCACTGGTGGGGTGGCGACCGTGCTGCTGACGGGCTGGATCGCCTGGCGGTATCCACGCCTGCGGCAGTATACCAGCGACACGCCGGTCGAGCGGCTGGCGACCTGAGCAGGAAGCGGGCGGCCCCCGCTGGAGAGCAGGGGCCGTTGTCCGGGGGGTAGGGGAGCCGTCTAGTTAGTCTGAGGGCTGGGCGCGGGACGGGTGGCGTTCAGGATGTCCCGCACCTGCTGCTCGGCGCGCTCAGCGACCTGGGAGACTACCGCGTCGACCACGGCGTCCGCGTCCACGCCGTAGGCGGCCAGGAGGTCGGCCAGCGAACTGCCGCCGCGCATCTGCTCAAGGATGTCGTCTATTTCCAGGCCGGTCATGTCGCTGACCGTCTGCACCACCACACGATTCAGGGGAATTGCCAGGGCAGGTTGTGCGCTGGAGCCAGGGCGTCCGGCAGGGATGGGGTGGTTCATGGCGTTGGTGAAGGCCTCTTCCAGCCCGGCCAGCAGGCGGTCCGCCTGATCCTGGTTCAGGTTGCCATTGGCGAGGGCCTGGTTGATCTGCTCGGTGGCGGCGGTGATGGCGGCGGCGACCACGTCCTCCGGGGCGACGCCGTTGGCTGCTGCGACTTCAGCCAGGGTGTGCAGACCCTGTTGGCGGGCCTGGTTCAGCAGCGTCAGGGCATCCTGGCCGGTGGCTTCGGTCAGGGCGTCGATCAGGAGGCGCTCGCCGCGCTCACGAATCTGCTCGAGCAGGGGGCGCGGGGCGGGCTGCGGAATCGGCTGGTTCATCAGTTCGGTGAGGTCCGCTTCCAGCGTCGCCAGGATTTCGTCGGCGCGCGTCTGGGTGAGCCGGCCATTGGCGACCGCCTGGTTGATGCGGTCGGTGAGAGTCGCCGCAGCCTGGGCGATCACTGCCGCTGGGTCCACCCCGTGCGCGGACGCCACGTCAGCCAGCGTGGTCCCAGGCTCGCGGTCGGCGAGCAGCTCGCGCGCCGTCAGACCGGTGAGGTTGGCCAACGCCTCGATCAGCGCCTGCGCGCCAGCTCGGACGCCGTCATTGCGTGGCGGCTCCTGGGCGGAGGCAGTCCCGAGGCCCAGCGCCAGGATGGCGGCAGCGACGACTAAAATGCTCAGTTTCTTATACCCGTTCATCGTCTCAGTCCTTTCTTGTTGGTAAGGCATGGTTACCGGATTTGGTTTGATGATCTGGCCTTATGATCCACCTGATTTGTAAAAAAAGTGTGACCAGTCTGCACAGAGCCGGTAAAATCCGGTTGAGGTGAACGGATTCCGCGCTGGGGAGTGATATGGTCGATCTCTCGATCATCATTGTCAGCTGGAACGTGGCCGATCTGCTGGCCGCGTGTCTGGCGAGCGTCCTGGCCGGGCCGGTGAGAGTGGTGCCGCCGGAAGACGATCGGTCTGATGGCGATGATCGTCTCAGGGTGGAGATCATTGTCGTCGAGTCGGGCAGCACCGATCACAGCCGGGAGGTGCTCAGCCGTTTCCCGCAGGTCAGGGTGCTGGCCCAGCCGGAGAACATCGGCTTCAGCCGGGGTAATAACCTCGGGCTGGCGGCGGCGCGAGGCCGCTACCTGATGCTGCTCAACCCGGATACCGCGATCGTCGGCGACGCGTTGCCGGTGCTGGCCGCCTACCTGGATGCCCATCCAGACGTCGGCATCGTGGGGCCGCGCACTCTGAATACGGATGGAACCACCCAGTCCACCCGACGGCGGTTCCCCACGTTGGTGACCGCGCTGTTTGAGAGCACCTGGCTGCAACCGTATGCGCCACCGGGCGTGTTGCGGCGGTATTACATCAGCGACGCGCCCGACGACGCCGTGCTGGACGTGGATTGGATGCAGGGATCGGCGCTGATGGTCCGCCGTGACGTGTACGAGCAGATCGGGGGGTTGGACGAGCGTTTTGTGATGTACTCGGAGGAGATGGACTGGTGTCGTCGAGCCAGGGGGGCAGGTTGGAGAGCCGTATATGTGGGCACCGCTCAGATCGTGCATCACGGCGGCAAAAGCGCCGACCAGGTGGAGGCGCGGCGGCACATTTATTTCCAGCAGAGTAAGGTGCATTACTTCCGCAAACATCACGGCCTTCTGGCGGGGGAAACCCTGCGGCTCTACCTGCTGGCGCTGTACGCCTGGCAGTGGCTGCTGGAATGGATCAAGGGACGACTGGGGCACAAGCCTGAACTGCGACGCGCCCGGATGGCGGCATACCGCGAGGTGCTGCGGACCGGTCTGCGAGGGGAGGACTGATCGTGCGCATCGGGTTGATCAGCGGCGAATACACGCCGATGCAGGGAGGGGTGGCGGATTTCACCCGCGAGCTGGGGAAGGCGTTTGTCAGGGCGGGACACGGGGTATTCGTGCTGACGGACGAATCCGGCATCGGCGAGGGCGACCCCGGGGTGGAAGTGTGCGCTTCCGTCCGTAACTGGAACCTGGCTGCCCTCTGGCGGGTCAGGCGATGGGCGCAGGCCAACCGCCTGGACGTGGTCAATCTCCAGTACCAGACAGCGGCGTACAACATGGCCGGGCTGGTGCACCTGATCCCCTGGCTGCTGGGCGACATCCCCTGTGTGGTGACGTTTCACGACCTGCGGGTGCCGTACCTGTTCCCCAAAGCGGGGGCGCTCCGCGAGCGCGCCGTGCTGGCTCTGGCCCGCCACGCCGATGCGGTCATCGTGACCAATCCTGAAGATGAGCAGCAGCTGCTTCAGGCGGGAGGCGTTGGCCGTCTGTGCCGGATACCCATTGGTTCAAACATTCCCCAGCTGCCGCGTGAAGAGTTTGATCGCGATCTGTGGCGGGCGCGCTTGGGAATCGGGCCGGAGGGGATACTGATCGGATATTTCGGCTTCCTGAATCGGAGCAAAGGGGTGGATACGTTGCTGCGGGCGCTGGCGCAGGTGGGCGAAGATGACAGGCCGGTCAGGCTGCTGATGTTGGGCGGGCGGACCGGGGCCAGCGACCCCACCAACCTTGAGTATGCTGACGAAATTGATGACCTGATCGAGGCGCTCGGCCTCACGGACCGGGTGCTGTGGACCGGCTACATCCAGCCGGACGAGGTCAGCGGGTATCTGTATGCCTGTGATTTTTGTGTCCTGCCATACCGGGATGGGGTATCGTTCCGGCGGGGGACGTTTATGGCAACGCTGGCGCATCATTGTGCCATCATCACCACCAGACCCGCTGTGCCGACGCCGGAGCTGGTTGATGGCGAGAACGTGCTGCTCGTCCCGCCGGACTCGGTGAGCGAGCTGGCGCGGGCCATGCAGGCCCTGGCCGCGCAGCCGGAGTTGCGCGCCCGACTGGCGGCGGGCACCCGGACGCTGGCGGACCGGTTTGCCTGGCAGCGGATCGCGGCAGAGACGCTCGACCTGTTTGCGGCGTTGCGGTAGGCCGCTGGCGGGTCCGCCAACTACACCTCTCAGGCTGTTTTCGCGTAGTCATGATCCCGCCGATAGAAAATTCGGCCCCTTTCCGGTAAACTCCCCCCGCCTGGGGATGGCCTTCACACAGGCACTGGGGCAGATGACCGAGCTTCCTGCCAGGAGGCGCTGGTTGGTCGACGCGTGGCACCGCCGCACCAAGATGCGCCGCATCAAGATGCGCCGCATCTTGATGGCGATTCTGGGGCTGTATGTGTTGCTGGGAACGGCCTATAGCCTGCTCACGCCTCTGTTCGAAATGTCGGACGAGGTATCGCATTATCCGCTGGTGCGGCACCTGGCGGTCAGCGGGTTTGACCTTCCCGTACAGGACCCCGCTCGTCCAGACGTCTGGCGGCAGGAAGGAAACCAGCCACCGCTCTATTACCTCCTGGCGGCGCTGGGCACGCTGTTTATCGACACGTCCGATTATCGGTCGGTATACCAGATCAATCCCCACGCCGATGTGGGTATCATCCCGCCAGACGGCAATATCAACCTTGTCGTGCACGATCCCGTCCGCGAGGCACTGCCCTGGTATGGGACTGTCCTGGCGGCGCACGTAGCCCGATTTTTCTCCGTGCTGTTGGGCGCGGGCACGGTGCTGGCGACCTACCTGATCGGGCGCGAGGTCTTCCCTCACTGGCCAGAAGTGGCGCTGGGCGGGGCCGCGTTAAACGCTTTCCTCCCCATGTTCCTGTTTATCAGCAGCTCGGTGAACAACGACAACCTGTCCAATTTCCTGGCGGGGCTGCTGGTATGGCAACTGGCGCGCCTGCTGAACGCGCCGTCCGCACCCGGCTATGCGGCCTACGTGGGTCTGGGCGTCACGGCAGGCGCGGGCATGCTGGCGAAAGTCAGCATCGGGTTTTTGCTGCCGCTGGTGGCGCTCACGCTGCTGGTGATCAGCCTGAGGCGGCGCGACTGGCGTCCCCTGGTGATCGGCGGGGTGGTTTCCGGAGGGCTGACTCTCCTGATCGCCGGGTGGTGGTACCTGCGCAACTGGCAACTCTACGGCGATCCCACCGGGTTGAACGTCTTCCTCCAGATCGTCGGCGGGCGGGCGGTTCCCACCGATGCCGCCCAGCTCTGGAGCGAGCGCGAGTCGTTTCTGCGGACGTGGTGGGGCCTGTTCGGCGGCGTTAACGTCCCCCTGCCAGCGGCGCTGTACCTCGTTTTTAACGTATTGGGCGGGATGGCCCTGCTGGGCTTCGCGCTGTATCTGCTGGCGCGGCTGACCGGGCGAGTACCCGCACGGCAGAGGGGATCAGGGCCGCCGCTGGTGTTGATCGTCGCCTGGCCGGTGGTAGCTTTTGCGGCTCTTTTGCACTGGACCGGCATCACCCCCGCCTCGCAGGGTCGGTTGATGTTCGTGGCCATCGGCCCCATCAGCCTGTGGCTGGCGGTCGGACTGACCTGGTGGTTGCGCCAGCGCTGGCAGTGGGTAAGCTGGAGCGGCCTGGCCGGGCTGTATCTGGCGGTGGCGGTCCTGGCCCCGTGGGCCTGGATACGACCGGCTTACGCCCCGCCGCCGCTGGGTGCCCCTCTGCCGGGCGACCTCCCCGGCATCGAACAGGACTTCTTCGAGCCTGGGGCGGAGGGGCCGGCCCTGCGCCTGCGCGGCTACCAGGTCCACCCGGCTGCGGTCCGGCCCGGCGGAGACATCGCCGTGACGCTTTACTGGGAGGTGAGGCAGGTCCCATCCCGCCGGTGGAGTCTCTTCCTCCACGTCCTGGACGGGGTGAACATCATCGTTGCCCAGCGTGACCGTTATCCGGGGCGCGGCCTGCTGGCAACTGAACGACTCAAACCCGGCCAGCAGTGGTCGGAAGCGGTGGTAGTGACGCTGCCGGACGGCGTCTACACGCCGGACAGACTCACCCTGGCACTGGGCCTCTACGACCTGACTACCGGCGAGCGGATGTCACTCACGTCGGAAGGAGGGGATGATCGGCTGTTCCTCGAGCCGGTGATCGACCTCCTGCCGCCGGAAACCGATTCCGGTCTCCCCAACGCCCGCTATGACAACTTCAACCACCAGATGGCCTTGCGCGGCTATGAAGTCAGCGCGCGGCGTGCCTCGCCCGGCGAGGAATTCACTGTTACCCTCTATTGGGAGGGATTGCAGGTGATGGACCAGGACTATACAGTCTTTGTGCACGTGTTGGATCGGGAGACGGAAACGATCTACGGCAGTTCGGATTCGTACCCGGCAGAATGGACCGCGCCCACCTCTACCTGGACGCCCGGCGAAGGGGTGGTTGATCCGCATACTTTCACTATCGCGCCAGAGACACCGCCCGGCGTGTACCAGATTGAGGTCGGCGTATACATGATGCCGGAGGCAGGTGTCTTTGAGCGGCTGCCCATCATCCCGCCCTACGGTGGGCAGCGCACGGATGTGGTGTATTTGAGCCGTGTGGCGGTGGATGGGCCATCCCCAGGAGGCGAGACCGGATGAGGCGATTCGTTGACCGCTGGCGGTTTGATCTGCTGGCCTGTCTGCTCCTGGTGTTGCTAGGGATGGCCTTCTTCTGGCGGTTCCTGACGCCCGTGCCCGGCGACCAGGTATCACTGATCGAGGGTGATTTTTCCGGGCAGTTCGTCGCCTTCGGGGCCTATCAGGCGGCGCGGCTGTGGCAGGGCGAGGTTCCGCTGTGGAATCCCTACAACAACGGCGGGCTGCCTTTCCTGGCGGATTCGCAGTCGGCGGTGTTCTACCCGCCCCGGCTGCTGACGGTCGCGCTGAGCGGGATCGCTGGCGAGTGGACGTATCACGCCCTTGAGCTGGAGATGGCCGGGCATGTTTTGCTGGCGAGCCTGTTGATGTACGCCCTGGTGCGCGGCCTGACCGCAGGCGAGCCGGGCAGCATCCCCGGCGGGCTGGTCGCCGCGCTGACCTGGGCCTACGGCGGCTTTCTGACCGGATATCCGCCGCTGCAACTGGCGCTGTTAGAGGCCGCCGTCTGGGGACCGTTGCTGTTGCTGGGCGTCCATCAGGCGACCGCCCAGGGGAAGATACGCCCGCCCTGGCTGGCGCTGAGCGGGTTGTCGTTGGGGCTGAGTCTGCTGGCCGGGCATCCCCAGACCAACTGGCTTCTGGCCTGCCTGACGGTCGCCTTTCTGGCCTATCGCGTCTACCAGCGCCGCCTCCGCTGGACGGCCCTGGTCGTCGGGGCGGGGGCGGTTGGTATCCTGGGTGCGGCGCTGGCGGCGGTCCAGCTCCTTCCCGCCGTGGAGTATGTGCAGCACACCACCCGCGTTGACCTCGGCTTTGAGGCCAAGCGCAACGGCTTTCCCATCTATGATGTCCTCCAGATGGTGTATCCGCGAATCCTGAGCGTGTGGTCGCCGCTGTACGTGGGGATCGCCGGGCTGGCCCTGGTCGGAATGGCGCTCTGGCGGCGGGCGCGGGATTGGGGCTTCTGGGGCGGAGCGGTGCTGGTCGGGCTGGGCCTGAGCTTTGGCGGCAACACGGCCCTCTACGGAGTGCTGTACAACGTCCTGCCGGGGCTGCGGCTGTTTCGTGGCCAGGAACGGGCGGCAGTGGTCGTTGCCCTGTCGCTCAGCGTGCTGGCCGGGCTGGGGATGGCCCGGCTGGCGGCCTGGGACCCGCCGGGGGAGGGGGCTGCCGGGCGCACCCTGCGGCAAGCCCTGGGCCTCCTGGTGATATTGACGGGGCTGGGGACCGGAGCGGTTTTTATCCTCTGGCTGGGGCCGGGGCGGGAAGCCTATGTTGACGCCCTGCCCGCGATGGCTTTCTCAACACTCGTGGCGGCTCTGACGCTGCTGACGATCCCCTGGCTGCTGGAGAAACCCGGCGATTTCTGGCGTCGCAGCGCGTTGATCGTCCTGATCGTCTTCGATCTGTTTTCGGT
>DAOTXK010000142.1:0-7297 GCA_034435395.1 Anaerolineae bacterium | reverse complement strand
ATCGGGAGGCTGGCGTGGCTTTTGTGCTGGGCGGGCATCCGCTCAGCCTGTTGGACGACGCCGATTTGTTGTGCGTGTCCGGCGGTGTGCCGCTGACCGCCCCCCTGGTGGAGGAAGCGTTCCGGCGCGGGATTCCGGTCAGCAACGACGCGCAGCTATTCCTGGAGCGTTGTCCGGCTTCGGTGATCGGCATCACTGGCAGCGCAGGCAAAACCACCACCACCGCGCTGGTCGGGCGGATGTGTCAGGCGGACGGGCGCGTGACCCACGTCGGCGGCAACATCGGCGATGTCCTGCTGGACGCCCTGCCGCGGATCGCGCCAACCGATTGTGTGGTGATGGAGCTGAGCAGCTTCCAGCTGGAGCTGACCACGGTCAGTCCGCGCTATGCGGCGATCCTCAACGTGACACCCAACCACCTGGACCGTCACGGCACGATGGCGGCCTACACCGCCGCCAAGGCCCGCCTGATCTGCTTCCAGTCGTCCGACGACGTGGCCGTGCTGGGCCGCGACGATCCCGGCAGCGCCGGACTGTCCGATCGGGCGGGGGGGCGCGTGGTCTGGTTCAGTGCGCAGGAGCCAGTGGCGGACGGCGCGTATCTGGACGGTTCTCGCGTGACGGTCGTTGGGCGGTCAAGCCGGTATGGCGAGCCACAGGTCGTGGCCGGGCGGGATGAGATTCCGCTGCGCGGCGACCATAACGTCCTCAATGTGCTGGCGGCCTGTGCCATATGCGGCGCGACCGGGGTGGATGTCGGGGCGATGCGCCAGGCGATCCTGGACTTCCAGGGCATGCCGCACCGCCTGGAGGTGGTCCGCGTGGTGGGCGGCGTGACCTGGGTTAACGATAGCATCGCCACCGCGCCGGAGCGGGTGCTGGCCGCCGTCAGGAGCTACGACGAGCCGCTGGTGTTGCTGTTGGGCGGGCGCGATAAACAGCTGCCCTGGGAGGAGCTGATCGCGCTGGTCGTGCGGAAAGCGCGGGCGGTGGTCACCTTTGGCGAATACGGCCCGACCATCGCCGAGAGGTTGCGGCGGGCGCTGGCCGAGTCAGCGAGTGGGCGGCTGGCCGCCTCACGGGTGCGGACGGCGTCCACGCTCGACGAGGCGGTCGCGGCAGCGGCGGGCCTGGCCGAACCCGGCGATGTGGTCCTGCTCTCGCCGGGCGGGACCAGCTATGACGCCTACCGCGATTTTGAGGAGCGCGGAGGGCGCTTCCGCGAGCTGGTGCAGGCGTTGTGAGCGTGTCAGGCTGCGACAATGACGGAGGGTTCTTGAACTGGCTGATCGGCGACGGGCCGGGTCGTTCTGATGCCGCTGGTCCGGGGCAGCAGGTTTTGCCAGATTGACTACAATAGAGGCGAAGCAGGCATACTGGGGAGCGAGGTTTTATCGTGACCACGCCGCGAATCATCGACCACGACGACCATGTGCCCGGGCGCGGGATGCGCCTCAAGGCGACGGGCACGCTGGCGGTTGAGCCGCCACCCGCCGCCACCCCGCCGGACCCGGCCCGCGTGGCCGAGCGCCGTAAGCTCTTCCGCACCCAGTTCGATATGTACCTGGTGCTGGTGGTGGGTGTGTTGCTGGCCATCGGGCTGATGATGGTCTTCAGCACCACCTTCGATTGGAGCTACCAGGTCTACGGCGATGCCTCGACCATCTTCCTGCGGCAGGTGCGCTCGGTGGGCGTCGGGCTGGTGATCATGCTGCTGCTGGCGCTGATCGACTACCGGGTGTGGCGGAAGTTCGCGCTGTGGATGATGATCGTGGTGATTGCCCTGCTGGTGGCCCTGCTGGCGACCGCGCCGGAACTGTTCGGCGCGCAGCGGGCCTTCTTCAACGGCTCGTTGCAGCCGGGCGAGCTGGCCGAACTGGTGACCGTCATCTACATGGCGGCCTGGCTGTCCGCCAAACAGAACATGATCCGGCGGATCACCTACGGCCTGATCCCGTTCTCTATCCTGGTCGGGGCGGTGGCGGGCCTGATCATCTTACAACCGGACCTGAGCACGGCCAGTCTGATCCTGATGACGGCGGCCACCATGTTCTTCCTGGCGGGGGCGGACTGGTTTCAAATCATCCTCATGGGCGGGCTGGCGGGGGGCGCTGGCTGGTTGCTGGCGACGCAGGTCCCCTACGCCGGGCCGCGCCTGTCCTCGTATCTGGAGGGAGTCAACGATCTGACCACGGCCAGTTACCATGTGCAGCAGGCCGTGCTGGCCTTTCTCAACGGCGGCCTGACCGGCGTGGGGTTGGGGGAAGGGCGGCAGAAGTTCGGCTTTCTGCCCGCGCCACACACCGACAGCATTTTTGCCATTATCGGCGAGGAGCTGGGGCTGGTCGGCTGCACGCTGGTGACGGTGCTGTTCATCGTGCTGGCCATCCGTGGTTTCCGTATCGCGCGGGTGGCCTCGGATGGTTTTGGATCGTTGCTGGCGGCGGGGATCACCGCCTGGATCGCCTATGAGGCGCTGTTGAACATCGCGGTGATGACGGCGGTGCTGCCGTTCAGCGGGGTGCCGCTGCCGTTCATCAGTTTTGGCGGCTCGTCGCTGGTCGCTTCGATGGCCGGCGTGGGGTTGCTGTTGAGCATCTCCCGGGTGGCGGCGGGGGAGTCGATACCGGAACGGAGAGTCAGTGCGGATTATGATCTCAGCCGGGGGGACCGGGGGCGGAGTGTACCCCGCGTTCGCCGTCGCGCAGGCGATGCAGGCCGCTGAGGGCCGTGAGGCGGCGTCCCCGCCGGTGGAGCTGATATTTGTGGGGGGCCGTGGGGACCTGGACGGCGCGATCCTGGCCCGTAGCGGCGTCCACTGGGCGCACACAGCCCTGGTCCAGGGGGGGCCGATTCATGGCGTGAGTCCGTTTCGTCTGCTGGCGAGCACGGTCAGGCTGGGCATGGGTCTTGTCCAGGCCCTGGGTCTGGTCAGGCGTTGCCGCCCGGACCGCCTCTTCATCACCGGGGGATGGGCCAGCCTGCCGGTGGCGCTGGCCGGGTGGTTGTCCCGCGTGCCGATGGTCTGTTTTGTGCCGGATATTGAGCCAGGATGGGCGCTGAAACTCGCCGGACGCCTGGCCCGCCGGGTGGCGGCCACGACGGACGAGACCGCCGTTTACTTCCCGCCCGGCAGGGTGGTGGCAACGGGTTACCCGCTGCGGCAGGCAGTGCTGGCAGCCACCCGCCAGGCGGCGCTGACTCATTTCGGGCGTGATCCTGGGCGGCGGACCCTGCTGGTCATCGGCGGCAGCCGGGGCGCGCGCAGCATCAATCAGGCATTGCTGGCGATTTTGCCGGACCTGCTCGCCGAGGAGCGCTGGCAGGTGGTGCACATCAGCGGGACGCTGGACTGGCCGGCGGTGGAGGCGGCCCGCCAGCAGTTGACCCCGGCGGGGAGAGCGCGTTATCATGCCTTTGATTACCTGCACGAAGATATGGGGCTGGCGCTGGCCGCGGCGGACCTGGTGGTCAGCCGGGCCGGGGCGAGCACGCTGGGGGAGTTCCCTCACTTTGGGTTGCCGGCCATCCTGCTGCCGTACCCCCACGCGTGGCGGTACCAGGCGGTCAATGCCGATTACCTGGCGTCACGCGGCGCGGCCATCCGGCTGGACGATGACCGCGCGGGGGATGAGCTGTTCCCGACCATCCGGCGGCTGTGGGACGACCCGGTGATGTTGCAGCAGATGGCCGCGCGCAGCCGGGCGTTGGCCCGCCCGGAGGGGGCACAAAACATTGCCCGCCTGGTGATGGAGTTGGAGGCACGATGATTCAATTGTCCACGTGTTTATGGGGAATGGTTGGCCTGTTCGCCATCATCGGCTTTTCCCGCGGCTGGACGAAAGAGGTCATCGCCCTGACCGGGATCGTGCTGGCACTCTTCACACTCAACCAGTTTAATGATGTTTTCATCGCGCCGCTGACGGCGGGGGCGGAGCCTGAACAGCAGTTTTTTCTCTACAGCGGCATCCTGCTGCTCATCACCTTTTTCGCCTACCAGACGCCGCAGCGCTTTGAGAAGCGGACGGTCCGCAGCCGCCGGATGCGCGAAGGGATTCAGGAAGGGCTGTTAGGGGGCATGATCGGCGCTTTTAACGGCTATCTGGTGTTCGGCTCGCTATGGTTCTACATGCGCGAACTGGGCTACCCGCTGTCACCGTACATCCCGGCCCCCTATGCCGGGACGGCCAGCGCCGCCATGCAGAACCAGTTACCGCTGGACTGGTTGCTGGAGGGGAACCTGCTGACGCTGCTGGTGGTGATCCTGTTCCTGTTTGTGGTCATCGTCTTGATCTGAAGTGGCGTGTCGCCAGTGGGGGCTTGAGCCTGACAGGGACCGTATCGTCGGCATGCAGACGGGGGATGACGCAGAAGCCTTATGATCCAGTTATCGTCTTTTTTGTGGGGGATGGTCGTCCTGTTTGCCTTTATTGGCTTTGTGCGGGGGTCTAACAAGGAGATCATTGCCCTGACCGGCATTGTGCTGGCGCTGTTCCTCCTGGAGCAGTTCAGAGATGTGCTGCTCTCCCCCCTGATCGCCGGGGCCCGGCTCGACCAGCAGTTGTATATGTACGCGGGCATTTTGCTGGTGATCGCCTTCTTTGCCTACCAGACGCCGGAACGGTTTAGCCAGATGGAGCGGCAGAAGGGGGCGCGCCAGGGTTTGCAGGAAGGGCTGCTGGGAGGGCTGATCGGGGGCTTTAACGCCTACCTGTTATTCGGCTCATTGTGGTTTTATATGGACAATCTGGGCTATCCGCTCAGCCCGTACATCATCGCGCCCCCGCCCGGCTCGGCCAGCGCCATCATGGTCAATCAGTTGCCGCTGGTCTGGCTGTTGGAAGGCAACTTGCTGACGTTGATGGTCATCGTCCTGTTCCTGTTTGTCCTGGTTGTGCTGATATAAGGCGATGCTTGTTCCCGGCCAACGCGTGCACATCGTGGGCATTGGTGGGGTGGGGATGTCCGCCATTGCCCGCGTGATGGTCCAGCAGGGGTATGTGGTTTCCGGCTCTGACCGGAAGCTGAACGCGCTGACCGAAGCCCTGGCCCGCGACGGGGTGACGATCTACGAGGGCCACCAGGCGGCGCACATCGGCGACGCCGAGCTGGTGCTCATTTCATCCGCCATTCCCCCGGATAACGTTGAGGTGCAGGCGGCGCGGGGGCGGGGACTCCCTGTCCTCAAGCGAGTCGACATCCTGGGCGAACTGATGATGGGCCAGGTGGGGGTGGCGGTGGCAGGCACCCATGGCAAGACGACCACCACCGCCATGATCGTCCATGTCCTTGATGGGGCCGGTTATGACCCGACCTACATCGTGGGGGGGATCGTGCCCAGCACGGGGTCGAATGCCGGGGTGGGGCGCGGCCCGGCCTTTGTGATCGAAGCAGACGAATACGATTATATGTTTCTGGGCCTGCGTCCCCAGGTGGCCGTGATCACCAATGTGGAACACGACCATCCGGACCTGTTCCCGGAGCTGGGGGATGTCGTCCGGGCGTTTAACCAGTTTGCCGCCCTGCTGCCGGAGGATGGGTTGCTGGTGGCCTGCGCCGATGACCCGATCGCCGCCACGCTGGGGCATAACCGGCGGGTGATGCAGTGGCCGGTGGCCAGTTACGGGTTGCATAACCCGGTCGCTGACTGGCAGGCCGTTGACTGGCAGCCCAACCACATGGGGGGAATGAATTTTACGCTGCGCTGCGAGGGCGGCGCTCAGGTGCTGGGGCGGGTTATGCTGCGTGTGCCGGGCCAACATAACGTGCAGAACGCCCTGGCGGCGTTGATCGTGGTCAACCACCTGGGGGTTCCCCTGGCGGACGCGCTGGCGAGCCTGGCGACTTTCTCCGGCGCGGAGCGTCGCTTTGACGTGCGCGGCGAGGCGCGCGGGGTGACGGTCATCGATGACTACGCCCACCATCCGACGGCGATCCGGGCGACGCTGGCGGCAGCGCGGGACCGGTATCCCCGATCGCTAATCTGGGCGGTGTGGCAGCCGCACACGTACTCGCGGCTGCGGGTTTTGTGGGACGGCTTTGCCACGGCGTTTAACCCGTCCCATGTTGACCATGTCCTGGTCACCGATGTATATGCGGCACGGGAACAGCCGGGCGAAGGGCCAGATGTGCCGGACCTGGTCGGGCAGATCGCCCATCCGGATGTGCGGCATGCGGCGAGCTTTGCCGACGCGGTGGAGGCGCTGGCGTCGGGTGTGAAGCCCGGTGATGTGGTGATCATCCTCAGCGCGGGGGATGCACCCCAGATCGGCAGGCTGTTGCTGGCGGCGCTGGCGTAGCGCGTCATGGAGGGCCGGAGGAGCGCTTCGGACCTATTGGTGTCGATGTGTCCCTGGGTTAACCTCTGTTTTCCCGATCCGCGCGTCCGTGGCGGTCAATGCCGACGGCCTGGCCCATTCTGACATCCTGACTCCGGGAGGCGGCCTTGAGCCTGTACACGCCGTTGCAGCGACGATTCGGCCAGCGCCTGCTATTGGACGAGCCTCTGGCGCGGTATACAGCGGCGCGGCTGGGTGGCCCCGCCGACGCGCTGGTCGTGGCGACCGGAGTCGCCGAGCTGATCGATGCTGTCCGATTCGCCTGGACGGAAGACGTGCCCTGCCGGATCCTGGGGGGCGGCGCCAACGTGCTGGTTGCGGATGAGGGGTTCCGGGGACTGGTGATCATCAACCGGGCTTCGCAGGTCAGGTTTGGCGACGGCGGCATTGTCCGGGCGGAGAGCGGGGCCAATCTGAGCGGGCTGGCGCGGCGCTGCATCCGGCAGGGCCTGGGTGGGCTGGAATGGGCCGTCAGCGTGCCGGGGACGGTCGGCGGCGCGGTCATCAACAACGCCGGCGCGCATGGCAGCGACATGTCCGGCTGTGTGCGCCAGGTGACGGTCCACCGTCCGGGCAGCGTCGAGAATCGTTCGCTGGTGCAGATGGCCTACGGGTATCGCACCTCGGCCCTCAAGGGAAGCGGGGAGCAGTTTCTGGTCACGGCGGCGACGCTGGCGCTGACGCCGGGTTATGATCCCCAGGAGCTGCGGGCCATCGCTGACGAATTCATGGCCCACCGCCGGCGCACCCAGCCGCCAGGAGCCAGCCTGGGCAGCATCTTCAAAAACCCGCCGGGGGACTATGCCGGACGCCTGATCGAAGCGGCGGGGCTAAAGGGCCGGCAGATCGGCGGCGTGCAGATTTCTCCGCTCCACGCCAACTTTTTCATCAATCTGGGCGACGGCACGGCAGCCGATTATGTGGCGCTGGTCCGGCTGGCCCAGGAAACGGTCGAGGCC
>DAOTXK010000141.1:0-6203 GCA_034435395.1 Anaerolineae bacterium | reverse complement strand
CCACGGTGGATGGCCAGATCGTCATGCCTGGCGTTGATCCTGGCGGGTTGCTCCAGGTCAGGATTCCCAGCGGCGAACATGAAGTGCTGATTTACTTCGGGGAGACGCCAGCCCGCGTGCTGGGATGGGGGATCAGCCTGTTGTCTGTCCTGGCGTCGATCCTGGCAGCTGGAGCGCTGGCCAGGCGTCCGGCGGCCAGCCGGGGGGAAGTTGAGCTGGCGCTGCTCTCGCCGGAAGAGGCGCGTATCGTGGGGGTGACGGTGAGCGTCTTGCTGCTGGCCATGGTGCTGTTGGTGAGCAGGCCAGGGCTGTTCTGGCGACAGTCGCCGCGTGGCGTGATTCTGGATGCCAGGACGAGCTTGCAGCGTTATACCCAGGCCGGTCTGGACATCCTGGCTTATGATCTGCCCCGGACAGTTTTCGCGCCGGGCGAGGTGGTGGATCTCACGCTTTATTGGCGGGCGGTGCGCGTGCCCTCGGACAATTTCCCGGTGACGGTGAGCCTGGCCGAGGCCGCCAGCGGTCGTCGGGTCTTTCAATCGTACAAACCGCATGTCGGCGATTATCCGACAACCCGGTGGCCCCGCAACCGTTATGTCCGCGACCGACACGAGCTTCCCCTCCCGGACGATCTTTCGCCAGGCACATATCTGATCCTGGTGGAACTCTGGCAGTGCGCGGAGTCGGCCTGGGGAGGATGCCAGCCAGGGCAGCGGATCGAGTTCTTTGGTGAGCGGGGTGTCTCGCTTGGTCAAAGCCTGGTGTTACCGGTGTTGCTGACCGTCACGCCTTAAGCGACTGCTTTGCCATCGTCTTCTCCGGCAGGATATAATGCCGGGGTAGTCTGGTTAATTTCGTCGCCGACCGTTGTGCGCCGCCATGTGGTGGGGAGGAGCTTCGGTGAGCAGAGAAAACAGCCCCTTAGGACAGGCCTGGCGTTCTCATGTGGTGGGCCAGGATGACGTTGCCATCCAGGAGTTTAAGCGAATCGCGACCGAGTCGCCGGATGATATCGATGTGCTTTATGGCCTGGCCCTGGCACAGAAAGGTGCCGGTCAGAAGGAAGAGGCGTTGGCGAATTTTAAGCGCGTGCTGGAACTGCTCGGAGACGCCAGCGGAAAAAGCGCCGAGGATGCGGCCCGGATGCAGATACTCAGCCGTATGGTCGCGCAGCAGATCAGCATCCTCGAAGGGAAATAATATGCCCTCCAAGCGCGTACGGCTGGAAAAGGCGGTCGCTGGCGAGGCAGTGGACCGGGTGCCGGTGGCGCTGTGGCGGCACTGGCCCGGCGATGATCAGCGCGCTGCGGACCTGGCCCAGTCGACGGTGGAATTCCAGACGCGCTACGACTTTGACTTCGTGAAGATCACCCCGGCCAGCAGCTTCTGCGTCAGTGATTACGGGGTGCAGGATCGCTGGGTGGGATCGCTGGAGGGCACGCGGGAGTACACGGGGCGGGTGGTGAAGCGGTCGCTCGACTGGACGGAGTTGCGGGTGCTGGACCCGCGACGTGGCGCGTTGGGGCGGCAGCTGGAGGCGGTGCGGCTGATCGTCAGGGCGCTGGAGGGCGAGGTGCCCGTGATCCAGACGATTTTCAGTCCCCTGGCCCAGGCGAAAAACCTTGCCGGATCGGAGAAACTGATCGAACATCTGCGCACGCAGCCGGAGCGCGTTCATACTGGCCTGAACACGATCACGGAGAGCACCTTACGCTTCCTGGACGAATTACAGCGCACCGGGATTGACGGCGTTTTTTACGCGGTTCAGCATGGCAGTTACGGCGTGATGAGTGAGGCCGAGTATCAGACTTTTGGCCGTCCTTATGATCTGCGCCTGTTGGGGGCGCTGAGTGAGCGATTCTGGTTTAACCTGCTGCACCTGCACGGTGACGCGCCGATGTTCAACCTGTTCGTTGATTATCCGGTGCAGGCCATCAACTGGCACGATCGGGAGACCGCGCCGGATCTGGCGAGCGGTAAAAGCAAGTTCCCTGGCGCGGTCTGCGGCGGGCTTTCGCGCTGGGATCCCGTTCACAACGGCACGCCCGCTCAGGTGCGCGATCAGGCGCGGGAGGCTATCGAGCTAACTGGCGGTCGGCGCTTTATTCTCTCCACCGGCTGTGTGGCCCTGATCACCTCGCCGCTGTCCAACATTCGTGCAGTGCGCGAGGCGGTTGACCAGTTCCCGCCAGCCTGAGGACCGAGCGAAAGCAGCAGGCAGACCGTGGCTATTCGTGTGATCGCCGGCACGGCCAAGGGCCGCCGGTTGAAGATGGTCCCTGGCGAAACGACCCGCCCGGTTACCGACCGGGTTAAGGAGGCGCTGTTTAACATCCTCTCGCCGGTGGTGCCCGGCTCTTCCTGGCTGGATTTGTTTGCCGGGACGGGCAGTGTGGGCATTGAGGCGTTGAGTCGCGGCGCGGCCAAAGCCACCTTTATCGACTCGGCCCGGTTGGCGATTCAGGCCATTCACGAAAATCTGGCGATCACCGGTCTGACGGCGAACGCCCGGGTTGTGCGGGCCGATGTTTTAGATTATCTGGCGCGGACGCCGCCCCAACATTTTGACGTGGTCTATGTAGCGCCTCCCCAGTATCGAGGGCTGTGGAAGGACGCTTTGCTGCGGCTGGACGCCCGGCCTGACTGGCTGAACCCTGACGGGATCGTCGTGGTCCAGATCGATCCGAAGGAGCGGGAAGCGATTTCCCTGCAATCCCTGGAGGCTTACGACGAGCGCCGCTATGGTCGGACCCTCCTCTGGTTTTGGGAGCGGCCTGGCGAGTGAAGGGGCTTATGGCAGGGACCGGCGCGCCAGAGCCAGCGCTTCTTCGGTCGTGTGGACTTCGCCCTCAGCCTGAGCCTCGCGGATGCGTTCCAGGAGTTCGCCGATCTGCGGCCCCGGCGGCAGGTTGAGCGCCTGCATCAGGTCGTGGCCGGTGACCAGTGGGGGCAGGGCGGTGACGTTGGCGTCGCCGGGATCGAAGGCCCCGGCCAGCAGGGCGTCAATCGTCTGCAGGAACTTGCCCCATTTCGGCGGCGACAGGGCGGGGCCGGCGGTGGCCAGGTAATCGGCCAGGGACAGGAGGCAGATGTCCACGCCCGCCGCGCCACAGTCTCGCCAGAAGCGGTAAATGGCCCGGCGGGAGAGACTCGGCTCGTTGTCCAACAGGTGTGGGCGCTGATGGTGGCGCACGATGGCCACCAGGCGGGCGACCTCCTGCCCGCTCAGGCGGAGCGCCTGCCCGCGGACCTGGGCCAGCTCGGCCCCCAACACCTCGTGATTGATAAATGGGATGCTCACCCCCTCGCTTTGCCAGGTGGCGGGCTTGCCGCTATCGTGCAACAGGGCGGCCAGCATCAGCAGGGCGGCGTGGGGCCGTTCATCAGGCCAGAGGTGCGCCAGGTGCGACTGAAGCTCCCGCCGGAAATGGTCCAGGAAGTAGACGATCATCCCCAACCCGGCCTGGGCGGCGCTGTTATCGGTCCGCCGGGGGCTGATGGTGTCCACGACACCATGGAGCTGTTCGATGACGGCCAGGGTATGGCTCCACACGTCGGGCTGGTGCGGTGGGCCGTGTTCGACGCCGCGCATGGCGTCGATTTCCGGCACGATCCGCGCCAGCAACCCCAGAGCGTCCGCGGTGCGTAACGCCGCCGCCGGGCGGGAACTGGCGAGCAGGTTAATGAATTCGTCCCGGACTCGCTCCGGGGACGTGCCGATCAGGCGGTGCCCTTCCTGGCGGATGTCTTTCAGCGTGGCCGGTTCGATGCGCAGCCCGAAGTGCGCGCTCAGCCGGACGGCACGCAGCGCCCGGATCGGATCGTCGGCGATGGACGAGGCCCTGCATCGCCGCAGGATTCGATCCTGGGCATCCCGCAGGCCGCCCAGCGGATCGATCACCATGTCCAGGTCGCCGCTGGCCGGGGCGGCGACGGCATTGAGGGTGAAGTCGCGGCCCTGCAGGTCGGCCAGCAGATCGGCTCCGCGGAAGTTGGCAACATCCACCACCACCCGTTGGCCGTCCACTTCCGCGATGGCGCGCCCGGTTTCGCGCGCCGGATCGAGCTTGTAAAACGCGCCGCCCAGGGCGTCGGCGATCCGGCGGGCCAGCACAAACGCGCCGCCGGGGACCACCAGATCGATGTCATGGGCGGGACGGCCCCAGAATGCATCGCGCACCACACCGCCGACCAGATAAACGGCGGGGGCGGCCTCGCCCAGAATCGCCGGCAACCGGTGGATCAGGGGTGTCCATGCCAGCGGGCGCGGCGCTGGCCGGGGTTCCAGCAGGGGGTCACTCATGATTCTCCGGGATGGCATAAGCGCCAGGGCGCACGACCCCGATGAACGGCAGGTTGCGATAGAATTCGTCCAGGTCCAGGCCGTAGCCAAACACAAATTTATTCGGAATCTCAAACCCGATATAATCGACGGGGATATGGACTTCTCGCCGCTCCGGCTTGCTCAGCAAGGCGCAGATTCTGATCTGGCCAGGCTGCCGTGCTTCCAGGGTGCGGATGATGTAATCGAGCGTGTGGCCGCTGTCGATGATGTCCTCCACGATCAGCAGATTGCGTCCGGCGATGTCGGTGTGCAGGTCCATCTCGATGCGAACCGCCCCGCTGGACTGGCGCGACCGTGCTCCATAGCTGGAGACGGCCATGAAGTCGATGTGGTGGGGGACGGTGATCTGCCGCATCAGGTCGGCCAGGAACAGCGTGCCGCCTTTCAGCACGCAGACCAGGAGCAGGTCGTCGGCGTCGGCATAGTCGGCGGAAATCTGTTGCCCCAATTCCGCGATGCGCTGCTGGAGGGTTTGTTCGTCGATCAAGATTTCTTGCAGATAGAATTTGTAGCTCTCAGGCATGATCAGGTACCCCATGTCCCCTGCGGGGCGGGTGAGCCGGCATGAATGTCTCATTATACCCCGTATTATCGTCTGGCGGTGCCGATCCGATGGCCGTCAGGATTTCAACACGGCTTGATTTGCCGGGCATTCCGATGTACTCTAGCGAAATTCCAACAATGTTGAGAGCATCTGTATATGGCTGAGAAGATATATCTGACCAAAGAAGGGGCGGAAGAACTGCGGCGCGAGCTGGAAGAGGCCATTACCGTGAAACGGCCTGCGCTGGCCCAACGACTCCAGGAAGCTATCGCCCAGGGCGATCTCTCGGAAAATGCGGGTTACGTCGATGCCAAGGAACAGCAGGCATTTCTGGAAGGCCGCATCCGCTATCTGGAGCACATTCTGCGGTCGGCCACCATCATCGACAACGATGGCGGGCCTTCGGATGTGGTGCGGCTTGGCTCCACCGTAACCCTGGAGCAAAAGGGCGAGCCGCCCGAAACCTATACCATCGTCGGCGCCGCAGAAGCCAATCCCCTGGAAGGAAAAATCTCCAATGAGAGCCCGTTGGGGGCAGCGCTCCTGGGCCGCCGCCTTGGGGACAAAGTCTCCATCGATGCCCCGGCTGGGAAACTGACGTTTCGAATCACCGCCCTTGAGTAGGCAGGGCTGTCTCCTGAGATGTTTGAACCGGTCAGATGATAAACGAAGGCCTCGCGCCGGGCGAGGCTTTTCGAGTCTGTAGGGTCCACCGACCAGCGGGGTCACTGGAGCGGCATGGTGCCTTCGTACATGTCGCCGATAGCGGTGCCGGGGGCCGATGTCGCGCCTTCTTTGGCATAGGCGGCGATGTCAATCGTCAAACGTTCGAAGAAGCTGTTCGGCGGCTGCACACCCGCTCCATAGGCCATATCCCGGATGGTGGCGATGACGCGCAGCGTCTGCGTTTCCAGTTCGACGGGCGCGCCGGGCCGGGCCAGCACCGCTTCCCCTTTGGGGGCCAGCTTGGCCCGTAGCGCCTCGTCACGGTAGGCGTGTTCGCTCATGATCACCTTGGTGACGGTGCGGATGTCGTTCTTATCGAACAGCCACACCTCGACGGCGGTCACTTTCTTGGGCGCGCCGACGCCGATGGTCTCGGAGATTCCGGCCCCGGTTTCCCCCAGGAAGCCGCCAGAGGCATCTTCGATGCTGAACGAGTCGTCGAAGTAGTCATCGCCCATGATGTAGGTGGACATAAACTGAGCGACTGGCGGCGGCAGACCGACCTGCTGCTGGAGGGCGGCTTCCGCCTCGCGCCGTCTGACCGCTTCTCCAGCCGCGCGGCGGCGCTCGGCTTCCAGGGCGCTGGCC
>DAOTXK010000140.1:0-34544 GCA_034435395.1 Anaerolineae bacterium | reverse complement strand
CATCCTGACCGGGCCGGAAACACTGGAGGCCATGGCCGAAGCCTTCACCGCGGCCTCAGGTGAACTGTCCGATCGCCTGCTGGCGGCGCTGCTGGCCGGGGACACCGTCGGTGGTGACCGCCGCGGCAAACAGTCAGCGGGGGTGCTGGTGGTGCGTCCTAACGGCGGTTATGGCGGCGACAACGATCGTTATCTGGACCTGCGCGTGGATGACGATCCGGAGCCGGTGCAGCGCCTCCAGACATTGGTGAATATGCACCACGTCTTCTTTGGCGATGTCCGCCCGGAGGATGTGCTTCCCATCGACGAGGCCATCGCCCGCGAATTGCAGGCGCTGCTCCAGGAGCAAGGCTTCTATCGCGGCGAGGTGAACGGCATCTGGGACAACGATTCCAAACGGGCTTTCTGGGCGCTGGTCAGCAACGAGAATCTGGAAGAGCGGTGGGCCATCGACCGACAGCCTGATGTGATCGATCGGGTGGCCCTCAACTACTTACGGACGCGGTTCGGCTGAGCCGGACGAGAACCACCGGCCCGTCAGAGAGCTGAGACGGATGGCCGTGGGCGGTTCGGCGGGTATCAGGGGCCAATTGTGTGATTTTCTGAACAATTGGCGCGCGCAGCCCGATTGCCTGTACCCTCTCGTACCTGTACAATACAAGTGACATGACTGGTCTGTTAAACAAGATCAACACGCTGATCCGATCGCGGATCGAATCCTTCCTGGAAGAAGACCTGCGTCTGCCCGGCAGCCGGGAGCGGGGCGAGCTTTTGTCCGCCGACAGGCTGGGAGCGAACATCGACCAGGAAATTGTCGCGCTGCGCCGACGGATTGACCAAGCGATCACCCATGAGGAGAATCTGCAGACGGCGATCGATGCGCTACGCCAGGAAGCTTCCGACTGGGATATACAAGCGGACAACGCTTTGCTGCAAGGCGATGAAATCGCCGCCCGCCATGCCCTGGAACAATTCAAACGAACGGAACAGAAAGCCGCCCTGCTGGAGGCTGATCTGGCCGAACATCGACGGAGCACGGCTGAATTCATCGAGCGCGTCAATGTGCTGGAGGGGCTGATCGCCGAGGCGCGGGAGCAACGGCCCTCCCGACCGCCAGCGGCTGGCGAGACCCTTGACACCGTGCTGCACACCACCCGGATCGAGGTTGAGACTCTGGAAAACGAAGCAGGGCCTTCTGCGGCAGCTTTGGGAGAAGCCCGGGATCAGGATCGTGGAACCGCGACGCCTGCCGAAGACGATCTGGCCGTCCGGCGGGCCCGCCTGGCGCGTCACAACCCGGAAAAAGAGGAGTGATCCCCTATGAGTGCTTACATTCTCACGGTTGACGACGACTCAAAAATGCGTGCCCTGTTGCTGGATGCACTCACCGGCGTGGGGTACGAGGTTGGGCAGGCCAGCGACGGCAGAGAGGCGCTGGCCCAACTCCGGAAGCGACGACCTGACCTGCTGGTGCTGGACGTGACCATGCCGGAAATGGACGGCCTGACGGTATGCCGACAACTGCGCAACGATCCGGAGTACGTCAGTCTGCCGATCCTCTTCTTGACGGCCCATTCACAGCCGGAAGACATCGTGAATGGCCTGGATGCCGGCGGCGATGACTACGTCACCAAGCCGCTGGACCTGGCGGTATTCCTGGCCCGCGTGCGCGCGTTACTGCGGCGCACCTCCAGCGACGAGGAGGGAGACGCCGACAGGCTGTCGGTGATCACGGTGG
Source organism: Anaerolineae bacterium (assembly GCA_034435395.1). Taxonomy (GTDB): domain Bacteria; phylum Chloroflexota; class Anaerolineae; order Aggregatilineales; family Ch27; genus DAOTXK01. Next base: position 32,806 of record DAOTXK010000140.1, on the reverse strand, counting down.
GGGATGTCACCTTAAACTCCGATACCTATCAGGTCGAGGTCGGGGGCAAGGCGACTCAGCTAACCGCCACCGAACATCGCCTCCTGCGCTACATGATGGAACACGCCGATCAGCCGCTCTCACCGCAACACCTGTTGGAGGCTGTCTGGGAATACCCCCCCTACACCGGCGATCCGGACCTGGTCCGGGTACATGTGCGGAATCTGCGGGCCAAGCTGGAAAAGGACACCCGCAGTCCCAAGTACATCCAGACGGTCCACGGCGTCGGTTATATGATTCCCAGCTAACGGGAACAGTGCGCCCGGCGACCCCGCTTCCGGCGGCTGGTTTCCGCTTTCGCCGGGGATGCTGCCTTCGCCGGGCGTCCACAGTGGTTGACAATTCTCTATCATTTCCTCACAATTCGAGTCACAGCATCCTGAGCGGGTTATGGTATCATCAGCTTAGGGCATCCCTGCTGCGCTAAGGCAACCTGCTGTCTGTCCAATTACCCTTAGGGGAAACAACCATGCGTCGTGGTGTGAAGAAACTCTTAACCATCCTTGACGGCGCGCCTGCACCAGCGGAACATCCGCAGCCGATGCGCCGGGCGCAGAGCCTGGTGGAACTGACACTGGTCATGCCCATCTTGATGCTCATGTTGCTCGGCCTGATGGAAATCGGCTGGCTGGCCAGCAACTTCCTGGTGCTGTTGGATGTCACGCGGGAGGCCGGCCGTTTCGGCGCGACCAGCGATCCCATCCGCTGGCCAACCGGCGAGGAACGTAACATCGAACGGATGGACTGCAACGAGGTGGAGGGGGGCGCTTACGTCGACCTCTCCGAAACCTACCTGCCCGTGATGGACACTTCACACCTGGCGGGGTACCACTTTGTCGATGGCGCCGAGTCGCCAATTGGTTACTTTGACGGCGTGGCCTGCACCGTGGTCCGTAACATGCCGCCCCTGGTGTTTGATCCCTCCAAAGATGATGTCGTCGTCTCGGTCTTTGCCTACGTCGTAGAAGATTTTGGCGCTGGGTCTCAGGTCCGCATTACCGGACGGTTCCCGGCCCGCCAGAACGAATGCAGCAACGAGCCTTTTGACCCCTTCGATGTCAACCGTAACGGCTCATATGACCCGCGCGAAGACCGGTACCGCATGTACGATGATGTCGAGGAACTCAGCCCTACGGACAACGACGAGAACGTGCGCGGTTTTGTGCTCACCGGTCATCATCAGGTTTCCGATGCGCCGGGCTGCCTGGGCTCGGAATTCAGCACGCAGGAAATTGAGAACCTGCTGAACGGGGTCTCTCCGCTGGAAAATCAGCATTCGCCCAACAACGGGCTGCTGCTGGTGGAAGTGTTCTGGCATCACAACCAGTTGTTAAAAATGCGCTGGTTCCAGATCATCGGCGACGACTTCGAAGTTCACGCCTGGGCCATGTTCCCGGTGACGGCCGCCGAACCGACGGCGACACCCAGTTGAGGCAGGATATAGAGACGTTCGTTTAGAAGACGAGTGTGGGTATGAACAGGCTGACCAAGTCCCTACGACATCGCTTCTTCCGGCGCAACCAGGCCGGCCAGACGATCATCCTGATGGCGCTGGGCATGGTGGTACTGCTGGCGTTCGTCGGGCTGGTGACCGACGTGTCGCTGCTGTTTGTGCGCTTCAGCCAGCTGCGCCGCGCCGTGGACTCGGCTTCCATCGCCGCCGCCGGACAGGTCCGCGAGAACCGCGACTACGCCGACATCGCCCTCTCGGCCCGCCAGTTTATCCGGCTGCATGGGTTGGACCCCGACCGCGTCCTGGTGCAGACCTGCGTCACCAATCCCGGCGACCCGGAATTGTGCGTCACGCCGCCGCGTAAGCTGATCCGCGTGATCGCCCAGGTCGATGTGCCCACCACCTTTTTGCGGTTGCTGGGCTGGGGAACGGTCACCCTGGAAGCGTCGGCCACTTCCGAGACGGCGGTGCTCGATGTCGCCCTGGTGCTGGATACTTCCGAGTCGATGTCGCGGTCCACAACCCAGGCCCAATACACGGCTATCGGCCTGCCTCCCAGTGGCACGCCCTCCATTCGGGCCGACTGCGCGCAAGACCGTCGCTGGCAACATGGCGCTTGCTGCAACGACCCCGGCAACGGGCAGGTCGATCTGGAGGGCAATATTACCGGGGTCACTGATAATCAACCCCAGGTCCCACCAGACTACAGTGACCTGGTGTGCCAGCCGTTTAAACAGGTGCGCGATGCCGCCCGCGCCTTCGTGCAACGCCTGGACTTCACACGCGGCGACCGGGTGGTGTTTGTGACCTTCGACCTGAACGGCGTCGCCATCGTCCCCGAGGTCGGCGGGGTCACCTATCCGCCACTGATCACGGACGAAGCCATCGCCATCGACACACTGAACAGGAAGATCGGCGTGCATGTCAACGATAACTTCCTGTGGACGGACTGCGTCACCTTCCACGACGAGACCATCATGTGGCGCAGTTACGAGTGGGCCGCCCCCTGCAACGACACCAACATGGGCGGTGGCATCCTGACCGCCAATGACACCCTGACCAACCCGCTGTACGTCCGCCGCACGGCGGTGTGGGTCATGATCGTGCTGAGCGACGGCGCGGCCAACGTGACGCCGCGGGCCGTCCGCAACGGCACCGAAGTCAGCGACGGGGAATATGGCTACCATGGCTTCTGCCCGTGGTATACCTTCTGCTGGCCGCCGTCAGCGGGCAACCCCTACCCCACCGAGGGGGACCTGGCCCCGGAGTGCACGGAGACCGACACCGGCTGGGACTACCCCTGGTGCAGCGACGCCGACCCGTTCACCCGCCATTTCTGCATGACCAGCGAAGGGCGGGTGGATCTCGCCGCCCCTAACTGCGATGTGACTTATTACGACGCCGCTGACTTCGCCATGGACATGGCTGACTTCGCCGGTCTGGTGGAAGTGATGCCGGGCGTGCCCGGCAACTTTATGGCCATGTACTCCATCGGCTTCGGCACGCCGACTGATCCCATATCGCAGCTGGGCGAGGAGATATTGCGCTACGTTGCCGACGCGGGCGACAACGGCCTGATCGACAGTGACTGGTGGCAGGACTGCCGGGATAATCACCACTGCGCCGATCATCCCCAGCCCGACCCGGCCTTCTTCGGGCCGCCCGACCCGTGCGATAATGAGACCACGCCGGACTTGTTCGATCGGAAACCCTACAAAGCAGACTGCGGCCAGTACTGGTATGCCGACAACATGGCCGACCTGGACCGCGTGTTCGCCGAGATTGCCAGCCGCCTGTTCACCCGACTGGCACGTTAACCCGGACCTCATCGTTTAGCGAGTGGTTAGAGAGGGCACTTATATGGACACCAAGCTGGCACCTCCCAGCCCACCATCATCCCGACGCCGACGTGGGCAGTCCCTGGCGGAATTTGCGCTCACCCTGCCGATTCTGCTGCTGCTCATGTTCGGCATCATCGAGTTCGCCCGCATCTTCCAGGCCTGGGTGACCCTGCAAAACGCCGCCCGCACGGCGGCGCGTTACGCGATCACCGGGCAGGTTGACCTCAACCGCCTGGAAGGCATCGCGGACGACTTCGCTCGCGGCCTGGGCCGAAACGACCTGGCACTGGAATCGAATACCCACAACTACCTCTGCGTAGATGGCGACCATCGCGGGTCTCATGCCGACTACAGCCCCTACGATGGTGACACAGAGGCGTTATTCGCCAACCACTGGGATGGCCTGGACTGCGAACCCGGCAGCGAGGATCACCAGGGGCTGATCAACGACATTGGACGCATTCCCTCGATCCGGGATCAGGCGCGGGTCGGCGCGGCAGGGTTGGACGTGCGCATCTACGATGAGGAAGCCTACGTGCCGCAGTACGATCCCGGCACCGGCGCGTTCCTGCGCTGGTTCAATGACGACAAGCCCGGCTGGTTCCACGTCTTCATCTGCTCCTCCCGTCCCACCCTGCGCGAGGGCGATACCACCGCCTCTTACGACCCGCCCCGGTACATCGCCGACCGCGACAAGTTGACCTGTACCGTGCTCGAAGAGCGCAGCGCCGCCCTGGGCGACGACCGCCAGGCCGTCAATAACAAAGACGCCTTACAGTGGGACGCTGGCGGCCCCGGCGATGCCGTGGAGATCATCGTCACCTTCAATCATCCCCTGATCACGCCGCTGGCTCTGCCCACCTATGTCCAGCTCCAGGCCCGCCGCGTGATGGTCAACGAGGCGTTCCGTGCCTCGCGCGTGGTCAACCTGCCGCCGGTCCTGGCTCTGCCGACCAGCACGCCGTCCAACACGCCCCCGCCCACCATAACGGCGACGATCACCGACACCTTCGAGCCGACGGATACCGCCACCCCGACCCACACGCCGACCAACACCGGCACGCCGACGGCCACCGCCACCCCTGACTGCACACTGATCGACATCACCGGCCTCAACTTCAGCGGCCGATACCTGCAGGTCAGCATCCGCAACCAGAACTTCGCGCCGCTGGTGCTGGAAGGGGTGCGGATGGAGTGGGTGAAGAACGCGCTGTTCCCCAGCATGTACGCAGACCAGATGCAGTGGAACAGCACGACGATCTGGATTGGGACCGACGGCACACCGCCCACCGTCGCCGGTCTCGCGCCCGGCCCCAACCCGCCCGAGGGCACCTGGTATGACAACGCCAACAAACAACTGCCGGGCAACAGCACCCGCATCTGGCAGGTCCGCTTTGCCAGTGGCCCGAATACGCTGAGCGACTACTTCGGCGGGCACAGCTTCAACGGCACCACCTTCTACCTCAGCAACGGCTGTACGCTGACCATCAACCAGACGCCGCCGTCGCAACCAGATACCCCCGTCCCGCCGACGCCCATCCCGGACTGCGGCTACTACACCATGCGCTTCGAAGCCTTCTGGCCACACGGCGTGGTGCAGTTCAGCCTCATCAACGGCGGCGGCACCCCGATCCAGATTCAGGGGATCAACCTGCGCTGGCGGTACTACTTCAACGGCATGAACCTCAACTTCATCGCCATTGGCGGCAACAACGCCTTCGACAGTACCGCCGTCCGCATCTGGCAGGGCAATGACACCGGCACCACGGTCGGCCAGATCACCAACACGGCTGCCGGCACGCTCGGCTCCGAAGGCACCTGGCTGACCAACGCCACCGTCAATCCCGGCGACACGGTGTATATGTGGCTGGACTTCGACGGCACATCAGGCAACCTGCAAACCGACTACGACGCCCACGACTACGACTTCAACGGCACGGTGCTGGCCTACGACAATGGCTGCAACATCCAGCCGCCAGTCATCCAACCGCCGCCCGAACCAGTCTGCGGCGATGGCGTCGTGCAGTCTGACATCGGCGAGCAGTGCGACGACGGCAACACCGTCGGCGGCGATGGCTGCGACGCCAACTGCCAGATCGAGTGCGGCAACAACCGCCTGGATGGCAGCGAGCAGTGCGACGACGGCAACCGCACCAGCGGCGACGGCTGCAGCAGCAGTTGCCGGACCGAGTACTGCGGCGACGGCACCCGGCAATCCGCGCTGGGCGAGCAGTGCGACGACGGCAACACCAACAACACCGATGCGTGCGACAATAACTGCCGCCTGACCTGCGGGAACGGCGTCGTCAACGGCAGCGAGCAGTGCGACGACGGCAACCGCAACAGCGGCGACGGCTGTAGCGACTCCTGCCGACGTGAGTACTGCGGCGACGGCACCCGGCAGTCCGGCCTGGGTGAGCAGTGCGACGACGGCAACACCAACAACGGCGACGGCTGCAACAGCAGTTGCCAGGTTGAGCCGCCCGTCTGCGGCAACGGCAGGACAGAGTCCGGCGAGGAGTGCGACGACGGCAACAGCAACAACACCGACCGCTGCACCAACAGCTGCCGGAGGACGTACTGCGGCGACGGGAACATCAACACGCCGAACGGCTACAACCAGAACGAGCAGTGCGACGACGGCAACACCAACAACGGCGACGGGTGCAGCAGTAGCTGCCAGATCGAGACCGCGCCGACCGAAGAATGTGGCAACGGTATCAGGGAAGGCTCCGAGGAGTGTGATCTCGGCGGCGCCAACGGCCAGCCGGGCAGCGGCTGCACCATCGACTGTCGGGTATCGCAAGGCGGTGCCGGCTAATCCCTGACCGGCACTACCGCAAAAGCCCCCGGCCCAGGTCGGGGGCTTTTTTCGTTGTCCTCAGGATGGCCTCAATCCAGCTCGCCTGTCCCCCGCAGCCGGGCCTCAAGCTGGTGGCGGGTCTCCCGCATGGCCTCCTCCAGGTACGGCAGCGCCAGCCAGGCATTCATCAGCCCGAACAGCGCGCCGGTTACCGTGCGGAACAGCGGCGTCGATTCCCGCGCTGGCCACAGGTAAAACGGCGCGTTGCCCAGCAACTGGCTGAAGCCGTCCAGGCCGATCGGCACCAGCCCCACCAGCACGTATAGCCATATGGACACGGGGCGCAGGCGGTCGCGCACCAGGGCGAACAGGCCAGCGCCGATGAACAGCGCGCCGTAAATGGCCACATCACGCTCGCAGAGGCCCACTTTGTAGCCCATCTGCGGGTTCCCCACAAAACTGCGCGACAGGAGTTGCAGCTCCGCCGTCCACTCCGCCAGGTCGGGCAGGCGAGCGAAGAACTCGTCCCGGCTGGCATAGTCTTCGTAGGGGACCAGGCCATCGACGCGCGCCATGGCCCGGGGATAAACGGCCTGATCGCCAAACAGGAACCATGACCGGAAGGCAAACTGGTGGCACATCGGGCTGTAGAGCGTGTAGATCGCCTGGGCCGGCGCGGTCGCCCCCAGGTGCATCAACACCGGCGCGAGAAACGGCAGCCCAACGTACACCCCAAAGAAGATGATCACTCCCCTGAGCCAGTGGCGGCTCAGGCTCAACACGAAGCGCTGCAATCGAATGGCCCGTCGGCGAGAAGCGTCGTCTCTGATCATAAAACGCCCTCTCTCATGAATGGCCGTCGGGGATTTCAGAGGTCATTGGGTCACTCACGGCAGGGCGTCCAGCCGACTTCGCAGGCGATCCATGTTCACCAGTCCATAAAAAATCTCCCGAATCACGCCATCAGCGTCGACCAGGATCGTCTGCGGCACGCCGCGCAGTTGGTAAAGCATCTGGATAGCCCGACCCGGATCGGGCAACAGGTCGAACGTCAGGCCGCGCGCCGCCGCCCAGGGCAGGAAGACTTCCGGCGGCTCGTCCACGTTAACGGCCAGCACCCGCAGGCCCTCCGCCCGCCGGGCCTGGTAGACGCGCTGAAGATCAGGCATCTCCACGGCGCATGGCCCGCACCACGTCGCCCAGAAATTCAGGATCACGGGCGAACCTCGTAACGCCGTCAGGGTGAGTGACCACCCATCAGCGGCAGTGGCGGAAAAGGGCGGGGCCAGCCCCCCGACCACCGGCGCGACCGGCCGCTCGCCCGGCTGAGGCGGTTCCAGGGCCAGCAACGTCGCCGGGTCCGGCAACCCGACGGACCACAGAATGATCAAGGCCAGGATTATGGTTATCCCCGCCCCCATCAGGGGGAATACCCATGCCCTGGCGCTGGCCAGCCGCTCCCCACCGGCTGCCAAATCCCTGCGGACCGGGTCAGTCCCCATCGGCGGCAAAAGCCTGTTGCAGGTATCCGCCCAACTGTTCGGCGGTCAGCGGGCCCGAATGCCGGGCCACGATCACGCCCTCACGATCCAGCACGTAAGTGGTCGGCAAGAAAGTCACCTGATACTGGTCGGCAGTGATCGTCTCGCCCGGGTCCAGCAAGAGCGGAAAGGTCAGGTTGAACTCGTCGCGAAACGTCTGAATGCGCTCCGGTGATTCGCCCCGGTTGACAGCCAGGATTTCCAGCCCCTCGTCGGCCAGCTCCTCATAGGCGGCCTGCAGGTGCGGCATCTCCCCCCGGCAGGGGCCGCACCACGTCGCCCAAAAATTGACCACCGTGACCCTGCCCCGCGTATCGACCAGGGCAATCGGCTCGCCGGTGTAGGTGGTCGCCTCAAAGTTCGGGGCCAGAAAACCCACGCTCAGCCCTTCGTCCGGCAGGGCCGCCACGACGTTGCCCGCGCTCAAATCCGGCACGCTGGTCAGGAGGGAAACAGGGGCCTCCCCACCGGCAGCCGAATTGTTCGCCGCCGGGGCCAGCGACTCGGCGTTGGCGTCCACGCCAAAGTTCGGCCCGGCTTCCAGACACGCCCCGAAATCGCCAGGCGAAATATGCCCGTTGAACAGTTCAGTTGTGCAGTATTCCAGGTTATAGGCGAAATCGCCGGTTGCTCCGTACTGGCTGAGTGTCTGCAACTGCCCGCTCAACACCAGCAGGCCGATCAGGAGGAGAAAAGCGCCGCTGAACAGCTCAACCTTCCGCATGTGCCGCTGCAAACGACGCAGCAGCCCTCGCGCCCGGTCCAGCGCCAGCGCCGTCAACAGGAAAGGCACGCCCAGCCCCAACGAGTAAGCCGCCAGCAGCGCCCCAGCCTCGCCCAACGACTCACGTCCCGCCGCCATCGTCAGGATGGCTCCGTATACCGGGCCGATGCATGGCGTCCAGCCCGCCGAGAAGACCACGCCCATCAACGCTGATCCGGCATACCCGGCGTCGCTGCGGGCCTGAATCTCCTGGCGGGTATCGCTATAGAGCGCCGTCTGCAGGCGGGTGAGCGTCCGCCGCCAGAACGTGCCCGGCTGGACGAACGCGCCCCCCCAGGCCAGCCATACCAGGTACAACCCCACGCCGATCACCATCGGAACGGCTGTCATCAGCGACCAGGCCAGAACCACGGCTATCGCCAGTTGAACGATCAGGGCCACGCCATAACCCGTCCCCCGATTCATCTGTTCGCTTTTGCCCAACACCCAGCGGATGAACCTGGGCAGCAGGCCCATCACGTGCAGGCCGAACAGGATGATGATCAGCCCGCCCAGCCGGGTCAGGATTTTCTCCGTGTCCACAATCGACCCGCGCAGGGCCAGCGATCCGGCCTCGATCAGCAGGCCAAACGTGACAAACACAAAGGTGAACCCCAGCACGAAAAAAACGCCGTGCAGGAAGGTGCTAAAACGACCCCGCCCGGCGGCCACGGCTGTCCCTCCGGTGCCGCTGGCAGTCGCCGCGGCCTGTATCGTCACCTGGCCGCCCATATAGCCCACATAAGCCGGGACCAGGGGCAGCACGCAGGGGGAGATAAACGACACCAGCCCCGCAATGAAGGCCAGCCCTATTGTCAGCTCAGTCATACTCAGACTCCTGCCGCTCGGTAGAGTATTCCGCTTCCGTCCTGATCATAACCTTTGACGTGGAAAGACTGCTGACCGTTACCTGAGCGTTTCATGAATCTTCAGGACATCCTCAACCAACGGCCACCGTCGCCCCCTCCGGCAGCCAGTGGTAGAGCCACTGCGCCACCAGCGGCGGGACTTCCCAGCCGGAGCCGCGTCCCGCCGCGCCAAAGTCGTTGTGCCAGTGCGCCCCATAGATCATCCCACCCCCGCCCCACAAGGCCCAGGCAGCGCCATAATGGCCCGGTTCTCCATCCGGCAGGGTCGGCATCCGCCCGGAAACCGGCCACTCGCCGCGCCGGACCGACTCCGGCACCGCAATCGGCGCGCGCAGAACTTCCCGGTGGCCTTCCCACGCCCGGAGCCGGGCCTGCGCCGCCTCCAGTTGCAGGACGCGGCCATCGGCGTCGGCTGGACTCTCGTCAGACACGGCCTGCCAGCGGTTGGCGGGCGTCCAACCCAGGGGAGCACCCTCCGGCGCGGTGCTGACGGCGTACCACTCCCCGCCCCTGTCATCGGGCAGTCGGTCCACCGCGCACAGCACCCCGCCGTAACCGATCCGCGCGGCCAGCGGGGCGGACCCTGACACCCAGGCGCGCACGGGAGCCACCGGCGCGATGACGGCCACCCAGGCCGGAAGGCGAGCGGGCGGCTCCGCCAGAGCCGGGTCATACGGCAGCATGGGCTGCACGTCTCCCTGCCGGGCGAAGCCGCCGGGCACGGCATACCAGCGCCCCAGGCGTCGGTACACCGGCGTCACGCTATCCGGCCAGAGGCGACGGACCACCGCTGCCTCTGGCGAGGGACGGCAGTGTACGGCGGCCGCGACCAGCGCCCGCCCCGCCAGCACCTCCGGCTCGGCGGGGGCGGCCCCGGCCCATTCGACGGGCAACACGGCCCCCAACAACGTCGCGCCGGAAAGTGTCAGGAAAGCCCGACGGGTGACCGACAAAGCAGGACGCTCCCCTCGCCTGGCTGACTTCATCCGGCCACTCCTCGTCTTCCGCCTTTGCTCATGCGCCGTTTTCCCTCCTCAAAACAACCGCCTCAGGCCAGGCAAGAACCGGGTCATCATTCGCTGGCGGCCAGCAGCCGCTCGACCGCCGCTACCAGCTCCTCCTCGGTCCGAAAGCCAACGAAGCTCTCCACCAGGCGACCGTCAGCGTCCAGCAGCACAATGGTGGGAATGGCCGCCACTTCATACCGAAACGCCAGATCGCGGGTGGACCCATGATCAATGTTGAGAATATGAAAATCAATCCGGTCGTGGTAGGTCTGTTCCAGTCGTCGCACGGACGCGCGCATCGCATTGCAGGCGCTTCACCAGGGTGCCTGGAACTCCACAAAGTGCGGGCGGCCCTGCAACTCGATGACGTAGGGGGTGGCGTGCAGGTCCACCGTGGGAATCAGCCCGGCCACCGCCGTCATCGTCGCCAGCAACCCGGATAAGGTGGGCGCAGGCGTCGGCAGGGTAATAATGCTGGGGGCTGGTGTGGCCGTCGCCGGGTGAGGATCGGGCGTCGGCAAGGCGGCGACCTGCCCTCCCAACAGCCCCTCGCCTGTTGGCAGCCGGGCGACCAGCGTCTGCATCCCGCTGATCGGGTCGGGCATGCAGGCCGCGCCGGATAACAGCAATACCAACCCGGCCAGGAGAAGCGTCTTGGTCATCGATGCCCTGTCTCCTTTGCCGCGCTTCAACAGTGGCCCAATTGTACTGGCGGCGACGGCCAGCGGCCATACCCGTCGTTTCCTGTGAAGTTCTGGGCCAGCCTCAGCCTTCGTCCAGTATGTCGTTGATCCAGCTGTAGGCGCTGGCCGCCGTCGGCCAGCCCAGCGTGGTGATGGCCAGCACTGCAACCTGCCTGATCTCGTCCGGGCTGGCGCCATGGCTCAGGGCGCGGCGAGCATGCGAATGCACAGCCCCTTCCAGGCCCGCTCCAACGGCCAGCGCCAGCTTGATTAACGAGGCCGCTTTGGCTTCCAGCGGACCGGCCTGGTAAGCCGCCTGGCCGAGCGCGTCATAAGCCTGGGCCACCTCCGGATATTCTTCACGCATGCGCCGATAAAGCGCCGGGAGATCGGGCACCTCTCACTCCTTTCCACCGCAGCGGCGCTGCCTGAACATGTCGCTCAGGGCATCACACCACCCGCAGGATGATGCTGTGAATGGCGTCAGAGCCGTCCGGATAGGCGTCGGACAGCCCGGCCAGCCGCGACTGGGTGAAACCGGCATCGTCGCTGGCGCGGACGCTGAGCCGGCACTCGCCCGGCACCTCTGGCGTCCACAGCGTGTACCACTGTGTCCAGGCGTGGGGGGAATCCGGCGGGCGAAGCGTGACCGGCATCCAGTCGCCGCCGTCGATGCTGAGGGCCACCGCCGTGATCCGCCGCGCCCCGGCGAAAGCCACGCCCTGCAGGGCCACCGGCTCGCCGACGGCCACTTCGCTATACGGCAGCGGACGGGCGATGTGGGCCTGCGTCTTAATCGTCGCCGCGTCTGACCAGTGGTGCGGCGGGCCTTCCCAAAAGCCGAGATGGTCATGGTTTATCAGGGTGATCCGGCTGACCCACTTGGGCGACTTGGAGCCGTACAGGCCGGGCACCAGCGCCCGCAGCGGGAAGCCGTGTTCCGGCGGCAGCACCGCCCCGTTCATCCCGTAGGCCATCAGCGCTCCCCGCCCCATGACACGGTCCAGCGGCACGCTGGTGCTGTAACCATCGTGAGAATCGAAGCGGACCCGCATCGCCCCTGCCTGCACGCCAACCTGCGACAGCACCACGTCCAGATCAAAACCACGCCAGACCGCGTTGCCGATTTGGTCGCCGCCCGGCGCGTTCCCCAGGCATACCAGCGTGCGCATCTCGCCCATCGCCGGCAGTGCCCGTATATCGGCATAGGTCAGGACGAGCGGTTTCTCCACCAGCCCGGTGATCGTCAGCGTCCACGTCCCCAGATCGACGACCGGCGGGCCACCAGTCCGTCGATAGGTTTGGGTGAAGAAGCAGGCCGCTGGCGTGACCACCGGGCCGTCATAGGTGACCTGGCTATCGGCGGGCCGATCAGGGTCGGCGACTTCCCGGTCAGGCGCTCCGATCAGGCTCCGCAAAAAACCCCGACGAGATAACGATTGAGAGTCAGCAGCGTCCGTCATATGCGGAACCCATGACCATGTTTTTCTCTCGCGAGCAAACGAACTTCACCGTGGACATGCACCCCATTTTCCGGCTAGTGCTGCCGTTCGCGCAAGCGCCGTTTGGCGTGCTCACGCACCATGGCCACGATGCCCATCAGCCCCTGGCCCTTGCCCATGGCTATGTTCCGGCCAAAAATGGTGAGCACGATGTCATCCGGCACTGCCGCCACCTGCTCCAGCGGCTGGCCGGAGAGCGTCTGATCCAGGATGACGGCCATGGCCCTGGCGGAAAGACCCTGCGGATTTTCCACCGCGAAGTGGAATTTGAGCCTGCCATCTGGCCGGTCTTCCGCAAAAACATAGGCTTCCGATTCGCAGAAAGCCACGTGGTTCGCTTCCGGATAGGGACGCACCGCGATGCTCGCTGGCACGCCTTCGAACCGATCCGCCAGTTCGATCAGGTACTCGGCGCGCTCGCCTCGGTCGGTGATCCAGGCGAACTGATCCAGCACGTCCCGCAATTTCTCAGGATAATCGGGCATACGACTATTCACTTCCCTCGCCAACCATAAAACCTGTCCCAGGGTATCCACGGCACGCAAGGGCACAGCGCCCGGAGGCCCATGCCCTTGCGTGTCAGCCAGCGTATCAGCCAGCGTGTCAGCCAGCGTATCAGCCATTGTCCCCGAATATAGACCCGTCTTCGCTACTTTTCAATCGGCGCGCCGACCAGGTTGCCCCACTCCGTCCAACTGCCATCGTAATTGCGCACGTGCGGGAAACCCAACAGGTACGTCAGCACAAACCAGGTGTGGCTGCTCCGCTCGCCGATGCGGCAGTAGGCGATGGTCGGCTGGTCGGGCTGAAGCCCCTGCTCCTCCAGATAGATGGCGCGCAGCTCGTCAGCCGGTTTGAAGGTGCCGTCCTCGATATTGGCTGCCCGGCTCCAGGGGATGTTCACCGCGCCGGGGATATGGCCGCCGCGCAGCGAGCCTTCGTTGGGGTAACCTTCCATGTGCAGGCGCTCGCCCGTATACTCGGCGGGGCTGCGCACGTCGACCAGCTGGCCGCCCGCCTTGATGTGCGCCAGCACCTGGTCGCGGAAGGCGCGGACCTGGCTGTCGTCGCGCGGGGGGGCCTGGTAATCAGTGGTCGGGTAGTTTGGCACCTCGCGGATGAGCGCCCGGCCTTCCTTCGCCCACTTGATGCGCCCGCCGTCCATCACCCTGGCGTTGGCGTGGCCGAACAACTGGAACACCCAGAAAGCGTAGCAGGCCCACCAGTTGTTTTTGTCGCCGTAAAACACGACGGTGGTCTGCGGCGTGATGCCGATGCGGGAAGCCAGCGCCTCAAACCCTTTCTGGTCGAGGTAATCGCGAATGAGGGGGTGATTCAGGTCATGGGTCCAGTCCACCTCCACCGCGCCGGGGATATGACCGGCGGGATACAGCAGCGGGTCCTCATTGGACTCGACGATGCGGACGGTGGGATCGTGAAGATGGGCCGCAACCCAGTCGGTCGAAACCAGCACTTCCGGGCGGGCATAACCGCGCTCAGCAATGTCGCTCATGGCACACTCCTTCTCCTGGATGCTCGTTCGGCAAACGATAAACCGTCAACCCCCAACAACTTCCGATAAAAAAGCCGACCAGGCGGCCCGGTCGGCTTGATCACGCGGGTGGAACGGGCAGGCCCTACCCTGCCGGTGTGAATCGCTCCCCCTCCGGGCGCGCCAACGCCACCGCCGTACACATACAGGTCGGCTGGACAGGGATGATGGGGAAGGAGCGCGTCACAGGTTTCATATCTGTAGCATAACACACCCATGATAAAAGTCAAGTATTTTTATCATATTTGTATAATTTATTTTCCAGAGTCTGCCGCCTGGCGGTGGCCCTGCGGCCAGCGCCACGCTTACCCGACGACTTTCGGGCGAAAACCGCCGTAATCCTGACTGAACGCCAACAACCATGATACAATGAGGCCCATGAACATCCAGCCGCCACCTCACCCCCAACCGCGACGGTGGGCCGCGCACGCCATTGTCCTGGTCGCCCTGCTTTTCAGCGCCCTGGCCTGTAACCTGACCGGCCCGCCGCCGCCCACCCTTCCCCCGCGCCTTCCCACCAGCACGCCCCAGGCCACCATTGGCATCAGCACTCAGGTGCCGCTGATCCTGCCCACTGGCGTCGGCGCTGAAGCCCCGACCGATCCCGGCATCGACGCCCTGCTGCGCCAGGTGGATAGCGAGCGGTTGATGGCACACGTGCGCGCCCTGTATGAGGTCAACTCCCGCCACGTGAACTCCGCCCAGGACAGCCCCACCCAGGGCATCGGCGCGGCCCGACGATACATCAAACAAACCTTCGAATCCTACAGCGCCCAGGCCCAGGGTCGGCTGGCCGTCTGGGAACAGCCGTTTACGCTCAACTGGCAGGATCAGGCCACCCTCCAGCACAATATCGTCGGCACATTGCAGGGAGTCGGCAGCGGCGCGGGCGTGATCATCATCGGTGCCCATTATGATAGCGTCGCCTACGATGTCGAAGACCAGACGGTCCTCGCGCCCGGCGCGGACGATAACGCCACCGGCGTGGCGGCGATGCTGGAAATCGCTCGCATCATGAGCCAGACCCCCCACCGCGCCACGATCATCTTTGTCGCCTTTTCCGCCGAAGAAACCGGCCGCCAGGGCAGCATCCGCTTCGTAGACGAGTACCTCAAACAATACGACATCGATGTGCGGGCCGTACTAAACATCGACAGCATTGGCAACATTCGTGGCCCCAACAACGAAACCAACGACCGCCAGATCCGCCTGTTCTCCGACGACAACAACCAGTCTCCCTCGCGCCAGCTCAGCCGCGCGTTACATCTGATCGCCAGCACGTACATGCCCGACCTGCAGATCGTGGTCCAGCCGGCGTCCGACCGCGAAGGCCGCTGGGGCGATCACTTCAGCTTCACCTCGCAGGGCTACGCGGCAGTTCGGCTGATCGAAGCCCTCCAGGACCCGGCGCGGCAGAATAACAGCCGGGACACCATCGAGATCGTCACGCCTTCGTACCTCACCCGCACCACCCAGGTGGCCCTGGCCACGCTGGCCGTGCTGGCCGATGGCCTGCTGCCGCCGGACAACATCACCCTGCGCGCCCATTCCAGCGATCCCGCCAGCCACACCCTGGTCTGGGCGCCGGTGGCCGGCGCGTCTGGTTATGTGCTGGCGCTCCGCCAGCCGGGCGCGGTCACCTACAACCAGGTTCTGACTGTGGGACCGGTCAACTCGCTGACGTGGAGCGGCTTCAGCCCGGAACGCTTTGAGGCGGTGGCTATCGCGGCCATCGATCAGGGGGGACGCTGGGGGCCGTTTAGCGCCGAATATCTGATTCGATAACCGTACACCTGAGCCAGGTGAGAGAGGACAAGAATCCTTGATGCCTGAGAAAAAAGCAGGAACAGACCCCATCCGCTTCGGCACGGTGGGCAGCCCGCAGACCACCCCCAAAAGTGGCACGCCCAGCGCCATTGAGCACTCGCGCCTCCTGGGGCTGGACCATCTGGAGATCGCCTGGGTGCGCAGCGTATCCGCCACGGCACAGACCTGCGCCGAGATCAAAGCGGCCGCCGAGACCTATGCCATCAGCCTGAGCGTCCACGCGCCCTACTTCATCAACCTCAACAGCCAGACGGCGGACCTGATGAAAAAGTCCGACGCCCGGCTGCTGGCCGCCGCGCGGGCGGGCTACCTGGCCGGGGCGCGGGACATCGTCTTCCATCCCGGCAGTTACCACGACCAGCCGCCGGAGCAGGTCTACGAGCGCGTCAAGGAGAAGTTGATCGAGATTCGGGATACCCTGCGCGGGGAAGGGGTGGACGTGATCCTGCGCCCGGAGACGATGGGTAAGAGCGCCATGTTTGGCACGCTGGACGAGTTATTGCAGCTCAGCAAGGAAATGGACGGCGTGCTGCCGTGCATCGACTGGGCGCACCTGCACGCCCGCGCCGGGGATGGCTCCTTCAACGGCTATGAGGAATTCGCCGCCGCGCTGACGAAAGTTCGCACTGAACTGGGCGAGCCAGCCCTGAAGCATATGCACTGCCACCTGAGCGGCATTGAATACACCAGCAAAGGCGAAAAAAAGCACGTGCCGCTCAACCAGGCAGACCTCCAGTACCAGGCCCTGCTGCAAGTCCTGGTCGACTTTGACGTGGCTGGCGTGATCGCCGTGGAAGCGCCGGAACCGTTCCACGTGGCCGCCTGTCTGACCCTCCAGGCCACCTACCGCCAGATTCTGGACGATGGCAAGTTCGGACGGAATCTGTAGGGCATCAGTGGGCTGGCCGAAGACGCCCCTCGCTACCCCAACTGACGCGCTTCGCTGCCCCGCGCCGGAGCGACGGCGTAGAGATCGGGGGTGAGGCCCGTCGCCGCTTCATAAGCCGGCGCTACCGCCGCCACAAAGCCGTCCACCCGCGCCCGCTCGACCAGGGCCACCGCACACCCGCCGAAGCCGCCGCCGCTCATCCGCGCCCCATAACAGCCCAGCTGCGCCTGCGCCAACTCAACCATCACGTCCAGCTCGCGGCAGCTCACCTCATAATCGTCGCGCAGGCTGGCATGGCTTTCGTTGAACAACCGCCCGGTCGCCGCCAGATCGCCCGCCCGCAGCGTCTCCACTGCCCGGAGGGTGCGGGCATTTTCCATCACCACGTGCCGCACGCGCTTCTGGATCACCGGCGGCAGCCTGGGTAGCGCCGTCTCCAGGTCGGCCACCGCCACGTCGCGCAACGCCTGGACGCCTAACCGACGCGCGCCTTCCTCACACTGCTGCCGCCGCAGCGCATACTCTGAATCGATCAGCCCGCGCCGTTTGGCCGTGTCCATAACCACAACAGCCGCCTGGGCGGGCACGGGAACGAGCGTGGTCTCCAGGCTGCGGCAGTCGATCAATAAGGCGTGCCCGTCGTCGCCGGACGCCGCCGCCATTTGGTCCATCACCCCGCACGGCACGCCGACAAACCGATGCTCCACCTCAACGCCCATCAGCGCTTTTTCGGCCTGGGTGTGTTCGGTCACGCCGAGCAGGGCCAGCACCGCTTCCAGAATCGCTATCTCCACCGAGGCAGATGAACTGACACCCGCCCCGATAGGCAGTTCCGAGCCGATCACCATGTCCAGCCCGGCGAGCGCGTGCCCCCTGTCTTCCAGCAGCCACATCACCCCGCGCGGGTAACGAGTCCAGTGAGGATGCGCCTCGCTCCGCCAATCCCCCAGCGGGAAGGTATACTCGCCGTCAAAGTCCAGCGAAATCACCCGCACCTGGCCGTCGTCGCGGGGGGCCAGGGCCACATACGTGCTGCGGTTGATGGCCATCGGCAGCACGAACCCGTCGTTGTAATCGGTGTGTTCGCCGATCAGGTTGATTCGTCCTGGCGCACGCGCCACGATACGAGCCGGTCGTCCGACCCGCGCCTGGAAAGCCCCCAGCACAGCCTGTTCATCGGGCATAGTTGTTTACTCCTGATGAGCGACAGGGAAAGATTTATGCCAAGCCACTCCGGCGAAGATTGTAACCCGTTCCCCCGCCATCCGCCGGGGGTCATCGCTGTTATTCATACTGTCCCCTCCCCTGCTGGCGAATTTCGTGGAATAATAAAAGCGTCAGCTTCATGCTCATGGGTCGTCGCGCCCATAGGTCACACCGCACCCCATCACCCGCAACAGGCACGGTATGGAACCCAGACGGCGCTCACACCTGATCAGTTTGGCCATCCTGCTCCTGGGCGTGCTGCTGTCCGGCGGTTTATTCTTCGTGAGCTGGATACTCGGCAGCGAGCACCCCTGGGTGAGCTGGCTGATGCCGCTCTCCTATGCGGCCTTTCTGGGCTGTGCCCTGATCGCCTTCCTGATCCAGCTCGGCATCCGCTACAAACTGCCTCGCGGGCGGGTTATCGGCTTTCTGATGGTGATCGGCTGGGTTGCCGCCTCCCTGCTCTCCACCACCCTGGAGACGCTGACCTTCTTGTCGGAGCAAATCGTCCGGGGCATCTCCTACGGGATTGTGGTGGGCGGTCTGGTGGTGCTGGTGCTGCCCGGATTCTTGCTGATCCTGCTGCCCTGGCCGCCGCGCTTTTTGACGCGCCGCCAGCCCCCTGACGAACAACAAAACAAAGACCAGTGACCCACCCCACTTGCCCTGAAAATGCCGCGATTGTACCATAACACGCGTCTACCCTGTTCGGCTGGCGACGAGACAACACCGCCATGAGCCTGCGCTGGCAACGTCTGCTCCTCATCCTGCTGACGACCTACTTCACCCTGATCGGGGGCACGTTTTATACGGAGCGTTCCGCCCTGCTACGCCTGGTCCATCAGGCGCTCACTGCGCTGGTGCTGGCCGGGTGGCTGATCGACCTGTGGCGGACCAGGCGTGGCTTCCCTGCCACCCCCCTGGACCTGCCGCTGGCCCTGTCCGGCGGCGTATGGCTGGTGGCGGCCATCTTTGCGCCGGACCCCCGCGTCAGCCTGGAATACTGGTGGCCGATCTTTGCCCACATTCTTGGCTTCTACCTGCTGGTTGATCTGATGCGGCGCGGGCGGCAGCGCTGGATCATGGAGGCGCTGTTCACGGCCAGCGCGGTGATCATCATCCTGAGTCTGGTCGAGTTTGTTGCCTGGTATTTTGGGCTACCGCTGTCGCCGCAGTTCACCCAGAACTGGGTAGCCATCGCCGGATTGACCATCCCCCCGATCATTCATAAACTGTCGCTGGCCCTCAACGTCTCTACCCTGCTGGGCAATTTCACCGCCACCCTGATTCCCCTGGGCGCGACCTGGGCGATGACGGCTCGCCAGCGTGACCTGCGGGCTGGCCTGTGGCTGTTGACTGGAGGGCTGACCATCGTCCTGGTGCTGACCTTCTCGCGCGGCGCGCTGATGGCGCTGGCGACTTCCAGCGGCATCCTGCTGTTGACGTGGCTGATCCGAGATGATGTCCGGGCGCGATGCCCCGCCCGGCTGCGCCCCCTGCTCGATCGTCGCCTGCTGATCGGGCTGGCCACCATCGCCGCCATCGCCTTCGTGGCCGGGGTATTCATCACCACCATACAGGGTTCGTTGAGCCGCAGCGACCTCAACCGTCTGGACCTGTGGCGTAGCGCTATCGACATGGTCCGCGACCGCCCACTCCTGGGGGTAGGGCCCTTCCAGTACGGGGCCGCGCTACGGTACTACGGCGATCCGGAACTCTCTCAAGCCCAGGACCGGCTGGTCACGGCCCACAACCTGTACCTGCATACTCTGGCGGAAAGTGGCGTCATCGGGCTGCTGGTGTCGGTCTGGCTGGGGGTCGCCTTCGCCCGGACCTGGCATCACCAGTGGCAGAACGCGCCTCCCGGACGGCGGCGACGCCTGGAGGGCGGGCTGGCCGCGCTGCTGGGTTTTGGCATACAGAGTCTGGTGGACACGTTCACCCTGACTCCGCTGATCGTGCCTCTCCTGGTCATCGCCGCTTACACCGTCGCCGGTGGCGTGACCCGCGCCCAGGCCATCTCTCAGGCCCAGCCCTGGCCCGGACATCGCAAGCCGATCGGGCTGGCGCTGGCGGTGATCGTCGTCGCCGAGGCCGCCTTCCTCCCGGTATTTGCCGGGAATCTGGCGCATGAAGGGGCCATGCGCGCCCTGGGCGGCGGCGACCTGTCAGCCGCTCTGGCCGCCGCTCGCGAGGCCCGCGCTGCCGACCCCTGGCTGGCTCTGTACCCGCTTCATGAAGCCTACATCCTGGGCCGTTTGGCCGCTGAAGACCCGGACGCTTACCTGCCAGAGGCGATCATGGCCCACGAGACCAGCCAGCGGCTGAACCCGACCTGGGACCTGGGCTGGCACAACCTGGGCGCGTTATATGCGCAGGCCGGGCGCTACGACGAGGCCGCCGAAGCGGCCCGCGCCGCCATCGCCTGGAATCCGGTGCCCGGCGGATATCACCTCAAGCTGGGCGAATACCTGGAAGCCGCCGGGCGCGCCGACGAGGCCCGCGCCGCCTATTTTGAAGCGCTGCGCCGCAACCACAGCCTGGGTTCTTCCGGCTTCTGGACCGACCCGGCCCATCCAGGACGGGCCGACATCCTGGCCGACGCGGTCCGCTACTTCGCCGACGATCCGGAGGTCGGGCTGCGCCTGGCCGTGGAAGCCGGGCATCTGGAGGTCGCCACAGCCATCGCCCGGCGGGTCGATCCGGAAACGGCGGACTATCGGATGCTGCAAGACCTGGGGGACTGGGCCATGCTGGTAAACGACGAGACCATCGCCCCCTGTCCGGGTTGTTACTTCGTTCGGGCTATGGAAGAATATCACTCCTGGCCCTGGGTCGATTATATGCGCATTGCCGAGATGGCTCTGGAAGGGGACGGCATTGCCCATCCGCTGGACATCACGGCGGAACAGGCCGCCCGGACCGCCATTTTTATCGGCGAGGGTCTGGCGACGCGAAGCTGGTACATCCTGGCCCGCCTGGCGGAACGGGAAGGCGCGGACGACGACACCGTCAACGCCATGCTGGCGCGGGCCGTCCCCCCGCTTTTCGCCCGGCAGGATTTTTCCCTGGCCGTTTACGGGCGAGTCGCCGCTTTTGACGAGCTGCCCCAGGCGCGAACCCCGGCCCTGTACCGCTACCAGTACGAGCCATGGCTGCGGCTGGCGGAGCGGTTGGAACAGGCCGGTGACCTGGACGCCGCCCGGCGCGTCTATCAGTCGCTGCTGAACGGCGACCCTTATTTGTGGGAGATTCGTGCGCTTCTGGAGAACTGGCCGGAGTCAGTGCAAGGTTCTAAGGGCGGCTCCGCCGGTTGACATGGCTACCAATTTCCTCCCCCAGGCCCGCCCACCACGGGTCCCCAAAAACAACTGGCCCATCCCGCTAGGCAAGTTCCAGCGCGTCCGGGTCAAGCTGTTTGATGACGCGCGCCGGGATGCCGGCCACCACCGTATACGGCGGCACATCCTCACGGACCACCGCCCCGGCAGCCACGACACTACATCGACCGACCCGGACGCCCATGAGGATGATCGCCCCAGCGCCAATATACGCGCCATACTCCACGACCACCCCCGCGCGCGTGGTCGGATAAGCCCGTTTGTTCAAAGGCGAATACCCCACATCCTGGTGCGTTAATATCTGAGCGTTCAGAGAGATCGTACACCGATCCTGCAAATCTATCGGGCCGGTGAGATCAAACGTGACGCCAGGTCCAATGTGGCACTGGGCACCGACCTTTAACTTGCCGCGCATGTCGTACGCGCCATGTAATGTCAACCGGCCATGAAAATCGACCATCGGACCAATGGCGGCTCCGAAATTCTCCAAAATTGTCAGCGTCAGCCAGTACGGACAATGAGCGACCGCATGCTCCAGCGCCCACGCCCCCCAGACGGCCACTCTCAACCGTAACCACTGGACATACACACGCGCCCATACTTCCCGCAGGGCGATCCGTACCGCTCCGGTCAACAGATGCCACGCCGTGTTTCTGGAGGCTTCGCGCGCCATGACGACCCCCTCCCCCGCTCAAAGGACCGCTCGCCCCATGGGCTTTGGTCGAGGCCCCGATCCTTCACGCCATACGCCACACCCGCGCCACCAGCGATCCGCCTGGCAGGGAGACCAGTACCTGCCGGATGAAACCCCGATCGTCCGGCGCGATCACGCTCAGCAGCCCCACCGCAGCCAGGTAAACCGCCCCGCCCACCACCAGCGCCACCAGAGGCAGGAATGGGCTCCCGGGCGTGGCCGCCTCTGCCCCCGCCGCCTGTATACCGACCATCGCCAGGGCCATGATCGCCCCGGCGGCCGCCAACCGGAGCACACGCGGCCCCAACCGCCGCCGGTGTTCCCCGGTTGTGTCCCAGTGGCGCAACAGGATTGCGGTCACCGCAACCTCCGCCACCACGCTGCTGATGGCCGCTCCTGGCGCGCCCAGGCGTGGCAGCAGGAACAGCGCCAGCAGAACGTTAAATACCAGTCCCCCGGCACGGATGCCCAGCAGCCGCAACTGGCGGTTCTGGATCATCAGCACCTGGGCGAAGACGTTCGCCATCATCGTCACCACGCCGTACCAGATCAGCACCGCCAGCACGTCCGTGGTGCGGGTGTACTGCGGGCTGAACAGCACGGCCACCAGCGGCGAGGCCAGCGCCGAGGTCACCACGCCGATCGGCACCGTCACCACCAGCGTCAGGAAGGCGATCTTTTCCACCAGAAAGTCAAACGCCTCCCGCTGCCCGGAACCATGCTGCCGCGACATCATCGGGAACACCGCCACCAGCACCGTCGTGCTGAGCAACTCCACCACCCCGGCCACGACGACAAACGCCGCCAGCAACAGGGCCGTGTTGGCTTCGCCGATGGTCGCCGTGGTGATGATCTTATCGACGTGCATGTGAGCCGTCCCCAGGAATGAATTCACCATCAACGGCGCGCCGTTGATCAACAGCCCCCCCATCACCGCCCGATCCAGCGGCCAGGCCAGGCGAACGCCCGCTCGCACCAGGGTGATCCAGTAAGCCAGCGCCCGCAGACCGCCCGCCGCGATGGTCGCCCAGTAAAGCCCCCACAACCCCAGGCCGCCCAACAGCGCCAGCCCGGCCAGGGCGATCAGCGCGCCAATGTGCGCCACGCTGATGATCGAGGGGATGACCATCTGTTCCCGCGCCAGAAGCTGGTTGTGGACCATGTTGCCCAGGGTGTCGATAAACAGGCTCAGGCCCGCCAGCGGCAGCAGCCCCCGGATCGCCTGGTCATAGCCCAGCAGCGCCCCGGCGAGGATCAGCCCGCCGTAGGCCACCGCCGCCAGCAGCGGCTGCATGGCCAGCGTGGCGCTCAGCGTTTTCCCGGCCAGCTCGCGGCGCTGCGCCACGTCACGCAACACGATCAGCCCCATGCCAAACTCCGGCAGGGTGGCCGCAATGACCATCATGCCGCCGATGGTCCCGTATATCCCGTAGTCCGCCTGGGTGAGCAGGCGGTTCAGGACCAGCTGCCAGAGGAACAGCGCCCCTTTAGCGACGATGGAAGCCACAGCCAGGGCCGCGGCATTGCGGGCTGCCCTCCGGGCCGATGTGTCGTCCAGTAAAGCGGCGGTGCCGTCCGTCATCGTGCACCCGTCAGCCTTCAGCGCATACAGGCGGACGGATTGTACATGGAAAGGATCGTCTGGCAAAACAGCAAAGAAGGTCGGATCTTCAATCCGCCCCTGATCAAAAGCGGGCATCCCCTCAAGGGGGGACGCCCGCGCGGTGACGTGCTGGCTCATGATCGGCTCCTCCGACCCCATCCTGCCCGGTCGGGGGCCAGCTGCCGCTTACAGGGGGCGATGTTCCGTCAGCCAGGTCGGCGGCATGGTCAGACGGCTGTCACTGATGTACATGGTCCGTATCCGTTCGAACGCGCGGTTATCCGACAGAGCCAGGATAGCCATCTCATCCACCAGCGCCACGTCGTCAGGGGTCAGGTCCTGGTCGTGCATCACCATAAGCCCCCAGCCGTCCCACGGCAGCAGCTCGATCTTGTTGAGTGACACAAAGTCCCGAACGACATTACCCCGGACGAACCACAGGCCGTGCATGTCAAAGATGCCAAAGCGGTCAGGATCGGCGCCCTCCTGCCGGCACATCTGCCACGCCCGCCCGCCGACCAGAAACTGATCGCGCGGCACGTCCAGCGGGTCGAAGCCGATGTGGAGGGCTTCTCGCTGGATATCATCCAGCTGCGCGTCCACCAGCACCCAACGCGCTTCAGCGGCGTTCCAGTACTCGCAGACCCAGTGATCTTCATAGTGATCAGGCAGGAAGTAAGCCCCGAACCCACACCGGGCGCGGGCCGGGATGCCCTGGTGCCGGAGCATGGCGCACAGCAGGACCGAAAAATCGCGGCAGTTGCCGACCAGCCGCCTGTCCGGCGGGCGGGCGACGGTCAGCGGTCGGTCATCCACCTCCCGAATGCGGGCCAGCATGGCCGCCACCTGCCGGATGCTCACCTCCTGCTTACGTTCCTCGCTGAGCGACACGCCATACCGCTCCGCCCAAAAGATGTGGAGCAGCAGGCCCTGCACGACCGCACACAGGGCGTCGATATCGCCGGGCAGCCCGGCCAACCGATCGCCATGCTCACCTGGATCGGTCATCAGGCCCGGCGCGGCGTAATAGACCAGAGGATCGAGGGCCACGTCCTGGGCTGAGGAAGGCACCTGGGAATACATTGTATAACCTTTCCGATGCGACAAAAGGTTAGAAATCCCCGTCGGCGGCATGAGCATACAGGTTGGCCCTGTCCGCGGGGATGGGGAAACGGCGGCGGACCGTCGCGGTGGGGCGGCCAGGGGCAGGACTGGCAGTCACCCGCCGGAATCGAAGCTGAAGCTCCCGCCACCGGGCGACGAAGAAGCCCAGCCGGGACCGTTGACGTGCTGATGCCTGGAGCATGGGACACTCCCCTTGTTTGATAGAACAGATGTTCCATGTGATGATACCATAGAACACCTGCTCGATGCAAGCAGGAGAACCTTAAAATCGCCCCATGGTCAGGCCGGCTCTTCAGGCAAGCACCCGCCGCAGAGTTTCATCGTCAAGATTGCTGCCGGTGAGGACCACCGCCGTGGGCCGATCGTCCGCCTCCACCTGGCCGTCGAGCAACGCCGCCACGCCCACCGCCCCGCCCCCCTCGACAAGCCAGCCCTGCTCACGCAGCAGCCAGCGCATGGCCTCGGCGATGGCTGCCTCGCTGACCAGCACGATCCGGTCCACCTGCTCCTGGCACAGCCTGATCGTCCGGTCGCCTTCAATAGCGCCGCTGAGCGCTTCGGCCAGCGTGTCGGCGACCTGGGGGTGATCGGTGCCGTAAAAGGCGTTGTACATGGCCGGAGCCGACCGCGCGTTGACCCCGATGATCTCCGCCTGCGGGATCAGGGAGCGGATCGCCATCGCCATCCCGCCCAACAGCCCGCCGCCGCCGGTGGGGACCACCACCCGCGCGATGGCCGGATTCTGCTCGACGATCTCCAGGCCGCAGGTGCCCGCCCCGGCGATGACGCGCCGATCATTGTAGGCGGACACATACGTCCGCCCCTCCCGCCGCTCCAGATCACGGGCGTGCTGCTCGGCGTGGTCATAGAAGTCGCCGTGCAGGATAACCCCCGCGCCGTAGCGCCTGGTGCCGCTCACCTTACGCTGCGGCGTGTGCTCCGGCATGACGATCGTGGCGCTGAGGCCGAACAGGCGCGCAGCATAAGCCACCGCCTGGGCGTGGTTGCCGCTGGAGGCGGTGACGATGCCGCGCCGTCGCTCGTCATCGGTGAGCAGCAGCGCCGCGTTGATCGCTCCCCGCACCTTAAAGCTATGCGTCGGGTTGACCTGCTCCAGCTTAAGCCAGACGTCAGGGCCAAGGCCGGGCGCGGCTTCCAGCGGCGTTGGTTGGAGGTAGGGGCGCAGGCGGTTCCTGGCCTGGAGAATGTCTTGCAGGGCCACTGTCATACTGAACCCTCAGAATGGTGAGCTTTTGAGGCCGCTGCCCGTCAGCGGGACCACGATCTCGGCCCGGCGGCCCATGTGCGCCTGCACCGCCCCCAGCGCGGCCACCGGTACAGCGCTCGTCGGCTCCACCCACAAGCCGCACGCCGCCAGGGCCTTCTGAGCCATCAGGATGGCGCTATCG
This sequence comes from Anaerolineae bacterium, assembly GCA_034435395.1. Classification (GTDB taxonomy): domain Bacteria; phylum Chloroflexota; class Anaerolineae; order Aggregatilineales; family Ch27; genus DAOTXK01. Next base: position 6,659 of record DAOTXK010000140.1, on the reverse strand, counting down.
TCCACCCGGAAGGCCCCGCCCTGGCTGTCCCGTATGGCGGCCAGAATCTCCCGTCCGCGCACTGGCCGGGCGATCCTGATCCCGTCGGCGACGGTCTCCTCGCTGGTTATCTCCGCTGGCTCCGCCAGACCCGCCTCCCAGGCCCGCACGATCGGATCGTACCCCGCCGCCTGGATCGCATACATGCGGGGGCGCTGATCGATCAACCCTGCCGCGTACAGCGCCTCGAACCCCCGGGTCAGCCCCAGGAACAGGCCACCCTGCCCCACCGGACAGACCACCGCTGCCGGGGCGCGTCGGCCCATCTGCTCCCAGATTTCCCAGGCCCCGGTCATCTGCCCGGCCAGATAGAACGGACTCCAGGCGTGCGTGGCGTAGGCGGCCTCCCCGGTCGCCCGCTCACAGGCGGCAGTGACGGCCTGGCGCGGTCCTTCAACCTCCACCAGCGTCGCGCCGTAGCGCGCGATCTGGGCCTTTTTCGCCGGAGAACCGTTTGCCGGGACGAAGATGTGCGCTTCCATGCCGATCCCGCCGGCGTAGGCGGCCACCGACGCGCCAGCGTTGCCTGACGAATCCTCGACAATCGCCGCCACGCCCTGCGCCAGGAGGTGATTGAGCATCACGGCCACGCCGCGATCTTTGTACGAGCCGGTGGGGGAGAGATACTCCAGCTTGGCCAGGAACGGCACGCCGGCGGGATTAACCGGGACCAGCGGCGTCATGCCCTCGCCCAACGAAAACCGCCGGGCGACCGGCAGCATGGCCGCATACCGCCACAGCGACCATTCTCGCTGGCGAATGGCAGCGGCGTCAAACGGCGGCGGGCTGGCGATCCGGAGCGGACCGCCGCAGGTCCCGCAACGCCAGTCCAGCGGTCCGGCGGGGCCGTCGCATCGCTCACACACCAGCTGTGGGGTTAAATCGGGCACGAGAGCCTTCTTAAAACTCAGTCAACTTCTTCCGCGCCCCGTTCCTGGGGATCGCGCCGGTCGGGATTTTCCTCCACCCGCTCCTCTTCCTGGTCTTCTGTCTCAGCTTCTGGGAAGTGTTCGACGAACTGACTCTGGCCCGAATGCTTGAAGATCAGCGTGTAGGCGACGGACGTGGCCGAGACGACGCCGACCAGCTCCCACCCGCCGCGCCCAATGGTGTTGGAAAAGACGTGCACTTCGGAGTGCTGGCGGGTCAGCATGTCTTTGCCGTTGATGGTCTTCACCCGACCGTTGGCAACTTCGACAAACAGGTACTCAAACGATGGCATTTCCCCTTGTTCCCGGCCTTACCAACCATGGATTTGCCCAAAAAACAGCGGTCAACGCATTCGCCCGCCCCACGTGCTATTCCACTGACGCTTTACGGATACTTCCGGTTTAACATGCGGGGGTAGGGAATGGTCTCGCGGATATGGGGCAGGCCGCAGACCCACGCCACCATGCGCTCCACGCCCAATCCGAATCCGGCATGCGGCACGCTGCCGAACCGGCGCAGGTCGATGTACCACCGGTAAGCCTCTTCCGGGAGGCCCATGGTCTGGACGCGCTTCCTCAGCAGCCCGACATCGAAGATGCGTTCGCTGCCGCCCGTGATCTCGCCGTAGCCCTCCGGGGCGAGCAGGTCCGTGCAGTTGACCACGCGGGGATCGTCCTTGTTCGGCTCCATATAGAAGGCTTTAACCTCGACCGGGTAGTGCGTCACAAAGACCGGCTTGTCGAACATTTCGGCGACCGCTGTCTCGTGCGGCGCGCCGAAGTCCTCCCCCCAGCTGATGGCGAGCAGTTCTTTTTGCTCTGGATCGTCAGTTTCGGCGGCCAGCTTATTGAGACGCTTGACCGCTTCCGTGTAGGTGATGCGGGGGAACGGCGGCACGACTCGCTCCAGCGCCGTGGTGTCCCGCTCCAGCGCCGCCAGCTCCCGAGGGTGTTTCTCCAGGGCGGTCCTCACGATGGCGGAAACGAATTGCTCTTCCATCTCGATCAGGTCGTTCAGGTCAAAGAAGGCCATCTCCGGCTCCACCATCCAGAATTCCATCAGGTGGCGGCGCGTTTTGGACTTCTCGGCGCGGAAGGTCGGCCCGAAGCAGTAGACCTTGCCGTGGGCCGCGATGTTGGCTTCGTTGTAGAGCTGGCCGGTCTGCGCCAGGTAAGCCGGCTCGCCGAAGTAATCGATCGCGAACAGCGTGGTGGTGTTCTCGCCGGCGGCGGGCGTCAGGATCGGCGTGTCCACCAGCAGGTAGCCGTGATCGTCCAGCCAGTCGCGGATGGCCTTGATGATCGTCGCCCGGACCCGCAGGATGGCCCACTGCTGGGTGGAGCGCAGCCATAGATGCCGATGGTCCATCAGGAACTCGACGCCGTGTTCCTTGGGCGTGATCGGATATTCCTCCGCCGCCTGGATCACCGCCAGCGACGTGACCCCGATCTCGTAGCCACCGGGGAACCCAGGTGCGCGCCCGTCCTGGCGGACCACGCCGGTGACGATCAGCGACGATTCCTGGGGCAGAGTCTTGGCTGCCTCGAACTGCTCCTCCGCCACCTCTGGCTGGAATACCACACACTGGGCGATGCCGGTCCCATCGCGCACCTGCATAAAGACCAGCTTGCCCTTATGCGTTTTGTTGTAGAGCCAGCCTTTAACCGTGACTTCCTGGCCTTCGTACTGAGCAATCTCCTGGATCAGCATGGGCGTTGCCATGAGTCGTTATCCTTCACGTGGTCAGGGGGAGAGATTCCACCAGCGCCGGGCGTATTGTAGCGGCGGACCCGGCCTGTCGCCAGCAGTCACGGCGCTCCAATCGGGGAGAGCTGGCGCGGGCGGGCCATTCAGCGGTACGCTAAAGCGCCGTCAGAGTCCATGCCACAACGGGGGAGACCGCCTTGACCATCACCTTCGTACAGGGAGACATCTTCCTGAGCCGCGCCCAGGTCCTGGCTTTCGGCACCAACGCCAGGGGCGCGGTTGAGGTCACGCCGCTGACCACCGGCTGGATATACCGCTTTCCAGCGGCCTTCTCCGCCTTCCGCAAACGGGCGCGCGCCGGACGCCTCCAGGCAGGCGAGTGGTGGCTCTGGCGAGATGCCGTGCCCTGGCTGGGGCTGATGGTGGTGCGGCAGCACAGCGGGGGGGCGACCCGCCCGCGCTACGTGGAGACCGCCGCCCAACGCCTGGCTCGCGACTGGCAACGCGAAGGCATCCGTAGCCTGGCCATAGCCCGTCTGGGCGAACCCCTCGAATGGCCGACGCTGCGCCGCACGCTGGATTACTGGCTGGCGGCCGCCGGCCTGCCAGTGGTGGTCTATGAAGAACATCTGCCCGGCATCCGCGCGCCGGAACCCTGGGACTCGCAGTGATCGCGGCTGGTAGGCCATTATTTTCGTCCGCTCAGGGCGCAGGGGTCAGCCCTTGCCATTGCCGCGCGTTCACACACAGCGAGTCGCCCCCGGCCAGCAGCCATCGCTCCAGCGTCTCGCTGACAGGCTGGTTGGCCTGGGCGTCGGCGTAGATGCCCGTTCCCCAGATGTAATAATCGCGCGCCTGCTGGGGCCAGTAATCCCAGGCGTTGACGAACACGCTCGGCCCGCCGTTATAACAGGCAAAGGCCAGCCCCACATCATACTGGGGATTGTAGGGGCTGGAGAGGCAGTCGACCAGCACTTCCAGCCCCCGCCGGACGTTGGTATCCGGATCAAGCGGGTCCTCGGACGGCGCGAAGTGCTGGGGCATGACCTGCATCAACCCTTGCGCCCCGGCGGGCGATGACACGTTCGGATCGCCGCAACTCTCGATCTGGATCACGGTCGCCACCAGATTCGGGTCCAGACTGTAAACCTGCGCCCAACGGACGATGTCATCGTGCCAGTAATCGACCTCTGGCGTGAACAGCGGCGCAACCGTCCTGGCCAGGCGGCGGTCATCAACATAACCGTCGACCGCTCGAAAATGGTCGACGACGTTCGACAGATTGGGCACCACAATCGTCAGCAGGCCCAGCAGCACCAGCCAGGCCGGAAGGCCCCGGATGAACCACTCGCGCAGGCGATCCCGGCGCGACGATGACGCTTCATGTTTTTTGGTCATGTCGAACTGGCGCTCTTCAGTCCTGGAGCCACCCCCCACTCGCCTGCCGATCCCCCTCGTGCTCGCTGGCCTCGACCAGCTCCCCATCGGCGGCGATCATCAGGCGCTCGCCGCCCCGTTTGGGTTTCTCGTCGCCGAACAGGTCGTCCATCAGTTGCGCGCGCGCGATCTCCTGCTGGATGATGCGGTAGCGGGCTTCCCTCAGCCCCCACCAGATGCCGTGCCCCAGCAAACTGAACAGCAGGGTGAGCGTTATCACGACGGCAGCGCCGACGCCCACCTGCCCCGCCGCGCCGCCGAAGATCACCATATACAGGATACACAGACTCAGCACGACGTGCCCAACGAATAATTTAAGGCTGCGCATCCGGCTTTCCACGCGCTCGCGCACGATGTCCCGCTCCTCATACCGGTCTGACACGTCCCTCACCCTTTCTGTTCAGGCGCTGACTGTCATAGTTCTATACGTAGAACGGACGGATGGGGTTTTCAGGCGCAGGCGTGCCCGGACACCGCCTCACTGACCCGGAGCCACCCCTCGGGACTGCCTGGCGAACGGCATACCGGACAGGCAACAAAAAAGCGGCACCTTATAAGCGTGCCGCCCCGGCATTCCACCAACGACTCTGGCCGCAGCCGGCGCTCAGGCGCTGACTGGTTCACCCACGGAAGCATACACCTCAAATGCCGGCGGATTTTCCAGATGTTTTTTGACGGCGCACAGTTCAGCGGCGCGGACCACGGCTTCTTTGTACTTCTCCGGAAAGTCCGGCGGCAGCTGGATATCCAGCGTTATCTTTTCCACCATGTGGGTCAGCGGGTTGACCGACATGCGCTGCCGGATGCGGATGCCATCCGTTGGCAGGCCGCGCTGCTGGCAGAAGCTCAGCACGTAAATGCCGGCGCAGGTGCCGATGGAAGCCAGGAACAGCCCGAACGGCGCGGGGGCTGTCCCATCCTGGTTGGTGGTGATGACCATGCCGTCCGCGATGGCGTCGACGCGCGCGCCGCCGGGGAAAACAATTTCCATCTCCATAGACCGTTTATCCTTGTCAGTGATCAATTGGCCAAGTGCGACAGGGATTTAGATGCGGCGGGGCTGCCCAGGTTACATTCCCCCTATGCCCACACCAAAAAACCTCCGCAGGAACTCGCCGGAGGTCTTTGGGAAGCTGACGGCCATGCCGGGCGCGCTCAGGCCGAAGGATCGATCTCCGGCGACCCGGCCTGCTTGGTTCGGCGTTCGGCCATCCGATCCCGCAGCACATGAACAGCCGGGGGCAGGACCGAGATGAAGATGATCAGCAGCACAATGGGGAGGATATACCGGTCCACATCCGGGATGATGCTGCCCAGGAAATACCCGGCCACCGGCACGCCCATGGCCCACAACGCCCCGCCAATGACATTGAAGGACAGAAAACGACGATAGTGCATCATCCCGATGCCGGCCACGATGGGCGCAAACGTCCTGACAAAAGGCATAAACCGGGCGATGACGATGATCTTGCCGCCGTGTTTTTCATAAAGCTGCTGGGCCTGGTAGAGATACTTGCGCTTAAAAAACCGGGAATCTTCCCGCTGGAAAAGCGGCGTCCCGACCCGGTGGCCGAACCAGTACCCGACCGTATCCCCGGCGACCGCCGCCACAAAACATCCGAAAACCAACACCGGCAGGCTGAACACTTCATGGTCGACAATCTCCCGGGCGGCCGGCGAAGCCAGGAATCCCGCGGTGAACAGCAGGCTATCGCCCGGCAGGAAAAAACCGACCAGCAGGCCCGTCTCGGCAAAGATAATCCCAAATACACCCACGTACCCAACGGTGATGATAAACTGTGTCAGGTCCATCGATCCATTCCTCGGTCACATGTTGACCCTTGTACGGGTAAGCCTGAGAGCGCGGGGAGTGTACCACAGACTCCTGGGAACGCCCACCTGCCCCCGAATCCCGTGGGCCGGCCTGGAGGGAAAGCCGACCATCTGCTATATAATGATATAAACACGGGCTGGCGTGGCCTCACCGCGGCCGCCCACCGGCAGGTAGACGCGAGGAGCTGTGCACATGACAGCAGTTTACTCCGACATCCGACCCTCACCGCTGGCCGGGCGCTGGTATCCAGCCAGCCCCGACGCCCTGACAGCCATGATCGACCGTTTTTTGGCCGCCGCGCAGCCTCCTTCCCCGCCAGGGCGCATCATCGGCCTGCTGGCCCCCCATGCCGGGCTGATGTATTCCGGTCCGGTCGCGGCCTACGCCTTCGCCCTGGTTCGGGGCCTCAAGCCGGACCTGGTCGCCGTCATCTGCCCTTCCCACCATCCCTATCCGGCCCCCTTGCTGACCACCGCCCATGACGCCTACAAAACCCCGCTGGGCGTGGTCCCGGTGGATAAGCAAGCCATCGGCACGTTGTCCCGGCACCTGTCGCTGCTGCCGGTCCGTAACGATCCGGAGCACGCCCTGGAGATCGAGCTGCCCTTTATGCAGCGCGTGCTGCCCGGAGGCTTTTCACTCCTGCCGGTGATGATTGTCGACCAGTCGGCAGAGCTGGCGGAACAGCTCGGACATGCGCTGGCCACCGTGC
>DAOTXK010000139.1:0-5377 GCA_034435395.1 Anaerolineae bacterium | reverse complement strand
CAGATCACCCGCCCGGCAAGCGGGACCACCCTCGTCGGCGGCGGGTCGCACCAGGTGATCTGGACCGCCACGCCCAATGCGAGCAGCTATCGACTGGATGTCCTGCCGGATACCACCAACCTCACCGGCTTTTCAGCCAGCTACACCACGGCCCTCACGACCTACGACCTGCCGCTGGACCCCATGATCAGCCGTCCCCCGCCGGGCTGGGGTTATTTCCTGCGGGTGATCCCGCTGGACGCTGACGGCATCCCCCTGGCCTCCCCGGACCTAGCGCCCATGATCTGGGTCCGACGCGAGGATGGTCCGCCGCCGCCCACGCCCACTGACGTGCCATCGCCGACCCGCGTGCCGGAGCCTTATCCCTACCAGCGGGACCAACTCAACCAGGAAGAGCTTCTATACAGCGAGTGAGCCAGGCCTGAGCTTGACGCTCTGCCGACCGCCCCGATCAAACCAGCCCGGCGTCCCTGGAGGCAACCGGGCTGGTTCCACCGTTACCTGTCGGTCCACGCCTGGGCCGGCACCAGCCGCAGCGTGACAATCTGGTACGGCCTGACGGCGAGCGTGACAGCATTCCCCTCACTGACGGTTAACGCCTGCTGATTCTCTTCCAGGAGGTTGGTCTGCCAGGCTTCGGCCAGCGGAAAGCCCGTCTTCAACGTGACCGGCCCCCGACGGCGCTGGCTCTCATAAAACCGCACAATCACACCCCGTCCATCCTCGGCCCGTTTGACCGTCTCGATCACAATGTTGGGACGGTTGACGCTCAGCAATCCCCTCACCAGGGGCGGCGGCTCCACATCCCGCTGGCCAGTGCTCCGCGCCACCGCCAGCGGATCGTTGAGCGCGTAAGCCGAGGCGATGGTCTGTTCCTCCCACCCCCCGGCGTGCGGCAGCAGGCTGTAGGCGAATCGATGTTCGCCCTGGTCCGCTTCCGGATCGGGGCTGGTCGGGCTGCGCAACAGGCTGATGCGCAGCACGTTGTTGCGAACATCGTGGCCGTACTTGCCATCGTTGAGCACGCTGACGCCGTAGCCGCCTTCGCTGAGGTCCACCCACTTCTGGGCCACCGTCTCAAAGCGCGACCAGTCCCAACTGGTATTGTGATGCGTCGGGCGCTGGACGTTCCCCCACTGTATCTCGTAGGTGGCCACCGGCGAGAGCACCTCTACCGGAAAAGCGACTTTGAGGAGAATGTGCCGCTCTCGCCAGTCCATCGTCGTGTCGAAGTCCAGGCGAGGGCTGTTATAGGCCAGCGAAATGCGCTGCTCGTAGGCGCTGTGGAGGATGCGCCGTTTGATCGCCAGCGTCGCCCGCAGCGGGCCGCTCTCCACCACCCGCACCGATTCCGCCGGCTCGCTGGTCCACATCCGATCGTCGTAGTAGATAAACACGTCCCAGGCATCCCACTCCAGCGGGCGGTCCTCAAACGCCTGGAACTGGTTGGCGATCGCGCCGGCGGGCAGCACCTCCCGCTTGTTGGCCTTGTCGTAGATGCGGGTGATGTCTCCCGCTGCGTCAAACTCCACCCGCAGATAGGCGTTCTCCAGGAGGTTCGGCGCGGCCTTGAGGGTCGTTTCGGGCGGCGGTGTTTCGCCCTCAAGTTGCACCAGCGGCGTCACGCTCAACGGCGGCAGCTCACCAGGGGCGATCCACATGCCGCCCTCGACTGCCTGGGTATAGACCGGCGTGCCGTCGAGCCGCGACAGGCGCTGGCCAGCGGGCAGTGGCTCCGGCCAGAAGGCCAGATCGTCGCGGGCGAAGGCGGTCGTGTTGGCGATGGCCAGATCGCCGCCCAGTCGCTCGGCAATCGCCTTCAGCGCCCCCTCGCGCGCCGCCACCCCCAGCTGATAGACCTCCTGATACTGCTGCTGCGATTCCACGTACACGTCGGTGATGCTGCTGCCGGGGATGATGTCGTGGAACTGGTTCAGGCAGACCAGTTCCCACGCCCGGCGCAGGGCATCCACCGGATACTCGTAGCGCGGGTTGAGCAGGGCGGCCATCGTCGCCAGAAATTCGGCGTCATGCAGCAGGAACTCGCTCTTGCGGTTGGCGCGTTTATTGCGGGCCTGGGTGGTGAACGTTCCCCGGTGCAGCTCCAGGTACAGCTCGCCGTTCCAGGTCGGCAGCCGGTCGCCGGACGCGGCTTCCATCGCCCGGAAGAAGTCGATCACCCGCCCGTAGCGGGCGCGCGGCAGGCCAGGGAAATGCGCCATCTCGCGGATGTTCTCCAGCATCTCCGGGGTGGGGCCGCCGCCGCCGTCGCCGTAACCGTAGGCCATCAGGTAATGCTTTTGCTCCGCCTTGTGCTGGGATTGCCGCCACGTCCCCAATACCGAATACGGCGTGGCCGGGGCGTTATAGGTGCTGACGAAGATGTCGCCTCTCATCGGCGTGGTGCTGAAATGGGTCAGCACCCGCGTGCCATCCAGACCCTGCCACCAGAACGTGTCATACGGCAGGCGGTTGTACTGGCTCCAGCCGATCTTGATGGTGAAGAAGTACTCCAGCCCGGCCTGCTGGATCAGCTGCGGCAGCGCCCAGGCATACCCAAACACATCCGGCAGCCACAACACCGGCGAGTCCCCGCCTGCGCCGAAGTGCTCCCGGAAGAAGGCCCGACCCAACAGAAATTGCCGGGCCAGCGACTCCGGGCCGCTCAGGTTACAGTCCGCTTCCACCCACATGCCGCCAATCGGCTCCCAGCGCCCCTCCGCCACCCGGGCCTTGATCCCCTCAAACAGCGCCGGATAGTCCTGGCGCACGAAGTCGTACAGCTGGGGCTGGCTCTGCGTGAAGTGGTAGCCGGGGAACTGCTCCATCAGCCGCAGGACGGTGTGGAAGGTCCGCCCGGCCTTGCGGCGAGTCTGGCCGAGCGTCCACAGCCAGGCCACATCGATGTGGGCATGCCCCGCGCTGTACACGTCCACGTCCAGCGGTGGCCCGGCCTCGGCGATGCCCTGGCGCAGCGTGGCGTGCGCCGCCGGCACGCTGGCGTAAAACTGGTCGCCGAACGGCTCGCGGGTATCCAGGACCTTAAACGCGGCGTCCAGAGCGTTGAGCAGGCGGTCCCTGGCTGGCTCGTGGTCGTCAATCGAGGCCACGGTATCCAGCGCCACCCGGACGGCAGCGACAAAGTCGCGGGTCGGCTGGTCGATCTGCACCACGGCGGGGGTGCCCATATAGGGGAGCGCCGCATCCGGATGGCCGCGACCGGTCCAGCCATGCAGGGCCAGTCGATGGGCCTTCCCATCCCGCCACCGCCCCGGCAGGATGATCTCCTGGTGATGGCGGTCGCAGGCGGCGTATGGCTCGCCATCGATATAGGCCAGCGCCTCCGGGTGGCTGAAGTCCCCCAGCTTGCCCAGGGGCAGGAAGAGCGCCACCGGCCCATCGGCGGGCCAGTCCGGGGGAACCTGAAACTCCCCCCGCAGCACAAAATCGATGAACCAGCCGCCCCAGTAGGACTCCGGCTGGACCACCCCCCAGCTGCCGTCATCGACCTCAGGGCCGATGGGGGGAGTCTCCATGGGGCTGGACAGTGTCTTCACCTGAAAGGGAGGGAGCGCCGCCTGGCGACGGTACACCAGCGGCGCGATCAGCTCAAGCCGGCGGCTGATTTTTAATGCGGTGTAACGGATCTCGTGAATCAAGACGACCTCCTCCATCGACCTATGGCGTCACGGATGTCTGGCCCCAGCCGGTGCCCCAGAGGAACATCAGCTCCCGCGTCGATTGCCAGACGGGGATGCCTCAACTCCGGCAGCCTGATCCCGGCGGCATATAGCCCCGGAGGCTCTTCTGGACTTTTTTCCAGACTAAAAAGCGTTGCCCCGCTGGGGAAAAGGGCCTGATTCGGCATGTTCACATCAGAAGCGCTGGCTAACAGCGCGCGATTATAGCGTCCCCCGATCGGATATCCAACCGATAGCCGCCTGCGGTGATTCATTTTCGACGGAAACACCGTTTTTCCTGCTACCTTATTCTTATTTTGGGAACCCTGGTGATCATGGTGGCCTTGGTGGCCAGATCAGACATCCACCGCCCAGGACGCCGCCCCGTTTTGTTTGCAGATTCAAACTGCCAAAATAGAATATTTGTGCTGTAATGGGACGGAAGGATAACAGCTCTCCCCTCCCGTGGGGATGAACCGCTTGCCGCTGGTCGCTCGCCGCTGGTTGCTCGCCGCTGGTCGCTCGCCGCTACGATGTCCCTCCTCTCGTGGGGGTGAACCGCATCGACCCTCGCCAGCTATCCAGCTCGACTGTGGGGCCTCCTGCGGCGAAAAAAATGTATTGTCGCCGCCGCCAATCGCTGCTCGCGCCGGACGAGGTCTGCTTTTCCCGCCTTCCGGCGATGGGAACCTTCCTCCTCCTTGGAAACAGGGGCCAGGGCCTTATTCAGCCATCGCGGTGTCGCGCAGCACCGGCACGGTGGCGCTGGCCGCTGGCAGGATGGCCAAGCGCGCCTCCGCTGGCAGGTCCGCCAGCGCCAGGGACAGCGCTTCTTCCAGACTCGCCACCGGGGTCAGCAACAGACGGCGCACCAGGCCCGGTTCCATCTCGGAGACCAGCAGCACCCGCGCCCGGGACCCATCGCGGGCCACCAGGAACGCCTTGTGCGGCCCCACGCGGAAACCCTCCTGCGCGAACCGCTCACACACCTCCTGGTAACTGCCCATCGGCCTCTCCAGCATCCACTGCTCGTAACTCCGGCTCCCCACCCCTTCCGGGCACGCCGCCACCAGGATCACGGTGCCGCCGGGTTTGGTGATCAGGGCCGCGTGGGCCAGCGCCTTCTGCGCCTGGTACAGGTTCAGGTCTTTGGGATACCCACCCGGCGAGGCGATCACCAGGTCGTATGGTTCACGGACCGTCACCTGGCAGTGCTGCCGCGCCAGCGGGATGCCCGCCTCCATCACGGCGCGGGGTTGCCCCGCCACCGCAGCCACGATCTGTTTCTGCCGGTTAATGATCGCGTTCAGCGCCCAGTGAACGCCGGCCATCCGCCCGATGGCCTCAACATCCTGGCGAGGCGGATTGTTTTCATACTCCCCCAACCGCGCGCCCGGCTCGGTCAGCATGGCGTGGTTGCGATTGATCGTGTCGCGTCCGGCGAGGCCGATGGCCGCGCTTTTTACGCCGCCGGAAAAACCCATGAACTGGTGCGGCTCGATGTTGCCGACCACAAGGCGCAGATCGGCTTCCACAAACCGTCGGTTCATCCAGGCCGGGGTGCCGCGCGCCGTCTGCCCCAGGTAGACCAGGCCCTCCCGGTCGTCGCAGTCGGGGCAGCTCACAGCATAGCGGGCCCGCACCTCCGCCGGGCCTACCCGCCCGAACGCCTCCGGCAACATGGGCCGGGGGGCCCC
>DAOTXK010000138.1:0-18277 GCA_034435395.1 Anaerolineae bacterium | reverse complement strand
GGTGGCAAAGAGGCTATTTTGATCGCCGTCTTTGAATCCGGTCTGGAGCAGGTGATGGCGGATGTGCGCTGTATCGCCGAATCGGTCTTATCCCCGGAAGAAAAACTCCGCCAGGCCATCCGGGCGCACGTGTTAAGCGTGACCAATAATGTATCGGTCGCCGCGCTGATGATCTTTGAGATGCGGACGACGCTCAGCCTTCCTCAGGTGCCCCAGAAGTATCTGGCACAACGCGACTCGTTTGAGGGCCTTTACCGGCAGATGGTGGCCGAAGGCATCGCGGCGGGGGTGTTCAGGCCGGTGGATGTCGGCGTGTTCACCCGGACTTTGTTGGGGGCGTCCAACTGGGTCAGTGTCTGGTACCGACCCACCGGACGCCTGACAGGGGCGGCCATTGCCGATCAGATCGCGGATATCTTCCTCAATGCGCTGCTGGTGCGCGAGACGCGCCCGCGGGCGTGACGATTGGGAGGGACCTCAATGAACAAGGCAAAGCAATCCCACATCGTGATTCTGGTGGATCGTGACCGCTGTGGCATCTGCGGATGCTGTGTGGCGGTGTGCCCGCCGGACGCGATCACTTTACACGACGCCTATCTGGAGGTGAACCACGAGACGTGCACCGAATGCCTGAAGTGTATCCCCGTGTGCCCGACGAAGGCGCTCCATGATGCGCCAGCGGAATTGATGGGCGTGCGCCAGGGGGCGGTGTGATGAAGCTGCGTGACGAGTACGATCTGCTGGTCGTTGGCGGCGGGCCGGGCGGCGCGACGGCGGCCCTAGTCGGGGCGCGCCGGGGGCTGAGCGTGCTGCTGGTGGAGAAGCGGCAGGAGATCGGCACGCCGGTGCGCTGTGCCGAAGCCGCTGGCTACGAGTTCATCGAGCCATATCTGCCGCTGGACGAGCGCTGGATCAATGCCTGGATTGACGCCTTCCGGATCGTGGGGCCGTCGGGCGACTCGGTGCGCGTGCCGCCGACTTCGCCGACGGTGGTGCTGGAGCGTAAGATTTTCGACCGCGAGCTGGTCCATGAGGCGGTGCGTGCCGGGGCGCAGGTCCGGGCGATGACGCGGGTCACAGGCGTGATCCGGGAAGATGGCTGTGTCCGGGGCGCGACGATGATCAGCCTGGGCGAGGCGATCGCGGTGCGGGCCAAAGTCACCATCGCGGCGGACGGCCCGGAATCGCAGGTCGGGCGCTGGGCGGGCCTGAAGACCGCGCCCCGCCTGAACGAGTATTATACGGCGGTGCAGGTTCTGCTGTCCGGGATCAGGCTGGCTGATCCCCGCGAGTGTCAGTATCACCTCGGCCAGGCGATCGCGCCGGGGGGCTACGCCTGGGTTTTCCCCAAAGGAGAGGACAAGGCCAACGTCGGCCTGGTGATCACCGCCGCCCAGGAGCGCCAGGGCCGCAGCGCCTTGGATTACCTGAACGCCTTTGTCGAGCGCGTGTTCCCGGAAGCGTCGATCCTGGGGTTGGTGCTGGGCGGCATCCCGGTGGGGGGCACGCTCAAACAGATCGTGGACGGCGGCATCATGCTGGTCGGCGATGCGGCCCACCAGGCGGAGCCGGTGACGGGCGGCGGGATCAACCTGGCCATGGCTGCCGGGGATATGGCGGCCACGGTGGCGGCGGAGGCCATCGCCAGGGGGGATGTATCCCGCCAGGCGCTGGAACCGTATGCCAGACAGTGGCACAGGGAGCATGGCCGGGGCCTCAGCGCCATGAGCAAGGCCCGGCACATGGCCCTCAAGTTCACGGACGAGCGGGTTGAGAAGTTGATCGCCCTGGCGTCGGAGCTGCCGCTGGAGGGGATGAGCGCCTTCGACATCATCCTCCAGGTGCTGCGCCACGACCCAACGCTGCTGCTTCATGCGCGGGCCTTCATCTTTCCCTAGGCCGAGGAAGCCCGCCCGGGAGTCTGGGGTGGGTTTCTTTTCATAGGGGGAGCCTCCCGACAGCCAGCGATCAGGACGCCGCGACTCAGGGGGCTACAGCGATCGTCGAGAGCGTTCAGGTCAGCGTATCGGCTGACGGCTAGCAGCCTAACGGAAGGAGCGGGTTGGATGGTGTCTTTCACCCCCACAGAAGAGCAGCAGATGCTCATCGAGGCGATCCATCGTTACGCCGAAACCGACGTGCGGAAGGTCGCCCATGAGGCGGACGAGGCGGGCGAACTTCCCCAGGCAGTGATCGAGACCGGGTGGGAGATCGGCCTGATCCCGGCGGCCATCCCGGAGGCATACGGCGGCTTTGGCGGGCGGGAGGCGGTGACCGGTGTCCTGGCGGCGGAAGAACTGGCCTGGGGCGACCTGGCCCTGGCGATGAAGTTGCTGACGCCGGCCTTGTTCGCCTACCCGGTGCTGTCCTTCGGCACAGAGGAGCAGAAAAGGGACCTGCTGCCGCGTTTCAGCGAGGCCTTTGTCCCCATGACGGCGGCGCTGGCGGAGCCGGGCCTGTTCTTTGACCCGTTTCAGATGCAGACCACCGCTGCCGCCCGGAACGGCGACATCATCCTGAACGGGGCCAAAGTTAACGTGCCGCTGGCGGCGGAGGCGGAGAAGATGCTGGTCTATGCCCGCGACAGCGAGAGCGGCGCGATCGGCGGTTATATCGTGGACCGCCACATGGACGGCGTGACGGTCGGCGGGCGCGAAAAGCTGATGGGCATCCGCGCCCTGGAAACGTATCCGGTGTCTTTCAACGAGGTGCGCGTCGAGGCGAGCGGTAAGCTGGGCGGCGAGGCGGGCATCAACTTCCAGACGCTCCGCAACTCCAGCCACGTGGCGCTGGCGGCGATGGCCGTCGGTGTGGCCCGCGCCGCCTGCGAATACGCCATCGAGTACGCCAAGCAGCGGGTGCAGTTCGGCGTGCCCATCGCCACCAAACAGGCCATCGCCTTCATGCTGGCGGAATGCGCCATCGAGGTGGACGCCACCCGACTGATGGTCTGGGAGGCGGCCTGGAAGCTGGACCAGGGCCAGGATGCCACGGCAGAGGCTTACCTGGCCAGGGAATACGCGGCCCAGGCGGCGCTGTTCGTGACCGATTCCAGCGTGCAGACGCTGGGCGGCTACGGCTTCATCCGCGAGTATCCGGTGGAGCGCTGGCTGCGGAACGCGCGCGGCTTTGCCATGTTCGACGGGCTGGCGATAGTGTGAGTGGGATGGAGTGAACAAATGGCGATCAGTTTTGAAATTCCGGAGCGCGCCTGGCAGGAGAAACAGATGGCCGAGGCATTGGCCCAGGGCATCATGCGCCCGGCGTCGCGCCACCTGGACGAAAACGAACACGAGCGCCCGGCGGACTTCATCAAGATGACCTGGCCCGTCATGCGGGATCAGCAGGCCCGCCAGCTGGACCGGCTGAAGGAGCCGCCCGCCCCCGACCAGGAGAAAAAGGGTCCGCGCACCACCTATCTGCGGATGATGTTCCAGGTGGAGGCCCTCTCCTGGGGCGATGCCGGGCAGTATCTCTGCCTGCCGTCGGCGCTGCTGGCCGGGTCGGCCATCGAGGCGGTGGGCACGCCGGAGCAGAAGGAGCGCTTCCTGCGCCGCTTTGCCGAGGGCAAAGAGCCGAAGTGGGGAGCGATGGCCATGACCGAACCCAACGCCGGGTCGGATACCAAGGCCATCGAGACCACGGCGGTGCTGGACCGGGAAACCAACGAGTGGGTGCTCAACGGCGAGAAGATTTTCATCACTAACGGCGGGCTGGCTCTTCAGGAGTCGGACGGCATCTGCGTGGTGTGGGCCACGATCGATCGATCGGCGGGGCGGGCCGGGATGCGGCCGTTTGTGGTGGAGGCGGGGACGCCCGGCGTGACCATCACCAAAGCCGAGATCAAACATGGCATCCGCGCCAGCGACACGGTGTCGATCAGTTTCCAGGATGCGCGCATCCCCTTTGACAACATCCTGGGCGATCCGGAGGTGCAAAAAGAGGGCAGCCGCGAGGGCTTTAAGGGCGCGATGGCGACGTTTGACGCCTCCCGGCCGCTGGTGGCGGCCAGCGCGCTGGGGGTGGGCCGGGCGGCGCTGGAATTCGTCAAGGCGACGCTGAAAAAAGAGGGCGTCGAGATTCCCTATGATAAGCCGCGCCACACGCTGACGGCCATACAGCGCGACGTGCTGGAGATGGAAGCTCAGCTCAAGGCCGCCTACCTGTTGACGCTGCGGGCCGTCAGCATGCTCGACCACGGCCAGCGCAACAGCCTGGAAGCATCCATGGCCAAGGCCAAAGCGGGCAAAGCGGTGACCTGGGTCACCCAGAAGGCGGTCGAGTTGCTGGGTTTGATGGGCTACAGCCGCGAGTGGCTGGTCGAGAAGTGGATGCGGGACGCCAGGATCAACGATATCTACGAGGGCACGGGGCAGATCAACCTGCTGATCGTCGCCCGCCGCATTCTGGACTACAGCAGCCGTGAGCTGAACTAAAGGTGAGGCGCGCCTCATCCCGGCAGGAGGGTTGGGCAGAAGAGGGAACATATGATTGACAGGATTCGTAAGGCTGGTGTCATCGGGTCGGGCACCATGGGGAGCGGCATCGCGGCGCTGCTGGCCGGGGTGGGGGTCCAGGTGATCCTGCTGGACATCCCGGCCAGGGATACCCAGCCAGGCGATCCGCCCGAAAAACGGAACGCCCTCGTGCTCAAAAACATCGAGGCCATGGGCCAGAGCCGCCCGGCGCAGCTGTACCACCCGGCGGATCGGGCGCTGATCACGCCCGGTAATCTGGAGGACGACCTCGGTCGGCTGGAAGATGCCGACTGGATCATCGAAGTGGTGGTCGAGCGGCTGGACATCAAACAAAACCTGATGGAGAAACTGGAGGCGGTCCGCCAGCCGGAGGCCATCGTCAGCACCAACACCTCCGGCCTGAGCATCCACGCCATCGCCGACGGGCGGAGCGAGGACTTCCAGCGGCACTTCCTGGGCACGCACTTCTTCAACCCGCCGCGTTACCTCAAGCTGTTGGAAGTGATCCCCCACACGCAAACCGATCCGGCGCTGGTGGACTTCATGGTTGAATATGGCACGAACGTCCTCGGCAAGGGCGTGGTGGTGTGCAAGGATACCCCCAACTTCATCGCCAATCGGTTCATCAGCCTGGTGGGCAGTTACACCATGGGCTACGCCCTGGATCACGGCTACACCGTGCTGGAAGTGGACAACCTGACCGGCCCCTTGATCGGGCGGCCCAAAACGGCCACCTTCCGGCTCAACGACCTGGTGGGCAACGACGTGCTGGCCCATGTCAGCGAGAACCTGTACCCGGCCATCGCCGATGACCCCGACCGCGAGGTGCTCAGGCACCCCCGGCTGGTCAGTGTGGTGAAGAAGCTGCTGGACGAAGGCTGGCTGGGCAATAAGGCCGACCAGGGTTTTTACAAAAAAATGTTTGTTGAGGGCGAGCGGCAGTTCTGGGCCTTAAACCTGGAGACCTTCCAGTACGAGCCGCCGGCGAAAGTGCGCTTCGAGAGCGTGGGTCAGCACCGCAAGATCGAGGATACCGGGGCGCGCATCAAGGCCCTGATCCACGAGACGGACCGGGCGGGCCAGTTCTTGTGGGCGCTGCACGCCTTTTATCTCTCCTACGCCGCCAGGATGTACGGCGTGATCGCCGACGACATCGTGAGCATGGACAGCGCCAACAGGTGGGGCTTCAACCACGAGCTTGGCCCATTCGAAATCTGGGACGCCATTGGAGTCCGGGAGTCGATCCCGCGCCTGGAGGCGGACGGCTACCCGGTGGCTGCGTGGGTCAAGGAGATGGTCGAGTCCGGGCACGAGACCTTCTACCGCCGCAACGCGCACGGCGTCGTGACCGGCTACTACGACCCGGCGCGCCGGGGTTACGTCGATATGCCCGCCGACAGACGGGCCTTCGTCATCGCGGACCTGAAGGCCGAGGGCCGGACGGTGGACCAGAATCCTGGCGCGCACCTGATCGACCTGGGCGATGGCGTGCTGCTGCTGGAGTTTCACACCAAGGTTAACGCCCTGGACGAAGACATCGTCCGGATGGCCTATAAGGGGCTGGATTACCTGAAGACCGACTTCGAGGCGATGGTGGTCGCCAACCAGGGGGAGCACTTCTCCGCCGGGGCCAACATCTTTCTGATCGCCATGCTGGCCCAGCAGGGGGAGTGGGATCGGCTGCATGAGGTGGTTCGGGAGGGCCAGCGGCTGTTCCAGACCATGCGCCACTTCCCCAAGCCGATCGTGACCGCGCCCCATGGCATGGCGTTGGGCGGCGGGGCGGAGTTCACCATGGCCGGATCGCGCATCGTGGCCCACGCGGAGTTGTACATCGGGCTGGTGGAATTCGGCGTCGGCCTGATCCCGGCCTGGACGGGTACCAAGGAAATGCTGCGCCGCGTGGTCAACCCGGTGATGGCGGTCCCTAATGCTGACGTGCTGCCCCACCTGCAGAAAGCGTTTGAGCAGATCGGGCTGGCCAGGGTCTCCGAGAGCGCCCAACAGGCCCGCGAGATGGGTTTCCTCGGCCCGGCGGACCGTATCGTTATGAACCGTGATCACCATCTGGCGGAGGCCAAACACACGGCGCTGGAAATGATCGCCGGTGGATTCACGCCGCTGCCGCCCCAGCAGATCTGGGCGGCGGGACGGGACGCGCTGGCGGCGCTGCGGCTGGCGATCGCCCAGTTGCGGGAGGGCGGCTACGCCACCGAACACGACGCCAAGATTGCCAACAAGCTGGCCTTCGTGATGACCGGCGGCGACCTCAGCGCGCCCGGCTGGGTGCCGGAGCAGTACATCCTGGACCTGGAGCGGGAGGCGTTCGTCAGCCTGTGCGGCGAGCCGAAGACGCAGGAGCGCATCTGGTACATGCTGCAAAACAACAAACCGCTGCGGAATTAGCGAATAATCGACGGCTATGGCCAACCGACTGGACCAATTGGTGGCCGCGCTGGCGGCGGAGGACGTGGCCGAGGACGCCTTCAACCAGTATGCGGACGGCAACCCGTTTAATGCCATCCGGCGCGACAACTTCCGCCTTTACCTGGGGCAGATGATGGTGCTCCGGCCAAAGGTGTTGCTGGTGGGCGAGGCCCCCGGTTACCAGGGCTGCCGCCGCTCCGGCGTGCCCTTCACCAGCGACCACCTCATGCTGAATCCGCCGGATGGCGTGCCGGTGCTGGGGGCGGCGGCGGGATACCGGGATAGCGGTGAGTTTGGCGGGCTGCGTAAGGAGCCGAGCGCGACCATCGTCTGGGGGGCCATCGCCGAAACAGGGCTGGTGCCGCTGATCTTCAGCGCCTACCCGTTCCACCCCCATAAGAAGGGCCGGCCGCTTTCCAACCGCCCCCCGCGCGCCGACGAGCTGGCGGTGGGGCGGCGTTATCTGGCAGACATCCTGGCGATATTTGCGCCGGAGACGGTGATCGCGGTGGGCAACAGCGCTGCCCGGACGCTGACGGCGATGGCGGTCGATCACGTCAACGTGCGGCATCCTTCGCACGGCGGCAAGGCGGCATTTTGGGCCGGGTTCAGGGCGGTCGCGGAGTCATATGGCTGACCCGCCGGGGGCGCGGCGGCTGGGGCGAATCACCAGGCGGGTAAGGAGCCTGGCGCGCCGCTTTCCTGGCGGGCGGTTGAGTGGTCAGATGAGGAGCGTGCACATGCGAGAAGCGGTGATTGTGGCGATGACGCGGACGGCGGTGGGGCGGGCCAAAAAAGGTGCGACCCGCAATGCCCGCCCGGATGACATGGCGGCGACGGTGATCCGAGAACTGCTGCGCCAGACCGGGGACCGGCTGGACCCGGCGCAGATCGATGATGTGGTGCTGGGCTGTGCCTTTCCGGAAGGATCGCAGGGGCTGAATGTGGCCCGTCCGGTGGCGGCGCTGGCTGGCCTGCCGGTGGAAGTCCCGGCGCAAACGGTCAACCGCTTCTGCTCCAGCGGCCTGCAGGCCATCGCGCTCGCCGCCGAGCGCATCATCGCCAATGGGGCGGACATCATCATCGCCGGGGGCGTGGAGTCGATGAGCCTGGTGCCGATGACGGGTTTCCGGCTCAGTCCCAACCTGTGGCTGGCGGAGCATAAACCGGAGACGTACATGAGCATGGGGCTGACGGCGGAGCGGGTGGCCGAGCAATTTGAAGTCACCCGGCAGGCGCAGGACGAATTTGCCTATCACAGCCATATGAAAGCCGCCGCTGCCCAGGCGGCCGGCAAGTTCGCCGAGGAGATCGTCCCCTGGGCATTCGAGGAGGTG
This sequence comes from Anaerolineae bacterium, assembly GCA_034435395.1. Taxonomy (GTDB): domain Bacteria; phylum Chloroflexota; class Anaerolineae; order Aggregatilineales; family Ch27; genus DAOTXK01. The sequence continues at coordinate 10,035 of DAOTXK010000138.1, read as the reverse complement.
TCGGTCACCGCCGACAGGGAGCTGGTGCGCCAGCAGGTCGTGCTGGATAGAGACGAGCATCTGAGGCCGGATACCTCGGTCGAAGCGCTGGCGGCGCTCAAGCCGGCCTTCAAAGAGGGCGGCACGGTCACAGCGGGCAACTCTTCCCCGCTGAGCGACGGGGCGGCGGGCGTGGTGGTGATGGAAACGTCGACGGCGGCCAGACTCGGCCTTCAGCCCATCGCGCGTTTTGTAGGCTTTAATGTGGTGGGCGTCCGCCCGGAGATCATGGGCATCGGGCCGGTGGCGGCGGTGCCGCGGATGTTGAGACGGGTGGGCCTCAAGCTGGAGGACATCGATCTGATCGAGTTGAACGAAGCCTTTGCCTCTCAGAGCGTGGCCGTCATCCGCGAATTAGGGCTTAACCCGGAAATCGTCAATGTGAACGGCGGGGCCATCGCGCTGGGGCATCCTCTGGGGGCGACCGGGGCCAAGCTGACCGTCCAGCTGCTGCACGAGATGCGGCGGCGCGGCAGCCGACTGGGCATGGTGACCATGTGCATCGGCGGCGGCATGGGGGCGGCGGGCATCTTTGAGAGGTTGAACTGACGGCGCTCGACACGGCAATCGGGGTGCAGGCCCCAGGCGTTGAGGCGACGGGTTCAAAACCGGGCCCCGGGGGCGCAAAATCCGCTAATAAGGCTCGTTGACAGGGCCGTGATTGGCTCCCGCGAGCCTCTTCAGCGGATTTCTCCAGTTCTGGCCGGGGGCATTAACCTTCCTGCGGCGAGAACGCCCGCCCCGACGGAAAACGCGCCGTCGGGTCCGGGAAATGCTGCTCATGCGTGCCGTTTGCTTAAGGCGGCTGTCAGTTTGTAACGATTTACAAACCTTTTTTAATCCCACAAATCATTAACTTTGCGTTAAAATGGATTGAGACCGTTCAGGCGTGATAAGTCACTGGCTGGCTGCCGATGAGCGAGACAAACATCGTTTCCAGTTACTCAGACCCCGATTTTGCCCAGGAAGTCCGCACCGAACGCCTGGCACTGCTGTGGCGGGTGACCTTTTGCGCGACCGTGGCCGCGTTCTGGGCGTTGTTGATGGCGTTGTTCCTGGGAAGGTTGTCGCTGGCCAGTATGGCGATGTGGTTTGAGGCTTCGGCGGCGATCCTGCTGGGCAGCCTGCTCACCCGCCTGTTTTTGCAGCGGGGCCAGTACGACCGGGGGGTTTGGAGTTATACAGGGGGTATCATCCTGGCTATCGGGTTCCTGCTGTACACCGATCCGGGGCCGATGCGGGACACGGTGCCCTATACCTTCGCGCTGCTGGTATTTGTAGTCGGCCTGCTGCTGCGGCCACGCGTGTTGCCACGCCTGTTGCTGGTTGCCCTTCTGGTGACCATCGGCGGTCCGGCCCTGCATGATGGGTATGTGTCCGTCGGGCATCATCAGTGGGCGGCGCTGATCCTGACGCTGCTGGGCGCGTTGTGGGCGGTGCAGATCACGGGCGATTTGTACGCCATCGCGGAGTGGGCGCTCAGCAGCTACCGGCGCGAGCGGGAGCGAAAGCTCGAGTTGCATGAAAGCCGGGAGCAGTTGAAGAAAGCCCTGGCACGGGCGCAAATCCTGGCGGAAAACCTGGAGCAGGCTAACACGGACCTGGAACAGGCGAACACCAACCTGGAGCACACCAACATCGAACTGGAGCGGGCGCGGCAGGCAGCTGAGGAAGCCAAAAACTTCCGGGGGCAGTTCCTGGCCAATATGAGCCACGAGCTGCGCACGCCGCTGAATGCCGTGATCGGCTTCAGCGAGACGATGCTGAAGTTCCCGGAGATGTACGACGGGGTGGAACTCCCCCCGGCATACCACCATGACCTGGAACAGATTCACACCAGCGGCGCGCAGTTGCTGCACGTGATCAACGACATCCTGGACCTCTCCCGCGTGGATGTCGGCAAGCTGGACGTGCAGCAGGAGGTGGTCGACCTGGAGCCGATCTTCCGCGCCACGCTGACCACGGCGACCGGCCTGATCGGCGATAAGCCGATTCAGCTGAAGAAGAGCCTGCCGACTGAATTGCCCAAAGTCTGGGCGGACCCGAACCGTGTGCGCCAGGTCTTGCTCAATCTGTACAGCAACGCCGCCAAGTTCACCGACCAGGGGGCGATCACCCTGGGCCTGACCGTCGACGACGGCGAGGTGACCATCAGCGTGGCGGATACTGGCGAAGGCATCCATCAGGATGAGTTGGAGCTGATCTTTGAGGAGTTCCGGCAAGGTCGGGCGGGCAGAGGGCGGCAAAATACTGGTTCCGGCCTGGGATTGTCGATCTCGCGGCACTTGGTGCGGTTGATGAAGGGGCGCATCTGGGTGGAGAGCGAAGTCGGCAAAGGGAGCACCTTTTATTTCACGTTGCCGCGGGCCAGGACTGAAGAACCGGTTGACGCCGATAAAGCCGCCTTACCCGCGGCCTGATCGGCCCTGGGACGAATAGGATAGGAGAGGAAGCGCTTGCGGATCGTTTATGTGGAGGATAACCCTGCCAACCTGGCGCTGGTGCGCCGTGTGGCCCGTCTGGGGCGGCACGAGGTGGACGGTTATGCCGCCGGCGAAGACGCCTTGGACGCCCTGGTGGAGGACACGCCCGATCTGATCTTGATCGATATTCAACTCGGCGGGGTGATGACTGGCCTTGATCTGATAAGCGCCCTGCGGGAGCGAGGCGTCAACGTGCCGATGGTCGCGGTGACGGCCTATGCGATGCTGGGCGACCGCGAACGGTGCCTGGCGGCGGGCTTCGCCGATTATCTGGCAAAACCGCTGCCGGTGAGTGATTTGATCGCCTTGTTCGACAGATACAGCACCGACATGGCTACGGCGACGGTGTGAGAGCCTATGGCAGCGTTATGCGCCCTGGTGATCGAGGACGAACCTGCCAACCAGGACTTTCTGGTGCGCCTGATTACGCTGGCCGGTTTTGAGGTGCAGGGGGCCTCTACCGGCGAAGAGGCGCTGCGCATCGCCCGCGAGACGCCCCAGCTCACCCTGGTAGCCACCGATATTCAACTGCCGGATATCTCCGGCCTGGACCTGATCGCGCAGTTGCGGGACTTGCTGCCGGAAGCGCTGTTGCTGGTGGCGTCGATGTGGGATGAGCCAGCCATGATCGCCCGCGCCTTTGACAGCGGCTGTGATGTTTTCCTCGTCAAGCCACACGGGTTCATGGACCTGTATCAGCGGCTCAAGGGACTGCCGGACAGCCGCCCGCAGCTCTGCCATGTGTTGATCGATCAGTACGGCTGCCGCCCATACCTGTGTTAAGGAGCCGGGTGCTGGAGCATGGGCAGCAGGCCCGGCTCGATGGCGAACTCCAGGGTCTGTCCGGTGTCGTACTCGCCGTCCAGGTCCAGGTCGAGCGTGCCCTCGTCCGGTTCGATGCGCACCTCGGCGGCGCGGGCATGATGCACATCGGCGCGGCGCAGGTGTGTGCCGTTGTAGAGCGACGGCAGCGCCCTTAAGGCGGTGGTCCGGGCCATTCCTTCCGCCAGTATCACGTCAAACAGGCCGTCGTTAATGGCCGCCTCCGGCGCGATCAACATGCCGTGGCCGAAGTTGCGGCCGTTGGCCACGGCCACCACGAAGGCCGTCCCCTCGTACCAGGGTTGGCCGTCCAGATACACCCGAAGCGGTCTGGGGGCGTAGCTCATCAGCGCCCGCACCGTCTGGGTCAGGAAAGTCCAGGGACGGCGGCGCTGGATGGCGTTGACGTGCGCATCAATCTCGCCGCTGATCCCGGCGCTGGCGACATTCAAGAAATAGACCGTGGCCGAGCCGCTGGTCAGGCGGCCCACATCCACCGGCGCGGCCTGGGCCGTCGCCAGCCAGCGAACGGCTTCTTCCGCCCGCAGGGGAATCCCTACAGTCCGCGCCCAGTCACGCCCGGTGCCGACGGGCAGCGTCCCGAAAGCCGGGAGTGGTGCGCCTGGGTGGCTCCTGGCCAGCTCGGCCAGGGCGTTGACCATGACGTGATTGGTGCCATCCCCGCCGACGACGATCACCCGTTCCAGGCCCAGGTTGACGGCCTCGCCCAGATGCGCGGCGACTTCCTCCGGGTGTTGGGTGACGGCGATGACCAGATCGCCCAGGACCTGCCACAGCAGCGGCTCCAGCCGGTTCCAGAGCCGGCCCGCGCGTCCGCCCCCGGCATGCGGATTCAGGATGATCAGTGTGGCCAAGTGACGACCTCCTTTGGCGAGAGCCGGTACGCCATACCCTCAGGGCGAGCGCAGCGGCGGGCGACAGCCGTCTTCCGGATAACACTGCATCAACAGGAAGTAAGCGCCCGCGCTCCGGCCGGCGCGCCCGATCAGGCGCAGTTCCCATAGACCGTCCCGGTCCAGCGTCGTCTGGATGATCGAGACGTTGCCGGTATCCAGCACGGGCAGGGCGGGCAGGTCGAAGTCGGCGGCGTCCGGGGCGCTGCGGACAACGCGGTAGCCGTCCGGATCAAACAGCTCCATGGCTCCGGTGGTGTCCGCGTCGCTGGGGACGGCTATCAGGCCCAGGCCGATGAAGACCTCTGTGCCGTGGCGGCCCTGGAAGCGGAACCGCTGGACCTCGCCGTCGTTGATGGAGTCCCTGATCTGGCTGTCATGGGCGATAGGTCTGGCCCCATCCCCGGCCTCGTGGGGACGGGCCGTCGGATACGGGCGACCCAATACCGGCAGATTCTGGTCGATCTGTTCGAGCGCCGGGTTGCCGGTCAGGCTCCAGATGAAGGCCATCGCACCCCCGCTGATGACGGCCAGGCTCAGCCCAATGATGGCGAGGGTGACCAGGTTCCGCCGCCCGATGCAGCCGCTCCGCCGCGAACGTTTTTCATTTACGCGGGGGGCGGGCCGCCGCCCGGCTATGGCATCATCCTGGGTGGCGCTGGCCGAGGGGGCGGAAGACGGCGCGGCAGCATCCAGACGGGCCAGCAGGGCGCGGGCCTGGGCGTGATCGGGCTGCAACTTGAGCACGACCTGGAGGGCGACGCGCGCCTCATCGTGGTCAGGGGCGGCCAGGGCCGCCACCAGCCAGGCATTCACATTGGACCGGTCCTCGACCAGGACTGCCTTGGCAAGGGCCAGCGCCCGGTCCTTATCCCCGGCCCGGAGCAGGCGATGGGCTTCCTGGAGTAAATCGTCGTCAGATGCAAACACCGGGGCCGTCCTTGGCTTGCAACCCGACCCTCAGTCTGTGCGTATATTGTAGCAGCGGACGCGATCCGGGGAAAAGCGCGCCAGTATCGGTGGTGTCGGGGCGGCACCAGGGGCGGGGAATAACCGGTTGTGGCGGCGGCGATTCATCAATTAGAATAGACGGGGCAGTCAGCCAGGCAGGATGCCGTCCCAGCTTCGGGGGTTTCATTCTGGAGGATGCATCCAGGCGTGAGCGTGACCGGCTATGGGCCACGGTGGTCATCTGGGTGGCCTATATGGTGATCATGGGAGTGCTGGTGGTATTTGACGGCAGCCGAGCATCCAGCCTGTCCGCTGATGTGGTGTTCGCTATGGCGCTGGTCTGCTCGCTGGCGGCGGGCATTTCCACCTATGGGATAAGGCGCGGGGCGGGGTCGTCTTTTCGCCGGAAACCGATCGGCAGACCTGGAAAACGAAGCGGGTTGGCCGGAGCCGGATCGGGCGGCTGCTGGAAGACCTGAACGAGGACGAAATCGTCGAACTGGAGACGTTGCTGGCGGCCCGCGACGAGGATGTTTGTCGTTAGATCGAGGGAGGAGCGGCATGCATGACCGGGATAGATTGTGGGCGACGGTGGTCGTCTGGACGGCGCTGACGGTGATCCTGATGGCGATCACGGCTGCCCTGGCCATTGTTGGCAGGGATATCCCCCTTGAGGGGTTGGCGATGGTGGCGGTGATCGTGCTGTCTTTGGTCGGCGCGGCGGGATACTCGACCTCACGCATCTGGGGAGGGGCAGGTCAGATGATGACCGGGGACCCGTCGGTTGCCGGCCGTGCTGGCAAGGCCAAGCGTCGGGAGTCGGGGCGGGTCGCGGACCTGATCGAGGAACTGGACGCGGACGAGATCGTCGAGCTGGAGACGCTGCTGACGGCCCGCGACGATGAACAGGTCTACCCGCAGCGCTGACCGCCTGAGGGCTGCGCGGCGTGCGCTGATCAGAGGGTTGGGAGGGAACCATGCTTGAACAAACGCCATTCTGGGCGGCGATTACCACGATGGTCGTTTGGGTGGCGGTGACCATCCTGTCGACCGTGTTTATGATCGCGGCGGAGCCGGATGCGTTGGGGGCGGCGATTTTCGTCGTGCTGATGGCCGCGATCGGGGTGGGGGCCACAGTGGCGGGGTGGGAAGCCGTCGGCCAGATACAGCGGGGAGCCGGGGCAGAATCCAGGCGCGAATCAGGCAAGGCCAAACGCCGCCAGTCTAGCCGCGTGGCCCGGCTGATCGACGACCTGAACGCGGACGAGATCGTCGAGCTGGAGACGCTGCTGCTGGCCCGCGAACAGGACTATCCGGAGCGGTAGTCCGCTGAGGGGGTGTGAGGTGAAAGGGGCGAGGTAGCCCATGTCTCGACTGGCGCGAAGCTGGCGAGTCGTCGTGCTCTGGCTGATTGCCATGTCCATCCTGGGCGCGGTCGCGGCCAACCAGGTAGGCCCGTTGGTGCCGCCATACGCGGCTCCCCTGATCGGGCTGGTCTTTTTCCTGCCCTTCATCGCCGGACTGTTGACGGCGGTCATCCCCTGGTTCATCCACAGCGCGGCCCCAGACGATGGGCGATCCGTGACAGGCCGCCAGAAGGCCAAGCGCGGCTTCTCCAGCCGGGCGGAACGGCTGGGGCAGGAGCGTGATGACGAGGCGATCAGCGAACTGGAAACGCTGTGGCGGGCGCAGCAGGAGGAAAACGCCCGGCGTGATGAATAGGGGAAGGGGATGACCACGGATACCCTGTTGGAGCAAGAGATTTACCAGCAACCGGACGCGCTGACTCGCCTGATCACCCAGGAGAGCGAAACAGTGGCCCGCCTGGCGGCGCTTATCCGCGAGGCCGGGCCGCCTTTTGCCCTGATCGCGGCGCGCGGCTCATCCGATAACGCGGCGGTCTATGGCAAATACGTCCTGGGCGCGCTGGCGGGGTTGCCGGTCGCGCTGGCCGCGCCGTCGATCACCACCTATTACGGTCGCCTGCCGAAGGTTGGCGGGGCGCTGGTCATTGGCATCTCGCAGAGCGGGCAGGGCCAGGATGTGTGCGAGGTCGTGCGGCGGGCGCGGGAGCAGGGCGCGATCACGCTGGGCGTGACCAATGATCCCCAGTCATTGCTGGCCCGGACCGCCGAGTACGTCATCCCGCTGCACGCCGGGGACGAGCGCAGCCTGGCGGCGACCAAAACCTTCACCGCCCAGCTGGCCGTGATGGCCCTGCTGGCGGCGCATCTGGCCGGGGATTCGCGGCTCAGCGAGCAACTGTCCCGCCTGCCGGATTGGGTGGCCCACACCCTGGCGCTGAGCGCCGGGGTACCCGCCCAGGCGGAGCGCTATCGTTACATGACGTACTGCGTCACGCTGGGGCGCGGCTTCAACTACGCCACGGCCTTTGAAACGGCCCTCAAACTGAAGGAATTGACCTACATCGTGGCCACGCCGTATAGTTCGGCAGACTTCCGGCACGGCCCCATCGCCCAGGTGGAGGAAGGATTCCCCGTGCTGGCAATCGCGCCGGCGGGCGTGGTGCTGGAGGATATGGTCGAGCTTCTCCGTGACCTGCGGGAGCGGCGGGCCGAGTTGATCGTGATCGGGAACAGCGAGGAAGCGCTGCAACTGGCGCATACCCGGTTGATGATACCGGAAATCCCGGAGTGGCTGTCGCCGATCGTGGCCGTGATCCCCGGCCAGTTGCTGGCCTTTGGCCTGAGCCTGGCCAAGGGGTACGACGTGGACCATCCCCGCACCCTGCACAAGGTGACCATCACCCGCTGACCATCTGACTCTCCAACAACCCATTCTGCAACCACAGACGTGCAGCCGGAGGCTAACTGCCGCGTAAGGGGGCGGACAATTGTCCTATTGAGGCGTTTGTCCGCCCGTCTTACGCTGTTGGTATTGTTGGCCGATAGTTGAGGGGTTTATGTCATGCGTAAGCGGGTATATGTGGTGTTGGTATTGGCGTTGTTGTCCACCCTGGGCATTGCCGGCGTGGGAGGCGTGGCCGAGGCCCAGGGCGAGCGCGTGGTGCTGGCGTTTTATTACGGCTGGTTTGACGGCGCGTCGTGGGGCGATGGCCGCCTGGTCGACCATCCGGCGGAGCCGTACAGCTCGTCCGACCGGGGGGCGATGGCCCGGCAGATCAGCCAGGCGCAGTCCGCCGGAATTGACGCCTTTGTGATGGACTGGTACGGGCCGGAGAGCGGCATCAATTCGAGCATTCTGGCGAGCCTGATGGATCAGGCGGCGGCGCAGGGGTTCCGCGTGGCGGTGGACGTGGACCTGGGCGCGGGATTTAACAGCACCTTTGATTCCATCCTGCTCACCATGCGGGACCTGATCGCCAACCGGATTCATCACCCGGCGTATTTTCGCTACCAGGGCAAACCGGTGATCTTCTTCTGGAATCAGGGACGCTTCTCCCTGGCCCAGTGGGCCGACATCCGCGCTCAGGTCGATCCGAGCCATGATACGATCTGGATAGCCGAGGGCGCGTCGGCCCTGGACTACCTGCCGACGTTCGACGGGCTGCACCTCTATAACATCGCCTGGAGCGGGAATCCAGCCCAAACCGCTGCCACCTGGGCGCAACGGGCGCAGCAGGCGGGCGCTTACTTCGCGGCGACGGCCATGCCCGGCTGGGATGACACCCGCATGGGGCGCGGCGGGGCCGGGTTTGCCACCGCCCGCAATAATGGCGCTTTCCTCCGGGCCAGCTTCAGCGGCGCGGCGGCGGCCAATCCCCACCTGATCGTCATCACCAGTTGGAACGAGTATTTCGAGAACAGCCACATCGAGCCGAGCCAGGCTTACGGCAGTTTTTATCTCGACCTGGCGCGGGGACTGATCGCCGGTTACAAGAGCGGGGGGGCGGCTCCGGCAGCGCCCGCTGGCGGAACGGTTGCTCTGGCGGCTCCGACCGGACCGATTGCCATCCCGACGGTGGGGCGCTTGAATGTGCGCCAGGCCCCGTCGATCAGCGCGGCGCGGCTGTCGCAGGTGATGGGCGGCGGTCGCTATCCGATCCTGGGCCGCAATGGGGACGGCTCCTGGTGGCTGGTCGATTTTGGCAGCGGGCAGGGGTGGATCGCGGCGCGATATGCCCGCTACGAAGGCGGGGACATCAACGCCGTGCCGGTAAGCGAAGCCGTCGGTGGCGCGGCCCCGGCCCCCAGCGCGCCGGCGAGCAGCGGCTCCCCAACTGGCCTGATCGTGGTGGCCCAGTACAACGTCCGCATGCGTAATGCGCCCGGCACGCACGGCGCGGTGATAAACACCTTCCCCTGGCGGGCGCAGGCGGAGCTGGTGGGCCGCAACGGCGGTGGTAGCTGGCTGATGATCAACTACGGCGGCGTGATCGGCTGGGTCGCGGCTGATCTGGTGATCGCCAGCGGGGATGTGAACATCGCCCCGATCACCGGCTGAGATCGGCCTGTCTCCGCATGGTCGGCGGACTGGGCGCGTGCCGCCGTCCAGCCCGGTGACCCGTCCCGACCCCTATCGCCAGCGGTGCGGTGGGGGTCTTGTGATGAATCCAGGCGGACTACAGGCGGCTGCGCCTTAAGCGTTTGCCGGTCGGGTCCACCCTTACACGCTCATCGCCAGGATGCGGTCCGCCAACTGGCTGACGCCGACGCTCCAGGGGTCATCCGGGTGTTGTTGCACGAAGATGCCCTGACTGCCCATTTGCAGGAGCGCCAGGGACAGGGGCAGTCGGGCCGTCATGTCCAGCCCAAACGCCTCTGTGATGTTCTGGGACAGCTCCGCCGTACCGGGGCGGCTGGCCAGCTGGTTGACCACGATCCAGGTTGGTGGCTCTTCCAGCT
>DAOTXK010000137.1:0-14313 GCA_034435395.1 Anaerolineae bacterium | reverse complement strand
GGCTGGGTGTGTACGTCAGCAGGGGGGTGGGCGAGGGCGTCGGAGTGAAGCCCGGCGTGGGTGTCGAGGTCGCCGTGGGGGTGTAGCTGGGCGTCCAGGTTGGCGCGAGAGCAATGGCGTTGGGGTTGGTGCTGATGAAAATGGCCACTGGCGTCAGCAGGCAGAGCAGCAGCACGACCGGGGCCAGGCGGACCCCCAGCTTAAACAGGGTGGCGGCGCGTTCCCCGGCGCGGTTGCGGGTTTTATGCGTCCAGGCGAGGTGGGCGTAAGGGTCCTCCGTGGTCATCAGCCGCTGCACGAGGGGATCGATGGCGGCCTGGGCCGCCGCGATCTGCTCAGCCGAGGGTTGGGGAACGGCGCTGGCCGGCCGGGCGGCTGCCGCTGGCTCGGCGGCGACGCCCAGCGCGAGTAGCCCCTTGATCGCCATCTCGTTCTTGGGGTTGATCTGCAAGAGTTGCTTCAGGCAGAAGATGCGCTCCTGCCGGTCCTTGGCCACGCTGCTCAACCACAGCCAGGCGGTTTCATTGCCGGGATCGAGGCGGATGGCGTTTTGCAGGAGCTGCCGCGCCTGCTCATTTTGTTTGGCTTTGGCCGCGGCGATGCCTTGTTGCAGAAACTGAAGGGCTTGATCCTGGGACATGAGGCCACACCCAATATCATACGTCCGGCGCGTGTAATGGCGTCATTGTACAACAATCCGTGGCGAGCCAACAATCGGGCACCGCCAGCTCACGGACAGGGGACGGAGATGTCCGGTTCGAGACACGGAGGAGGGGGCGCCGCCGCACGCTCCAGCCAGAGGGGGAGTTCATCCGCCCACTGTCGTCCCGGCCAGGGCCTCGTAGACGGTAATGAGGGCGCTGTTATCCAGTTCGCCATCCCCCGCCACCAGCATGGCCCGATAGAGCTGCTGGATCACCGCCGTCACCGGCAGCGGCACGCCATAGGCATGGCCGGTATCCAGCACGATGTTGATGTCCTTGAGCTGCATATATGCCTTGAAGCCGGGGCCCAGCTCACGCCGGAAGATCCGTTCCGGCTTGGTGTCCAGCGCCCAGCACTGCGCCGCGCCCTTACTGATGGCCTGCACCACCCGCCGGGGGTCAACGCCGGTCTTCTGGGCCAAAACCAGGGCCTCGGCCATGCCGGCCATCTGGGCCGCCACCATGATCTGGTTCGCCGCCTTGCAGACCTGGCCGGCGCCACTCTCGCCGATGTAGGTGATGGTTTTACCCATCGCCTCCAAGAGCGGCAGCACGGCGCGGAAAGCCTCTTCCGGCCCGCCCACCATGATGGTCAGCGTGCCCTGCCGGGCGCCGATGTCGCCGCCGCTGACCGGGGCGTCCAGCGCCGGCACGCCAACCTGGTCCAGCGCCCCCGCGATGTGTCGGGCGGTCTCCGGTTTGATGGTGCTGTTGTCCACGAAGATCAGGCCCTGGTGGGCCCCTTCGATGATGCCGTCCGGCCCCAGCACAACTTTTTCCACATCCGGCGAGTCCGGCAGGTTGGTGAACACCACCTCCACCTGCTGGGCCACCTCTTTTGGTGTGAAGGCTGGGGTTGCGCCCTCCGAGGCCAGTTGATCGACGATGGCCCGGCTCCGGTTATGGACCACCAGTTGATGCCCGGCTTTCATCAGGTTGCGGGCCATGGACGCGCCCATCAATCCCAGGCCGATATATCCTACGGTTGGCATCTTTTTCTCCTTTGGATGATGTGATGCCCATCAATGCACCCTCAACGCGGCTCGTCCCATGCCGGTTCTTCGATGAAGGTGTTGACCATCAGGGTTCCTTACCTGTCGTATCTGGGAATGCCGGTCAGGTGTGGCGGTAGCTCCATATTATTGTTCGTAAGGGGTGGCTGCACAAGCGAGGAGGCCAACTGCCCTGTCCGACCGTCCCGCCTTCGCGGCATCCGCGCCCAGCGAAATTCCGGAAGGGCCATCGACCAGGGCGGGCATCAGCGGCAAGTATTGGGGATGGGAGGTGCGTTAGATCGCGACCATTCCCGCCTGTGGTAAACTCGGCTCATGTTCGGTTCCGTGAAGGAGACAGGCGATGGGCATCCATACGGCGACCCTGAACTTTCAGACGCGCGGCAACGCCCAGATGATCGACATCACCCACGAAGTGGCGCAGGTCGTCCAGGAGAGCGCTTTCGATGGCGGCATCGTGACGGTGTTCTGCCCCGGCTCGACCTGCGCGGTGACGACCATCGAGTACGAAGACGGCGCGCTCCGCGATTTTCAACGGCTGTTTGACGAGATCGCCGATCCCCGGCGGCCCTACGCGCACAACGCCCGCTGGGGCGACGGCAATGGGCACAGTCACATCCGCGCGGCGCTGCTGGGGCCGTCGCTGACCGTGCCGTTTGCCGAGCGGTCGCTGCTGCTGGGCACCTGGCAGCAGATCATCTTCGTGGATTTCGACAATCGCGGGCGCTCGCGCCGGGTGATCGTCCAAGTGATGGGGGAGAGGCAAGCAGGGTGACACAGTGGGGCGAAGTGTACGTGTCGCTGCTCCGCTAATATATTTCTAGTATTTGCGCATTACGAGAATGCGTTCGAACTTGGTTGTCCTGGTTCGCCTACGCGAGCGCCGTTCGTCTGGAATCCGATCATCATAAATAGTTTCAATCTTAAATTGTCTTTCTGTTACTTGGACTGCCAAGTCCGCGAGGATTTCTGCTGTTCGCCTCGTTTTTCCGTCGCGCTCAACGTCGCCGAGTACGAGCACACAATAGCCGCAGGGCTTTAATACACGGTTCATCTCTGACAGGCATGTGGCCATTTGTGGCAAATACACTTTTTTGTTTGCTGTTAATGATGCCTCTATTTGTTTCCAGTCCGGATAGCCTAAGAACCACAAACGCAGCCTGTTGTCACGGGCGTAATCCAGTGCGCCAAAATAAGGAGGACTGGAGATGATTGCGTCCACGGATTCTTCCTCAATGGGCAATCTCATGGAGTTCGTTTGCCACACCTGGTATTTACGGTCTTGCCAATCCAGTGGGAGCATGGGACGCCGGTAGGCTCTGTTGACTTTCGCCAACAATCGCGAGCGCAGGTCGCGATACGTATACATTTCGGGAAAGACATCCGGGGGATATTTCGACCTTCGCAAATAGGGGACAAGGTGGCTGGCAGGATACGAAAGGAAGCCTGGGCGCACGTGATGTAAAATGCCTAGCAGGCAAGCAGTCAGAAAGTAGTTTTGTTTTTCCTCTAATATTTGGAATGCAGTATAAGTCTCGCGCAGGGTATCGGGATGAAAAAATTCCTGTACCCAGTCAGGTATGAGACTCAGGTCTATATTTGGAGCCATTTCCTCTACTGCGTCAAGAAGATTTTCGGCTGCTTGAACTGCTGCTTTTTTGCTGCCTGGGGCTTCCAGTTTTCCGCGGGTAAGCGTGTAAGCATAAGGATTCAGATCATTGGCTAAGGCGTGACGCTTCGCCAATACAGCTTCGAGAGGAACGACCCCTGATCCTGAAAAGGGATCGAGTATGGTACCTCCCGGGCTTGAATACAGGCTAATCAGCACTTTAGCCATGCCTGATTTCATTTTGCCGACATAGGGGGATAGTTGCTGCAACGTGCTTTCTCTGCCATTGAAGGAACCACGCCACAGACTCGCATCCAATTCCTTGATCGGTTCCTCGTATTCAAACAAAGGAAGTTGTCGAGTCTCTTCCATCTTTCCAGACAAAACAGCTGCTCCTATGATCTCCACGAACGAGAAATGCTCTCGTCTACAATTCTTCCTTTGTGCCAGATTTGAACTTTGCGCTTTAGTCGGCCATTTCCATCCGCAATGACTGCCACATGCACTTTCCAAACATGGCTGCTGTGATGTTCAGCAGGTATGCCGAATAACTCCAGAACAAGTCCTGGAAGTTTCAGCGTTTCTAAAGTGTGGACGGCTGGCTCTGGGTCATCGGCGCTGGGAATACGTTGTGGAAATAAGAACACGTCTGGTGCCGTATGTAAGCCAGCGGTGGCCTCCTGACCTGGGTATTTAGGGCAAGGGCGTGTTCGTGTTCCGCAGAGTAAGTCTTTGAAAAACAAGACATCTACTAACTTGTGACGCCTCACCAGCTCGTTAGTCAAACGATTGATAACGGAGTGCGCCCCATGGGCCGGTTGGTTTACAATGGCACCGTCCAGGTGACTCCAGACCCCGAATTCTTTGGCCCACAGTGGGCGTTCCGAGATGTTTATGCTGTTACCTTCACCGCCTTTAACCTCTATGGCGGCAAAATAGTCCGGCTTGATTTTGACGGTGAAGTCATAGCGACTGCTGCTTCCACTCTGTTCGTAATCGATTATGCGGTTTTGAGTTCGCAAGTCCTCAAGTATGTTACGTACAAGCCCTTCGCGACTGGTTGTTGAAGAAGCTATGAATGTGCCACGAATGCTCTCTATGGCTGATCGAAATACCAAACCATCCTTATAGTCAGTTGGCTGTATTCTGTGTTGGAGCAACACGTCTGGATGCAACTCGTCCATGTTGCTCAGCAGGTCAATCGTGGGCTGAACCTGCTCGACGACATCCTCTGGATGTTGGCACGGGAGAGTCAAATCAGTCACCTTTCTTGTTTGCCGTTAGAAGTATACCATTTTCGTCATCCGATATGGAATGGTTTTGCGGTTTCACTCCCTGGCCCCTCAAACCGTGCCGGTCCGCGCGCGCCGCGCCGCAAGACCGCCAGCACGAAGCGCGGCAGGCGCGTCATCCGCCTCCAGCGCCACGGTTCCCGGATCAGGCGGTACAGCCATTCCAGGCCCAGGCGCTGCCACCCCCTGGGCGCGCGCCTTTGCACGCCGACGAGGAAGTCCAGCGATCCGCCGATGCCCATCGCCACTTTGACCCGGAGGCGCGGCAGGTTGCGGGCGATCCATTTATCCTGCCGGGGCGCGCCGTAGGCCACGAACAGCAAGTCCGCCCCGCTGGCGTTGACCATGGCCACGATGGCGTCCTCTTCTGCCGGGGCGGGGCTGCCAGCATAGGCACCGACGATCCGCAGGCCCGGAAACCGCTCCCGCAGGATATCGGCGGCTCTGGTCGCCACCCCTTCCGCCGCCCCCAGCAGGAACAGCTTCCAGCCTGCCTCGGCGGCCCAGCCGGCGATCAGGGGCAGCCCATCCGAGCCGGTGATGCGGTCTGGCAGCGGCGACCCCAGCCAGCGCGCCGCCCACAGCAGCCCGATCCCGTCCGCCACGCAGAGATCGGCCCGGTTCAGGATGGTGTAGAAGTGAACGTCGCGCTGGGCGACCATCAGGAACTCCGGATTGGTCGTGCAAATCTGATGGGGTCGGTCTCCTGCGATCCATTCGGCCAGGATGTTTCTCAGGTCATCCCAGGTGATCGGGGCGATGGGCACGCCGAGGATGCGGACGCGGTTCGCCGTCAGGGCGGTCGGGGCGGCGTCCGCCTTCACCGTCGCGAAAGGTGATTCGCTGTCCTGGCGGAGCAGCGCCTCCACCGCTGCGATCACGTCCTCCGGCGTGACCATACGCATACATGTCCGCGCCGGGCAACCCTCTCGCTGCCCGACAGTCCGCAGGACGTAGCTGCACGGGCTGCACAGGGGGGCGCTACGCACCACCGCCGCCCGATCCGTCCAGGGGGCCCAGGCAGCGGGGTTGCTGGGTCCGAAGATGGCGACGACTCTTGTGCCCGCCGCCGCGGCCAGATGCATCACGCCGCTGTCCGCGCCGATGAAAGCCTCACAGGAGGCCAGCACAGCGCCCAACTGACCGAGTGTGGTCTGGCTGACCAGGTTGACCGGCTGGTGATTCATGGCCGCGATGGCGGTTTCGGCGTCATCGTCCGGGCCGCCGACCACCACGATCTGGGCGTGGTGCCGCTCATGGAGAGCGTCCGCGACCCGGGCGAATGACTCCGCTGACCAGCGTCGCGCCCTGGAGTAACCGCCGCTGCCGGTGTGGATGGCCAGCCGTGGCCCGGCAGCATGAGGGGGAAGGGCGCTTTCAGCCCAGGCCCTGTCTTCGGGCGAGATGCCCAGTTGTAGTGGATGATCGTGAGGGGTGTAAGGCCCGGAGGGTTCAGTTCCCAGGGCGGCGTCAACCACCCGCAGCCAGCAGGCGACTTCGTGCGGCGCGCCGAAGCCGCCGTCGTAGACCTGCTCATTCAGAAACCAGCCGCGCCCGTTATCCAGGCCCAGGCGACGGGGCGCGCCAGTGGACAGCGCCAGGGCAGCGTATTTGAGCGCGCCGAAGCGGGTGGTCAGGTGGTGCAGGATCAGGGCTGTGTCGTAGCGCTCCCGACGCAGGCGGCGGAACAGCCTCCATCCGGCGCGCAGACGGGAGGGTCGGATGGCCTCGCCGGGCCGGTCAAAGGCGAACTTGTCAAATAGGATGACCTCATCCGCCAGCCCGGTTCCGGCCAGGAGGGGAGCGCTGTGGGCCGTGGTCAGGACGTGCACCGTAGCGTCCGGCCTGGCCTGACGCAGCCGCGCCAGGGCCGGCGTGATCGTCAGCAGGTCGCCGACGTCAGCCAGTTTGACGACCAGCCATTTCTCCGGTCGGTTGAGCGCGCCCGTCATGTGCCGATCACGGAATGACGAGTTCGGTGCCTGGCTCAAGCTCCACCGCGTTCAGCAGACGCGCGTTGGCCCGCAGGAAGTCCAGCAGCGGGACATCCAGGGCAAAGGCGATGCTCAGGATCGTGTCGCCCGCCTGGACGATGTACACGCCACCCTCGCCGCGCGGACTGACCCCTGTCAGGTCAGCGCCGCCCGCGCCACCGCCACCCTGGCCCTCCATCAGGCCCGCCGGCAGCTGCTGGCCGGGGAAAGGCGGCACGACGCCATAGGGAGGCGCGCCGGCGGGGATGACCAGCACCTGGCCGGGCATGATCACGTAAGGGGCCTCCAGCTCGTTGGCGTAGATCAGCGACTCGACGGCGATGTCGAAGACCTGGGCGAGCGTATCCAGCGTGTCACGGGGCTGCACGACATAGGTGTCGCCGACCGGCAGCCCGCCGCCGCCCTGTCCCTCCGCCGGGCTGACCGCCGGACCCCGGTAGCCGGGCTGGCCGGGAGCGGGCGGGACGACCCCGAAGGGAGGCGCGTCACCGGGGATGACCAGCACCTGGCCGGGCATGAGCACGTAAGGCCGTTCCAGGCCGTTGGCGTAGGCGATGGACTCGACGGCCACGTCGAAGGCGACGGCGATGCTGCTGAGTGAATCGCGCGGCTGGACGACATACGTTTGATCGGCGCCCAGTCCGCCGCCGCCGATGCCTTCCTGCGGCGCTGCGCCGGGAATGACCAGCACCTGTCCGGCGAACAGCAGATTGGGATCGTCGTCCGGGCCGAAGTTGGCCGCGATCAGCGCGGCGGGGTCAACCCCCAGGGCAGCGGCAATGGTAAAAATCGTGTCGCGAGGCTGGACGGTATAGGTGGAGGCGCTGACCGGAACAGGGGTGGGCGTGGCTCCCAGCATGAGTGATTCTCCGCCGCCGCTGTCCGGGATGAGCAGCTCAACACCGGATTCAATCGTGTTCGGATCGAGGATTTCGTTGGCGGCGATGATGGCCTCTGCCGTGACGCCATACATCGTGGCAATCTCGGACAGGGTTTCCCCATCCTGAACAAGGTGGGTCGTCGGCCCTTCCTGAGCAGACGCTAACCCGACCAGCATCGTTAGCCCCAGCGCCAGGACAAGCCCCCGCATGATCATCTGGCTCAAACGTGGAATAGGGGTGGTGCGCAACATAATATGCTCCAGGGTCTCAGCTCGATCTGTCAGTAGCAATAGCGGGTATGTGTAGTGTACACCATAGCCGTATTCCTGGCAGTTGGCAAGCGGAGGGGAATACCATTCAGCCAACGTCTATGGAGGCCATGGGCTGATCGGTCGCCTCTCTGGTTTGCCAGCGGTCGGGCGGGGGAGTATGGTATGTCTTCAGGTTATGCGCCGGGCCAGGCCGCAGCAGATATCGCCAGGCAGATGGCCCGGACCTGTCCATCCAGAGGATAAACAGCATGAGTGGCCCTTCGCGTCGTCTGCCCCCCTGGGGGCTGTATCTGGCTGCCTTCATGGCGGGCATGACGACGTTGGGTGTGGAGATGGCCACCACGCGCCTGATCGGCGTGGCGTTGGGGACTTCGGATGTGGTCTGGGCGGCGGTGATCACGCTGGTGCTGCTATATCTGACAGGGGGCTATTTCCTGGGCGGGTGGCTGGCCGACCGCGCCCCTCACCCGGAGGCTTTTTTCCGTCTGCTGGCCTGGGCCTCCTTCACCGCCGGGCTGTTGCCGGTGCTGGTCCGCCCGCTGTTGCTGATCATGATTGCCGCCTTTTCCCTCGCCAGCCTGGATATCGCCCTGCTGGGCATCGTGGCCGTCACGGTAGCGATTCTGTTCGCCGTCCCGGTGACGTTGCTCGGCTGTGTGTCGCCGTTTGTGGTCCGGCTGGTTGTGGCGGATACCGACACTGCTGGTGGTTCTGCCGGACGGGTGTATGCGCTGTCCACGCTGGGCAGCATCCTGGGGACGTTTGGGCCGGTGCTGGTCCTGATACCGGCGATTGGCACCGCCTGGACCTTCGGCGTTTTCGCCGGTGCGCTGCTGATCATAGCGCTGGCAGGGCTGTGCCGGCTGTCTCCACGCCAGGGGCTCCGTTATGGATGGATGCCGTTGATGCTGGGGGGGGCGCTGGTGCTGGGCATTCGCGGCCCGGTCAAGCCAGCACCGGCCGGCACTGCCCTGGTGTATGAAGCGGAGACGCCTTACAACTATGTCCAGGTGGTGGAGGTGGCCGAAGGGATGGTGGTGTCGCGGCAGCCGCCGGGTACCCGCCTGCTGCTGCTGAATGAAGGGCAGGGGGTTCACTCGGTCTACCATCCGGATGTGTTAAAAACCGGCGCGACCTGGGATATGTTCCTGGCTGCCCCGTACTTCAACCCGCCGCCTTACGGGCTGCGGAATATCGACCGCATCGCCGTGATCGGGCTGGCGGGGGGCACCATTGCCCGGCAGCACACGGCGGTCTACGGCCCGATCCAGATTGACGGCATCGAGATCGATCCGGGGATCGTCGACGCCGGTCGGCGGTATTTCGGCATGACCATGCCCAATCTCCACGTGATCGTGGACGATGGGCGTTATGCGCTGGCCCGTCTGGAGGGCGGCTACGACCTGATCGCGGTGGACGCCTACCGGGTGCCCTACATCCCCTGGCACCTGACCACGGTGGAATTCTTCCGGGAAGTGCGGGACAAACTCGCGCCGGACGGCGTGGTGATGATCAATGTCGGGCGGGCCGCGACCGACCGTCGCCTGGTGGACGCCATGACGGCGACGATGCTGGAAGTATTTCCCACGGTGCACGCCATCGACGTGCCCTATTCGTTCAACACGGTGCTGGCGGGGACGTTGCGCCCCACAACAGCGGATAATCTGGCCGCCAATCTGGCGGGTCTGCCGCCGGACGCGCATCCGCTGCTGCGGGAAACGCTGGCGCTGGCCTATGAATCGATCGTGCCCATCCACCCCACGACGGTCGTGTTCACCGATGACCGCGCCCCGGTGGAAACGCTGGTCAACACCATGATCCTGGAGTTCATCCTGGGAGAGGGTAATCTGTCCCTGCTCGGCCAGTAGCCAGCGCGGCCAGTCAGATCACCAGCTGGTCGTAGAGCAGTTCCAGACTGAGGTTGGGGACGACCGTCTCCCGAGATTGCAGCGTCAGCGAGGCGGCGGAGACGCCCAGCCGCATTGCTTCGTCGAGCGGCACTTCGTTGAGCAGGCCGAAGATCGCGCCCGCAGTCAGCGCGTCGCCCGCGCCGGTTTCATCCCTGATCTCGGTGCGGATGGCCGGGATGTGACCCCGGTCGGTCCCGCTGGCATAAACCAGCCCGTTCACGCCCAGCGTGACCACGGCGATGCGCACGCCGCGCTCCAGCAGCTTTTGCGCGGCGCCCAACGCCAGCTCAGCGTCGGGGACGGGCATCGGTTCCTCACATAACACGGCTGCTTCGGCCAGATTGGGCGTGATCAGGTAAATACGATGCAGGTAGGGCAGCAGACGGCCAGCCAGCGAGGCCGCGGTCGGATCGGCGCAGACGGGCACCTTAAACCGTCGGGCCAGGCGGAACAGCGCCTTGAGCGCCCCGTCTTCCAGATTGGCGTCGATGACAACCATCGCCGCGCCGGTGAATAACGCCTTGCGGGCGTTGAGATAATCCGCGCCGATCTGGCTGGTGATGGCATAGTCGCTGATGGCGATGTCCAGCTGGCCGTCTGGCGTCAGGACAGCCATGTAGTGACCGGTGCGCGCTTCCGGCACGACCAGGACGTGGCTGGTGTCAATGCCTGCCGCGTGACAGCGATCCAACACCCGCCGCCCCGAATCGTCGTCGCCGACCGCCGACAGGAGGACGGTAGGAACTTCCAAGCGGGCCAGGTTCTCGGCGATGTTCCGCGCCACGCCGCCCACGCTGCTACGGATCCGCCCTGGCGTGGACGTGCCAGCAGTGAGCGGGCAGTCCGGGCGGCCTTTGACATCAATGCCCGCCGAGCCGACGACGAGCACATGTTTGTCTTCGTAGTGGTCCATTCGGGCTGCTCCTGACGCCACCCGCGGGTTGCCGTGGCTGCATGATGACCGGACATGGCATTGGGGGGAGTGTAGCATAAGCGCCTGAGGCGATCAATCCTGGGCCGATCCCTTCGATAATTTGGCGCGCGTGCTGCTCAAGTGGAGGATGGCCGGGCCGCTGTTGTCGGCGGGTTGCTCCGCCCAGGCTATGGTCAGATGCCGGTCACGGTCGGCCCACAGCCCCAGCGCCCCCAACGCCCGCCCGCCGGCTATCGGCTGATAGCCCACCAGCGCCCCGTCCTGGAAATAGCCAACGACGGGCTTCCCCCCAGCTTCGAACGCCACCGCCAGCACCTCCGACTGGCCGCGCACGGGCATCGGCCATCCCACCGGCACTGCCGTTTCGTCGCCGACAGGTGGCCCGGCCATCAGCGGGATCGCCCCCCCGGTGTTATAACCGGTCGTCCGTTCAGCGGGCGTGTCGGGCGGCAGCGTCGCCGGGAGGCTGACGCTCTCGATGAGCGGGTGCGGCGGGGGAGCTGCCTCCGCGCTCAGGGAGAATACCAGGACATCGGTCCGGGGCAGCAGGGTCGCGGCGCTGCGACGGCTGACAAACAGGTAACCATACGTCCCGTCCAGGCCCAGTGGCACGGTCTCCAGGTACTCAACCGGATCGGACAGGTCGATCCGTCCCACAATCACCGGATCGGCGTCGCCTTCCCAGGGGAGAGGGCTGTTCGTGATGCGCACGGTGGCGATCCGATCGCTGGGCACGTCATGGGGCGAATCGGGCAGGGCCAGCCAGCTCAGCAGCCACTGGCCGTCCCCGGTCTGGGCCAGCGCGGGCCATCCCGCGTTATGGGCGATCAGGGTGGGCGGTCCGGCAACCGGGCGGCCCTGGGAGTCGAGACGCTGGCCGTAGAGGCTGGGACGGGGTTGCGCCTCCGCCCAGACAAGGATGACGCCGTTTCCACCGCCGGGCGCAGCGGCGACAACGCCAGCGGACGTATGGCTGACGGTGAGGGGACCCCGGATCACTGTGCCAGCCGCGTCCAGCCGGGCGCTGAACAACTGGGCATCGCCAAACCGATCGAGGTCCTGCCAGAGCAGGTGCCAGCCATGTGCCGAGGCGGGCAGCAGGACCGGATTCCAGGGCGTGCGGGCGTCCAGGGGAAGCGGCTGGGGGGTGCTGAGAACGCCGTCAGGGCTGACCCGACGGAAAAACAGCGCCGCGCCGTCAGCCCAGACCACCACCCAGCCTTCCCGGTCAAGGCCCACCGCCGGCGCTCCCAGGTGATAGGCTTCGCCCACCGGCAGGCCGGCGCTCCAGGTGCCGGAGGCGCGGGCATCCGGCAGCGGGGCGGCCAACGCGCTGCATCCGGCCAGACACAGGGTCGCCACCAGCATCCAGACGATCGATAACGTGGGCGGGCGAGCGGTCATCGGTCTTGTTATGGGGCCGCCGAAGATGATAAAATAAGGGTGTTGAGCGTGGGCGACAGGCAATTTAGTACACACCGACTACTTGTATTCAGCACCAAACTTGGTATAGTATGAATGTAATTTAAAGGTTCACTCACGTTCTCAACACACTCGCCGGGGGCCCAGTAATGTTAGTTTGGACGCAGAAACCCATGAAACGCGAAACTTCACTTCTGGGCGACGCACGACGCCCACCCATGCCGGAGCGCGATAGTCCAAAGACAGGGTTGCTCAATCCGCCCTGGCGGCTGTTGATGCAGATCGGCGGCGATAACCAGACCACCGTGGGCATGGAAGTGCGGGACCAGATCGTGCTCGGTCGCGTCGATCCGCTGGCGGATTTCCATCCTGATCTGGACCTGACGCCCTACGGTGGCCAGGAGAACGGCGTGTCACGGCGGCATGTGGCCATCACGCAAGGGGACAAAGCGCTTTACGTCCATGACCTGGGCAGCACCAATGGGACGCGTATCAACGGTTTTCAGTTGGAGCCGCATCAGCCGTATCGCCTGCGGGATGGTGATGAGCTTGAGCTGGGGCGTGTGCGGATTGTGGTGCGTTTCGTCCGTGCGCCATATTAGGCTATAGGCAGGCCCTCGTCGTCCGAACTGGTTGGGCCGCTTCGCCGTCCCTGGTGGCATCGCCGCAGTCATCAGGTCTCCCGCCCTGGTCTGGTGACCGGTTCGGCGCATAATCTTCTCCAATATCCGCCCGCCTGTTTGGGTGGCAGCAGCGTCCATCCGGCGGGCGGCGCGTTTGTATGGCAGGTGTTACTCAGGCGACAATGGGGGCCTTGTCGATACCGGCCAGTTCAGCGTTCTCGTTCATGAGCGCTTCAAACTCCTCCCGGTCAACCGTTTCCCGCTCCAACAGCATTTCGCTCAGGCGGACGAGCTTGTCGCGGTTATCCTGCAGGATGGTCTTGGCCCGATGATAGGCGTGATCCAGGATGCGGCGGACTTCGTTGTCGATCTGGACGGCGGCTTCCTCGCTGTAGTTGCGCTGTTCCATCAGGTCACGTCCCAGGAAGATGTTGCCGTGCTGTTCCCCAAAGGTGCGCAGGCCGAGCTTCTCGCTCATGCCGTAGCGGGTGACCATGGCCCGCGCGATCTGGGTGGCCTGCTCCAGGTCGTTGGCGGCCCCGGTGGTGATCCGATTGAAAATGATATCTTCGGCAGCCCGTCCACCCAGCAAACCCACAATCGTATCCTCGAATTTCTCCCGGCTGACCAGCATGGAGTCTTCTTTCGGTAGACTCATGGTGTAGCCGCCTGCCTGCCCGCGGGGGATGATGGTGATCTTGTGCACCGGATCGGCCTCCGGCAGGTGGTGCATCACCACGGCATGGCCGGCTTCGTGATAGGCGACGATCTGACGTTCCTTGGGCGTGATCACGCGGCTGCGGCGCTCCGGCCCGGCGATGATCCGCTCCATCGCTTCCTGGAATTCGCGCATACCGATGGTTTTTTTGTTGCGGCGGGCGGCGAGGATGGCCGCCTCATTCACCAGGTTCTCGAGATCGGCCCCGGCGAAGCCCGGCGTCAGTTTGGCCAGTGATTCCAGACTCACGTCGGAAGCCAGCGGCTTGCCCTTGCTGTGGACTCTGAGGATGGCTTCGCGCCCTTTGACGTCGGGTCGGTCGAGCGTGACCTTGCGGTCAAAACGGCCTGGACGCAGCAGGGCCGGGTCGAGCACATCCGGGCGGTTGGTGGCGGCGATGATGATGACGTTGGTGTCCCGCTCAAAGCCGTCCATCTCGGTCAGAATCTGGTTGAGGGTCTGTTCACGCTCGTCATGGCCGCCGCCCAGGCCAGTGCCGCGCTGGCGGCCTACGGCGTCGATCTCGTCGACGAAGACGATGGCCGGAGCCTCCTTTTTGGCGCGATCAAACAGATCGCGCACCCGACTGGCCCCCACGCCGACGAACATCTCCACGAATTCGGAGCCGGAGATGCTGAAAAACGGCACGCCAGCTTCCCCGGCCACAGCGCGGGCCAATAACGTCTTACCTGTGCCGGGCGGGCCGACCATCAGCACGCCTTTGGGGATGCGCGCGCCGAGTTGGATGAACTTATCCGGTTCTTTCAGAAATTCGACGATTTCCTGCAATTCCTGCTTGGCCTCGTCCGCGCCGGCCACGTCGTCGAAGGTGACGGTGGGGCGTTCCATATCCCGTGAGACGCGCGCCCGGCTGCGGCCAAAACTGAGCGCCTGGTCCTGACCGATGCGCGCCGTCCGCATCATGCGCCACAGGAAGAAGC
>DAOTXK010000136.1:0-2288 GCA_034435395.1 Anaerolineae bacterium | reverse complement strand
TCGCCACGCATGGCGACGCTACCCCCTCTATACGCCACATGGGGGGTCTTTCCCGCCGAAAAGTGGCCCCAAACAACCCAACTGCGTAAGTCCTAAGATGTTGCATAATTCCCTGGCGCGCCTGGCGGCCCTGGCGGCAAGCAAAACGGAGGCAGGCTGTTTTACAGGCCCAGGAGCGGCGGCAGGTCCTCGTAGGCGGCGATCACAAAATCCGGAGTCACGTCGGCGGGCGGCCCCGCCCCGAAGAAGCAGGTGGCGATCCCGGCGGCCTGCCCGGCCTGGATGTCCAGAGCGCGGTCGCCGACGGCCAGCACCTCGGCCAATGGCAGATGGTTGCGCTCGATCAGGGCCAGGAAACCGGCGGGGTCCGGTTTGCGGGGATAGCCGTCGTCCACCGTGGCCGTGTCGGCGAACAGATCGGCCATCTCGTAAAACGTCAGAAAAGCGTGCAGCGACTCCCGTCCCCGGTGGGTGAAGATAAAATTGCCCCCGCCCGCCGCCACCACCCGCCGCAGAAGCGCGATCACCCCGGGGAACGGCGGCTGCGCCTGGCGGGGGATGCGGGCGGAGCGCTGGTGATATCGTTCCTCGACGGCGGCGGCGTCCAGGTCGTATTGAGCGGCGAGCGTGCTCAGGCAGTGGTCGAACGTCTCCGCCATCAAGGGCGCGATCGTCTCCAGCGGGACGCTCACCCCGAACTCGGCCAGCGTCTCCTGCATGGCCCGATTGATGGCCGGGTAGGTATCAAACAGCGTGCCATCCATATCCCAGATCAGGTAACGGTATGTCATGGGATATCCCTCGAAGCAGCGATCAGCGTTCAGCTTTCAGCAGTCAGGGTTGGCGATGTTTCAGGTGCCCATTGTAGCCCATCGACGGCGGTTGATCCCGTGATACGCCGCGCCCCTTGGCCTGCCGATGATCCATATTTCCTTATCAACCCTGTCAGTTGCCACACCAGCCCTTCACCCGCAAAATTGGGGGGCCGCGCCATCCTGAACGGCGCACAATCTGACCAGCCGTGCTGGAGCGAAAGGATAAGCGATGAATATCCTCTTTTATGGCGCGGGGGTGCTGGGCAGCCTGTACGCGGCGCGGCTGCGCCAGGCCGGACATGACGTCTCCATCCTGGCGCGGGGGCAGCGGCTGGCCGACCTGCGCGCCCACGGCATCGTGCTGGAAGACCTCGCCACCGGCCAGCGCACCGTCACCCCCGTCCGGGTGGCCGAGTCGCTGGGGCCGGACGAGACCTACGACCTGATCGTGGTGCTGATGCGCAAAAACCAGGTGGGCGATATCCTGCCCGTCCTGGCCGCCAACCGGACACCGACCGTGCTGTTTATGGTCAACAACGCCGCCGGGCCGGAGGCTTACGTCGAGGCCCTGGGACGGGAGCGCGTCTTGCTGGGCTTCCCCGGCGCGGGCGGCGCGCGCGAGGGTCACGTGGTGCGCTACCGCCTGGCCGGCGTCCAGAAGACCACCCTGGGCGAGTTAGACGGCGCGCTCACGCCCCGGCTGCGCCAGATCGCGGCGGCCTTCCAGGCGGCGGGGTTCCCGGCCGCGATCTGCCCGGCCATGGACGCCTGGCTCAAAACTCACGTGGCCCTGGTCAGCCCGGTAGCGAACGCCATCTACGCCGCCGGGGGCGACATCTACCGGCTGGCCCGCACCCGCGACGCCCTGCTGCTGATGATCCGGGCGGCGCGGGAGGGCTTCCGTGTGCTGCGGGCGCTGGGCGTGCCGATCACGCCCGCCCGATTGCGCCTCCTGGAACGGCTGCCGGAGCCGCTGCTGCTGGCGATCCTGCGGCGGGGGTTGGCCCAGGAGGAAGCCGAGTTGATGCTGGCCCGACATGCCAACGCCGCCCGCGATGAGATGGGGCAGCTCGCCGACGAGTTCCAGGCGCTGGCCCGGCAGGCGGGGGTCGCCACGCCGATGATCAACCAACTGGCCCTCCACCTCGACCCGACCATGCTCCCCATCCCGGCTGGCAGCGCTCTCCTGCCGGTCGACTGGCGCGGCGTGTGGGGATGGGTTGGCGGGCTGGTGGGGCTGGTCGCGCTGCTGTGGCGGGGGCGGCGGTCGCGTCGGAAGCGGTAGCCTCCCCGCCGGATATCCCAAGTTTTCCCAAAATATCCCAAATTACGACTGGGGTTATCCACTTTCTATCCGCTTCCGAACAGGCTCCTAACTGATGAGCGAGGGCGTCCCCGCGCCCCCGGCGACCGACTTCCACCCGCCGCCCAGGGCCGATTCACGCTTACCGCTTCTCAACCGTTGATCAGTAC
>DAOTXK010000135.1:0-25055 GCA_034435395.1 Anaerolineae bacterium | reverse complement strand
GGTGGCCTCTCTGCGCGGCCAGCGGGGCGTGCTGCTGGAGACGACCGGCGCGCTGGTGCAGGGGGTGTGGGGCAAAGGCCGGGAGCACTTCGGGGTGCTGCAAAAGGAGCCGGAAGGCGGCCTGGCGGCGCTGGAAGTGGACGCGTTCACCGCTGAATGGCGGGGGGCCATCGTCCTGACCACCCGCCCGCTGGTCGGGCTGGCCCTGCGTAAGGCCGAGGCCCAGGGCATCGGCGGCATCATCGCGCCGAGCATGCACGCCGACTTGCGTGAAGTTGCATTAGCCCTCAAAATGCCCATAATGCTGACTGAAGGGTTTGGCGACCAGCGCCTGAGCGTGATGGTATCCCAGGTGTTGGAGCCGTGCGTGGGGCGGCAGGTGGCGCTGAACGCCGTGCAACCGGGACGCTGGTCGCCGGATCGCCCGGAGGTCATCGTGCCGCTGCGCAGCGACCGGCAGGTGCCAGCCCCGGCGCGCAACGAGCCGCTGCGGGTGGGGTCGGAGGTGCGTATCACCCGCGCGCCTTTCCTGGGTCTGGTGGGCAAGGTGACCGGCTTGCCCAAAACGCCCCAGGTGATCGAAAATGGGTTGCGGCTGCCGGTGGGGACGATAAGCCTGCCCAGTGGACGGACGGTGACCGTCCCGCTGGTGAACCTGGAACTGTTTGGCCGGGGGTGACCGACCCGGGGTTGAGGGGCAAAAGGACGGGGACCGCTCCCCTGCAAGGGTGAAGGAGATGGCAATGAGCGACGACGATCTGTTTGGCGACAACCGCGACGAGTTCTTTACCGATGACGAGGAATTTGGCGGGGAAGAATTCGAGGAATTCGAAGGGTTCGAAGAATTCGACCTGGGCGAAGCCGTTGATGTCCCGGACTTCGGCGCGGAGGCCCCCGTGGAGGAAGGGGCGGCGGAGCCGACGATCTTCGGCCTGAACCGCACATTTGCGATCATCGGTGCCGTCGTCGCCCTGGTGGTGTGTCTGGGCATCGCCGGGCTGGTGGTCGTCATCTTCGCCAACCGGGGGCCCAGCCCGGTGGAGCAGACGGTGGCTGCCGTCTACGCCACCAACACCCAGGTGGCGGTGTACCTGGCCGCGACGGAGACCCAGAACGCGGAAAACCTGAACCTGACTGCCACCGCCACCCTGTGGACCCCGACCCCGACGCCGAGTGAGACACCCACGCCCACCCCATCGCCGACCGAGGAGCTGGCCACCCCCACGCCGTTCTTCCAGATTGTGACGCCCACGCCGGGCGAGGGAGTGGGCGGAGGGTTGACCGGCGAGGTGGTGGCCCAGACGGCCACCGCGCTGGCCGGAATCCTGGCCGGCGGCCTGGCCTCGCCGACGCCGGAGGAGGCCATCGGCCTGGGCGGCACCCCGGCGCTGATTGTCACGCCCACGCCGGTATCGGCGCTGCCCACGACCGGGCTGTTCGACGAGATCGGCCAGGGCGGCGGCGTGAACACGCTGGCGACGGCGGGCCTGGCGATATTGGGCCTGGCGGCCATCATCATTGTGGCGCGACGCCTGCGCACCGGGTAGGGACCGGCGTGGCCAGCCATCGTTGTCAACGCGGGCCGGGCGCACCATATGCCCGGCCTGCTGTCATCCCATCGGGTCGAGGGGGAAAATCAACCGCCCGCGTGATCGGGCCGCCCGCGCGATCGGGCCGCCTGGCGACTCAGCCTCATGAGGCCCGGCGGGAGACGGCTGGCCGACGGCATGATCGGCTGGCGGGCCGCCTGTTTTGAGGCAATAATTAGGGGGAATGTAACCCGGTCCGTGGCGGGCGCTGGCCCCTGGCCGTCGTCCGATGAGCGGCCCGGTGGCGGCTCCGGAAGGGATGACCGGCCCGGCATGCCTGGCGCGTGAAGACGATTAAGATGTCCACCCCAACGCTCACCCTATACCGCGAACGCGATCTGCTGAAGGTCCTCGACCTGCTGGCCGAGGGGCACTGTGTGGCCGTGGTCGGCCTGAGCAACACCGGCAAATCAGAATTGCTGCGGGCGCTGCAAACGCCGGGGGCGGCGGTTCGCTTCCGGGAGCTGACCGATTCCGAGGCGCTGTTTGTGTATGTGGACTGCAACCGGATGCTGGAGCTGTCGCCGCGCGGCTTTTACGAAGCCATCCTGCGGGCGATTCTAGAAGCGCTGCCCCCGGAGGAGGCTGAACTGAAAGCCGCCGTCAAGGAGCAGTACCAGATCGTCGTGCAGCCGCCGAACGATTTCGCCGTGCCGCTGGCCTTTAACAATGCGCTGGTGGCGCTGGTGGAGGGCGGCTCCCGGCGCGTGATCCTGCTGCTGGATGAGTTTGACGAGGTGCTGACTGGGATCGAGCCGCGCATCCTGCTCAACCTGCGGGCCATGCGGGATAAATACGGCACGGACTTGAGTTACGTCATCGCTTCCGTGATCCCGCCCTCGCAAGTGTCGCAGGATGACGAACACGTGGCCGAATTCGCCGAGTTGTTCACCATGGGGCGGCACTTTCTCGGCCCGCTCCCGCCGGAGGAGACCCGCCTCATGGCCGAGGAATGGTTCGCCGCGGCTGGCGATCACCTGGACGAAGCGGAGGCGGCGTATGTGCTGGCCCAGGCGGGCGGGCATCCGGGCCTGATCCGGTCGGTCTGCCGCGTGCTGCTCCAGGTGGAGAGCGGCGCGCCGCAGCTTTACCAGCAACGGGCCTTTGAGGAGGCCGACGTGGCGCTGGAAAGTGACCGGGTGACGCTCACCGAGTTGCGGCGGCTGTGGGAGCAATTGCCGCCGCAGGGGCAGGCGGCGGCCATTGAGGTGGCGACCACCGGCCAGGCCAACGAGGAGGCGCTCCAGTTGCTGGCCCAGCGGGGGGTTTTGATCGAGGGCCAGGGGGATCAGCCGCCGCGCCTGTTCGGCGAATTGTTCGCCCGTTTCGCCCGGCGCAAGGCGCTGGCGCAACACGGCGTGCAGCGCGGCGTGTGGGTGGATACCGACGCCGGCCAGGTGTGGGTGGACGGCTTCCCCGTGCCGACCCTGACCGAGCTTGAATACCGGCTGCTGCTGCTCCTGTACGGGCGGTTGAACAAAATCTGTGATAAGTATCAACTGGTGGAGGCGGTGTGGGGCCAGGAGTACATCGACGAGGTTGATGACGCGCGGGTGGAGAAGCTGGTCAGCCGTCTGCGCGCCAAACTGGAAGATCACCCTCAGGCGTCCCGTTATCTGATCACGGTGCGAGGGCGGGGCTACAAGCTCTCCAGTGTGCCAGAGCTGGAGAACTGAAGCGGCGGGGCGGTTTGGGTTGACTGCCCAAAATCTACATGTTTGCTCGTCGGCCTTGTGGTAAAATTGAGGTGAGCAGGCGCGTAGCCATGGGGGCTTTTTTATATCGATTCATCGCGGGCTGCCGCAGAGTTGCCGATGAGGGTTGGTGAAGGAGGCGCGTATGGCCGGAAAAGGGACGCTCCTGGTGGTTGAGGATGACATCCACCTGTTGCGAGGCATTCAGGACATCCTCGAGATTGAGGGTTACCAGGTCCTGACGGCCGCCAGCGGCGTAGAGGGGTTGAATGTGTTGAAGGAGGGGGCGACGCCGCCCGATCTGATCATCTCCGATATCATGATGCCCCACATGGATGGCTACCAGTTTTTTGAGGCGGTCCGCGCGTCGGAGAAATGGCTGGATATTCCCTTCGTGTTTTTGACGGCCAAAGGGGAGAAACACGATGTCCGGCTGGGCAAGAAGCTGGGGGCGGACGACTACGTGGTCAAGCCGATGGACCCGGAGGACCTGCTGGTGATCGTGGATGCCAAACTGCGGCGCTCCCGGCAAATCCGGCAGCGTTATGACGGCCAGATCGCCGAGGTCAAACGTAACATCCTCACCATCCTCAACCATGAGTTTCGCACGCCGCTCACCTATATGGTCGCCTATTCCGACATGCTCAACAGCGATGCCGAAAGCCTGACCGCCGACGAACTGCGCAGCTTTCTGCGCGGTGTAAACAGCGGCGCGGACCGTTTCCGCCGCCTGGTGGAGAACTTCATCGCCCTGGTGGAGTTGGAGACCGGGGAGGCGGCCCAGAATTTCTCCTGGCGCAGCGGGCTGATCACCGATGTGACCCCGATCATCCTGGAAGTGATCGAGATGTGCCAGCTGTTCGCCTCCGACCGGGGTGTGACCATCCTCACTGAGGTGCCAGAGCAGACCCCGGCGTTCGTCGGCGATCGCGAATATCTGCGGGCGGCGCTGGCCCAGCTGGTGGAAAACGGCATCAAATTCTCCGACAAGCCGGACGCCAGGGTGGCGCTGCGCGTCACCGCGGACGATCGGCACATCCGGTTTGCCGTGCAGGACTGGGGGCGCGGGATCAAAGCCGAGGAATTTGACAAGATTTGGAACCCGTTTTACCAGGTGAACCGCTCCCTGCATGAGGATCAGGGGGCCGGTTCCGGCCTGGCGATCGTCATGGGGATCACCGAGCTCCATGGCGGCCAGGTGGAACTGGAGAGCCAGTACGGCGTGGGCAGCACGTTCACCCTGGTGCTGCCCCTGGCCACGGAAGCCGACCGGGCCCGGTTTAACAAACGATCGGGTCAACCCGCCGCCGGCCGGTGATGGGTTTTTGCCGGGGCGGGGGGCGGTTCGGGCCGGGCGGCCCTGGGGGTAACCGGAGCGGTCGTGCAGGCTGTTATACTGGCCCGGCGTCAGCCTGGTGTCTGGCGGCTGTCAGCGTCGATGAGCGGCCTGTGTTACCATAGAGACGTGATTGACGGTGATATTTTTGACAGGAGGTCCCCGCACATGGCGCAATCGTTTTTGGAAAAAGTGAACACCCTGATCTCGGCCAACCTGCATGGCATGGTGGACCGGGCGTTGGAAGCGAATTCGGTCAAGGTGATGGACGAGTACATCCGCCAGGCCGAGCGCAACCTGGATTCGCTGGAGGATTCCGCCGCCACGGTGGGCGGGACGGTCCGCACGCTCAAGCGTAAGTATGAGGAATTCGCCGCCACTGCCGAAAAGCTGGATCGGGACATCGATACGCTGCTGGTCAAAGGCAAGGACGAGCTGGCCGCCGCGGCCCAGGCGGACCTCAACACCAAGCAGCAGCTGGCCCAGGAATACTACGAGCAGTGGCAGCAGCAGGAAGAACAGTACCGCCGGATGATGGATATGAAGCTGAAGCTGGAAGCCAAGCTCACCACCATCCGGCAGGAACGGGAGCAGGTCAAGGCGCTGCTGGAACTGGCCGAGGCCAAGGCCATCACCACCAAGACGATCAAGAGCCTGGACGATCTGGCCGGGGTGGGCGACGAGGATGTGGCCCGCGTGGTGGACGGCATTCGCGCCCGTCTGGACCGCGAGGACGCCCGCCTGGAGATGGCCACGGGCCGCCTGGCCGAGCAGATCGAAGAGGCGGTGGGCTTCAGCGAGATCGATGCCCAGCTGGCCGAGCGGCGCAAGCGGCTGAATCTCGACCAGGAGTGAGCCGCCGCCGACTGGCCATCAGGCGTATGTGAGGGCGGGGTTGCCAGGGATGGGGGATGGCCCATCCCTGTGTGGCCTCGTCTTGTTTTGGGCCGGGTCGTCAGCCGCCAGTGCTCCAGGCCGGTCAGGGGGCGTTTGACCGCCCCGGCATCCCGGCAGCGGCTTCCCGTCAGCGAGGCCCTGGGGGACCTGTGGCCTGCGCCAGCCGGGCGCGGGCCGATATCGTGTCGCGGCGGTGATCACCCAGGGGAGGGGGAATAACGATGCAAAGCGACCTGGTGGGCAGGACCCTGGGGCCGTACCAGATTCTGGAGAACGTCAATCGCGGCGGTATGGCGACCGTGTACAAGGGGCTGGATACGGGCCGCCAGCAGTTGGTCGCCATCAAGGTGCTGCCGTCCTATTTCGCTCACGATCCGCAGTTCATCAAACGCTTCCGGCGGGAAGCCAGGGCGGCCACCCTCCTCGATCACCCGCATATCGTGCGCGTTTATGCGTCAGGGGAGACGGAGGGCATGCCCTACCTGGTGATGGAGTATGTGGGCGGGGGCACGCTCAAGGACCTGCTGGCGCAGGGTGCCCTGGCCCTGGAAGGGGTGGCGCTGATCGTCCGGCAGGTGGCGGCAGCGCTGGACTACGCCCACGGTAAAGGCATCGTCCACCGCGATGTCAAACCGTCGAACGTGCTGATGGCCGGGCCGGGCTTCGCCAAGCTCTCCGATTTCGGCATCGCCAAGATGGCGGGCGAGGAAACGGCGCTGACCGCCCTCACCGGGACCGGGGTCAGCGTGGGCACGGCGGCCTACATGGCCCCGGAGCAGGCGCTGGAAGCCGCCAGCGCCGACCGCCGGGCCGACATTTACTCGCTGGGCGTGATGGTCTACGAGATGGTGTCCGGTCGCCTGCCGTACACCGCCGATACGCCGATGGGGTTGCTCTCCCAGCACATTTACGAACCGGTCCCTTCCGTGCGCCGGGATGCGCCCTATCTGTCGCCGGCCATCGAACACGTCCTGCTCAAGGCGATGGCCAAAGACCCGGAGGCGCGCTTCCAGTCGGCGCTGGAACTGGCCGACCGGCTCGACGACGCGGTGGCCGGACGCCCGGTCGTCCTCGACGTGGAAGCGCCCCCGGAAGAGGCCGCCCGGATGCGGAGCGCCTCGGACATGCCGACCGGGGTGGGAGGGACGGCTGCCCCGCCCGCGCCCACCATGGTCGAGGCCCCGGCGGTCGCCCCTGTGCCCGACGATACATCCTCGGAGATGGGGGCGCTGCTGAGCGGCATGAAGCCCCGGTTCAAGCCGATCTTCATCGCCGCCCTGTCGGCCTACGATGCAGGGGATAAAGCGTCGGCCCGGCGGCTGTTGATGCGCATCCTGCGGGCCGACGATCACGTGGCCGAAGCCTGGCTGCTGCTCTCTTACATCGAGACGAACTGGTACGACCAGAAGCAGTGCGCCGATAATGCCCTGGCGGTCGCGCCGGATATGGAAGACGCCCAACTTCGCGTCCGGCAGTTGGAGGCGGAGCGCCTGCCGGCCACCGTTGGCCGCGTGCGGAGCGCCATCCCGGCGGTTAAGGAAGCGCACCAGGCGGTGATGGACGAGTACTTCCAGGCGAGTGTCCTGGAGACGCCCTTCGGCGACCCGCTGGACGATCCCGACCAGTGCCCCTACTGCGGCGTGGTCAACGAAGCGAGCCGCAACACCTGCACCAGCTGCGGCCAGAGCATGACCCGCCCCCGCCCGCCCCAGCGAGAGGCCATCCCGGCGCTGCGGACGGCCTTTGCGCTTAATCTGGGCGCGGTCGCCCTGGACCTGCTGGGGCTGTTCCCGCCGCTGCTGTGGACGTGGTACCTCACCATCCCTCCCAACACCCGCCTGAAGCTGTTCATCGACGATGTGTTCGCCACGCGGGTATGTCTGCTGATGGCGGGGGATTTTATCGACATCCTGACCCCGACGCTGTTCCTGGCCCTGCTGGCGGGGGGCGTGGCGCGGGGGGTGGCGTTGCTGGCGGCCCAGTTGGGGATGCGCGGGCGGCTGTCCTGGGCCTACTACCTGGGCCTGGTCACGTTTTCCGTGGAGCTGATCTGGGCGGTGGTGGCGGCGCTGGTCGGCTGGATCGGGGTGTTCATCGGCGTCGCGGCGGGGATGGTCGCCGCTGCCGGGCTGGTGTCGCTGGGCGCGGCGACGGCCAACTTCCGGGTGGAGCAGGAGCGCATCCGCGTCCTGCCGGAGGGCAAACTGCGGAGCGGCAAGGCTTTTTGGGAACTGGGCCGCCAGTATCAGCGCCAGGGCATGTGGGCCATGGCCGTGGCCCAGTATCGGGCGGCGGTCGCGGCGGCCCCGCACCGGGCCGAGCATTATAAGTCCCTGGGGATTGGGTATAATAAGTTAGGCCGGATGGAGCGCGCCTTGCCGGCCCTGGAGCAGGCCCTTCGCCTGGACCCGACCGACCTGGAAACGATGGTGCTGGTCAGGCGGATGCGGGAGGCGCGCCAGGAAACCGCCTCCCCGTCGCTGCCAGCTTCCGCCCGGTAGAGGGCCAGGGCGGTCTGACCGCCGGACGCGGGGCCGGCTCCGTCACGGGGAGCAGGATAAGGTTCGATGAGCGACGAGTTGAATCCACGGGAACAGATGCGCGCTCGCGCGACGCGGGCGATCATCGCCGACGCTTTTTTCCGCTGGGAAAGCGCCGTGACCATCGCCCTGACGATGCTGCTGGCGTTTTTCCTGCCGACTCTGCCCGCGCCGTTTGAGTGGTGGCAGTGGTGGTTCTGGATCATCGCCGGGCTGGTGGCGGAGGCCGCCCTGATCGTGGCCCACGTCACCGATCCCAAGGCCGCCGAGGCCGCCGTGGCCCGTCTGTTTCAGGAGCAGTACAGCCCAGGGGATATTCGAAACCGCGTCAGCCGCCAGCGTATGCTCAAAGCGCTGGAATACCGCGCCGGGATCATGACGATGGTGGCCAGCAAGAGCGGGGCGATGCGGACCAGCTTTGAGGAGACGCTGGGCGAGATCGACGACTGGATCGGCCAGATTTACCGGCTGGCGCGTAAGATGGACGTTTTTGAGGAAAATTCCATCCTGGACCGGGACCGCAAAACCGTGCCCAACGAACTGCGCAACCTGCGCCGCCGCCTGGGGCTGGAGCAGTCGCCGACCGTGCGCCGGGAACTGGAGGAGGCGATCCGGCTCAAGGAACAGCAGCTGGCGAATCTGGAAGCGGTGGCCGACAACATGAAGCGGGCCGACATCCAGCTGGAGAACACCCTGGCCGCCCTGGGCACGCTCTACGCGCAGATGCAGGTCATCGACACCAAAGACCTGGACAGCGCCCGCGCCCGCCGCCTGCGCGAGGAAATCCATGACGAGGTGGCCGAGCTTCAGGATACCATCCTGGCGATGGACGAGGTGTACGCGCAGCGGCTGCGGGAATAGGCGGCCAGAGACCCTTGCCGGGTGGCGAGTGAAGGGTGGGGAGAACATGAATGAGGTGTTGCCGTCCGTGCTGTTTGATCCGAATCTGCTGTATGTCATCCTGATCGCGGCGGCCTGGGTCGGCGTGCTGGCGCTGTTTGTGCCGGGGACGGGCATCATCGAGTTGCTGGCGGTGGTCGGGCTGCTGATCGGGATCGGTGGCGTGGTCTACAGCGGCGGGAACGTGATCGGGCTGGTGCTGTTTGCGGCGTCCTTCGGCCTGTTCGCGCTGGCGATCTGGCGGCAGTTCTCGGTCCCGGCCCTTCCTCAGCCGTCGGAGTCGGGGGCCGCGCGGACGTGGCCGCTGTCCGTCTGGGCGCTGATGATCGGCGCTGCCGTCGTGCAGTTTTTCGGCGGGGTGGTCCTGATCGGCAGCCTGCCCGGCCTGTCCCTGGTGACCGTGGCGGTTATAGCCCTGGGTTCGCTGGCCATTTTCCGCTGGATGCTGATGCCCACCGCCAACGCCCTGCGCCCACCGCCGCGGGCCGGCGTGGAGTCGCTGATCGGAGAGCGGGCCGAGGTGCGGCACGCCCCGGAAGCGCCGGGCAAGGTCGGGACCGTCTTCCTCAACGGCGAGCTATGGCAGGCGGTGTCCGACGAGCCGCTGACCGCTGGCGAGGAAGTGGTGGTGCTGGCCCGCCAGGGGATGCGCCTGCACGTGCGGCGGGTCGCGCCGTCGGATGACGATGGGCAGGGCTGAGCGCGCCGGGTGCCCCGGACCGCCGCGCCAGTGACCGGGGGCGAGTCCCCGGACCCGCGCCTCCGGGTCGCCTGATGGATGCTGCTCTAAACGTCGGATGACCGCCTCTTCGTTTTCCCCAGACGATAATTACCGCATCGAACCCGCTGGCTGGCGGGATACGCTGGCCATCTACCGGCTGGAGCGAATCGTCTTCCCCCGGGATACCTACCTGCCGACGGAAATCCTGTTTCTGTTGCTGTGGCCCGGCATCCATAACCTGAAGGTCGTCACGCCCGGCGGCGGGGTGGTCGGTTATATCGCCGCCGGGAAGCTGCCAGGCGGGGGCCGGACGTGGATCATGACCATCGGCGTGCATCCCGACCATCAGCGGCGCGGGCTGGGCAGCCGGTTGCTGGCGACGGCGGAGGCGGCGCTAGCCAGCCCCACCATATACCTGACCGTCCGCGCCAGCAACACCGCCGCCCTCCGGCTCTACGAGCGGGCCGGTTACCGGCGGGTGGGCGTCAAATGCGGCTATTACTCCGACGGCGAGGACGGCATCGAGATGCGCAAGGACCGTCCGGAGGTGAGGCTCCAGCCATGAAATCCGTGCGTCTGCTGCTGAGATATCTGAACCCCTTCCGGCTGATCCGCTGCCTGGTGGACGGCGTCCGTCGGGCGGCGCTGGCCCTGGCCAACTGGCGTCGGCGGCGCTTCCGGCGGATCGACTATGTGGTCCTCAACCTGCCGCCCCGGATGCCCGCCCTGCCGGAGCGGCGGGGCTGGTGGCAGCGGCGGCTCATGGGACCGCCACCGCTCAGCCTGTGGGAGCTGGCGGAGACCTTCCGGCGTATCGGCGACGACCCGCGCATCACCGGCGTGATCCTGTCCATGCGCGGCTTGCAGATGCCGCTGGCCGACCTGCAAACGCTGCGCCAGGCTATCCAGAAGTTGCGCGGCGCGGGCAAGCGGGCCGTCTGTTTCGCCCACGCCTACGACACAGAGAGCTATTACGTCGCCAGCGCCGCCAGCGACATCGTCCTCCAGGAGGTGGGGGAACTGGCGGCGGTGGGCCTGTACGGCCAGGCCATTTTCCTGCGGGACGCGCTCGACGCCATCGGCTTGCAGCTGGACGTGGAAGCCATCACGCCCTACAAAAGCGCTTACGATATGTTCGCCCGCCGCGACATCTCGCCGGAGCACCGGGCGATGGTCAACTGGCTGCTCGACTCGCAGTATGACATGCTGGTCGAGGGCATCGCCGCCGGGCGGGGCCTGACGCCGGAGGCGGTGCGGGCCATGATCGACGGCGCGCCCTACCAGGGTCCGGCGGCGCGGGAAGCAGGTTACGTGGATGCGGAGTTCAACGAGGAAGGGCTGGCCGCCTATCTGGGCGCGGAGCACCTGGTGCCCTGGGAGACGGCCGTCAGGGTTCTGCTCCGGAAGTGGCAGCGCCGGGCGGAGAAGGCGGTGGCCGTGCTGCCGCTGCGGGGTCTGATCGTGGAAGGGGAGAGCCGTCAGCCGCCGGTGGATATCCCTGTGCCCCTGTTAGGCGAGTCGCGCCTGGGCCACCTCACCGTCGTGCAGCAGGTGCGTAACCTGATGAAAGACCGACGCGCGGCGGCGGTGGTGCTGTTCATCGATAGTGGCGGCGGCTCGGCTTCGGCGTCGGAGGCGATGACATCCGCCCTGGCCGAGCTGGCCAAGGACCGCCCGCTGGTCGCAGCCATGAACGGCCTGGCCGGGTCCGGCGGCTATTACATCGCCACGCCCGCCCGGTGGATCGTGGCCCAGCCGGGCACGCGCACCGGCTCGATCGGCGTGCTGGCCGCCAAACCTGTGGGCGGTGCGCTGCTAAATAACCTGCGCATCCATGCGGTGGAATTCACCCGCGGGGCCAACGCCACTTTCTACAGCGCCCGCGCCCTCTGGAGCCAGACGCAGCGGGCGCAGGTGCGCCGGTTGAACGAGAGCTGGTACCGGCAGTTCGTCGGGCATGTGGCGCGGAGCCGCCGGATGACGCTCGAAGCTGTGGAGGCGGTGGGCGGCGGGCGGGTGTGGACCGGCGCGCAGGCTCTTGAGCATGGCCTGGTGGATCAACTGGGCGGGCTGGAGGCGGCGATTGCCAAAGCGCGGGAGCTGGCCGCCCTGCCGGACGACGCCCCGGTCGAGTTCGTCCGGGGCAAAGGGCAGCCGTTGGGGCCGCAGCTGGCGGAAGGGGCCAATCCGGCGGCGCTGTGGCTCTACATGCGGGAGACGCTGGACCTGCTGTTCAGCGGGCGTGCCCTGTTCCTGACGCCGTTCATCTGGGAATGAGCGCTGGCGGCAGGAAGCGGACCTGGGGCTATGGCAGGCCGATCGGGCGTCGGTGCCCGCCGCCTGCCCGGACCTATTGCGCTTCTGGAATCTCCACGAACCTGACCGCCCCCGCCGCCAGATCAACGACGGCCACCGAGCGCGGCTCCCGCCTGGTGCCGCCCAGCGCGCCGGGGTTGATCACGCGCGTCCTGCCGATCAACACATCGCGCCGGACGTGGGTATGGCCGTGAAAGATGTAGCGGTATTCCTGCCGCTCGATCAGGTCTTGTAGCGCTTCGTCCTGATGACCGTGCACCACCGCGATGGTCAGGCCGTCCAGCGTCAGACTGACCTGGGGGCGGGGCGGGGGGACGCCGATGGCGCGGGCGGCGTCGGCCAGCGCTTGCCAGTCCCGGTCCACGTTGCCGGTGACGAGGGCGACCGGCCACCCGACCAGCAGCCGCACGATGTCCGGGCCGGTCACGTCGCCGCAGTGCAGCAGATACTCGACGCCCTCGGCGCGGAAAACATCCAGCGCAGCCAGGGTATTCCGGCGGTGGTTGTGTGTGTCGGAGAGCACGCCGATTTTCATGGGGCTGGCTCCTGTGAGGTGTATCCAGCGCTTCCTGCCCGGCGGCCCTGGTTCCGTCCCCGGCGCGGCATCGCGTTAGCCGGTGTTGTAAATCACGCGGGCCACCTTGGTCTGGCCGTCGGCCAGGATGGCTTCCACCGACGGCGCTTCCGCCTCGCGCCGCGCCTCGTAGGCCGTCCGGTAGCGCGAGGCGCGCCAGTTATCCAGCTTCCACACCAGGTGCCCCAGCCAGCCCCGCGCCCACCGCCGATGGCCCAGCCGGGGCCGCCCCAGGATAAAGGCGTGTGGCGCGCCCACCCTGGCCACCGCCTGCCGGAACCAGCGATCCGCCTGGTGATAGGGGATGTAGAAGCCCGCTTCCAGCAAGGTCTCTTCCAGCGCGTCCCGGAGCGGCCCCTGCACGTTTATGGTGGAGAAGATGGCCTGGCGGCCCGGCTTGAGCGCTTCGTAGTGCGAGCGCGCGGCGCGTTTCATGCTGTCCGGGGGAAGCCCCTGAAAGGACTTGATGTTGTACACACAGTCGAAGCCATCCTCAACGAACGGCTCCCGGAAGTCGTGCACCGCCAGATGGAGCTGGCCGGGGGCCGGGGGCAGCCGGTCCGGCGGCAGGTGTTGGGCCGCTATCTCAGCGGTGTTGAGGCGGCTGGCGACCGACGCCCGCAGTTCCTCCTGCACGGCGATGGCCACCGGGGAGGCGTCGCTGGCCCACACGTCAAACCCCAGGGCGGCGTAGATGTGCGGCGCGAGCGTCACGCCGCAGCCGGGAAACCAGATTTTGCGCCAGCCCTGTTGCACCAGCATCTTCAGGAACCGCTCCGCGTGCATCATCCAGTCCATGCCGAGGGTCATCCGGTCCAGGTGCAGGCCAGCGGCGCAGTAAGCCTCGTAGTAACGATCCCAGCCCGCGATGTCATCCCAGTTCGCGGGCATCAAGCGGTAGACGTTCAGTCGTTCGCTCATCGATTCCCCCCTGGTTCACTCACCGGTCGCGCCCGCCGGAGCAGACGAGGCCGGGCGAAGCGTCAGCCGTCGGCGAACACCTCGTTGATGATCCGCACGGCCTGCCCCACGCCGTCCTCGGCGCGAATCCGCTCGCCCAGCGCCGCCGCCCGCCGCCGCATGGGTTCGTGCTCGACAGCCAGGCGGACGGCATAGGCCAACCGGTCGGCGGTGAGCTTCCGGCGCGGGATCGGCTCCGGCCCCACGCCCAGCGCGGCGACCCGCTCCCCCCAGAACGGCTGATCGCCCGCAAAGGGCACGAGGATCGAGGGCACGCCGGCCCGCAGGCCCGCCGCCGTCGTGCCCGCCCCGCCGTGATGGATCACCGCCGCCATGCGCGGAAACAGCCAGTCATGCGGGCACGCCTCCAGCATGAAGACCTGGCCCCCCTCTACCGCCCGGCGCAGATCGTCCGGCACGGCGGACCGATCCAGGCTGCTCCATCCCGTCGCCAGCACGCCGCGCCGACCGGTCCGGCGCAGCGCCTCCAGCACCAGCGGGATCGTCACCTGGGGATCGCGCGTCGCCATGCTGCCGAAGCCGACATAAACGGGGAGCGGCCCCGCCGCCAGAAATGCGACCAGATCGGCGGGCGGCTGCCAGTCCGCCGGGTGATCCAGGAACCAGTAGCCGGTCACGTGGAAGTGATCGCCCCATTCCGGCGGGCGGGGGATCACCGCCGGGCTGCAACCCAGCAGCACGGGGAGCGGCTGCCCGCGCAGCCTGGCATACGGCCAGCGCAGGTAGGAGACCGGCGGCAGCCCCAACTGCCGGCGCCGCCAGGGGTTATAGAACTGTGCCGTGAGTGGATGCCAGAATCCCTCCGCCAGCCGGTGAGTCAGCAGGTTGAGCGTGCCGCTGCGCCGCGAAAACAGGGGGACGATCGGACTCGGCACGGCCCGCGTGCGCTGGAAGGCGGGCATGGTCAGCGCCCACAGGCACGGCATCCCCTGTTTTTCCGCGACATGGTAGGCGGCCATACCCAGCGTGGAAAAGATCACGGCGTCGGCGTCTTTACAGGCTGCCCAGGTGCTCGCCAGGTGCAGGTCGATGAGGACCTTGCTGTGCCGCAGCAGCTCCCATATGCCGCGCAGGAAGTCGCGCCGCCCCTCCAAAATGCCCCGCGCCGACTCCGATTCGGAGACGCTCTCCCGCACGCGGAATCCGAATGGATGAAAGCGCAGGCCGTAGCCGGTCACGAAGGAGGCGAACTCATCCCCGGCCAGGATGGTGACTTCGTGGCCGACCCGCTGCAAACCCAGCCCCAGCGCCACATACGGCTGCACATCCCCGCGCGAGCCGAGGGCCAGTATGGTGAACCTCATGTTCCCTCTTCTCCCCACCGGGAACTCAAGAGGCCGTGATCGGCCTATCAGCGGATGGTTTCCCCCGCTGAGCGATCACGGCCTCCGGTCCGGCAGTGGGTGGCACGGCGCGCTTACGATCCGGCGTCGGCCTCCGCCGCGCCGGTCATGTCCTTGAGTTCCATTTCCAGTTCCTGGCGGCGCGCTTCGGCGGCCTGGCGCGCGTCCGGCAGGAGCTGCTCGTAATATTCTCTCGCTTCCTGGCGCATCCGGTCGCCGGAAGCCGGGGCCAGCAGCATGGCCAGGGCCACGCCGACCATCACCCCCAGCATCATACCAAGCAGGAACAGCAAGAATCGACGCATGGGCTGTCACCCTCCGTCTGACGCCAGTTCGCTCCTGCGCTCATTATACCAGAATCCCGCTTGCCGTCATCCGGCGGTACAATCAGGCGGCGTCGCCGACCGGACATCGTTTTTTTTATGGAGGAGGCCCGATGTCCCTGCTGTACCTGATCCGGCATCCCCATACGCAGGTTGACCCGCGTCTCCCGGCCCACGCCTGGGACCTCAGCGACGCAGGCCGCGCCCAGGTTAAGGCGCTGGTCGGCGCGCCGTTCTGGTCTCACGTGGCAACCATCTACCCCAGCCAGGAACGGAAGGCCATCGTCCCCGCTGAACGGGCCGCCGTCCGTCACGGGTTGCCGGTGAGGCCGCTGGCCGCGCTTAACGAGGTCGACCGGCGCGCCTACACCGCGCCGGACCGGGCGGCCTACGAGGCGGCGGTGGCGGCCTTTTTCGCCCGCCCGGCGGCCAGCCATCGCGGCTGGGAGACGGCGGCGGCGGCGCTGGCCCGCTTCCAGGGCGGGATCGCGGACCTGCTGACACGGCATGACGAGTCGGAATCGGTGGCGATCATCGCCCACGGGCTGGTGCTGACCCTCTACATGGCTCACCGGCGCGGGGAAGCCCCATCGATGGACGGGTGGCGCGCCCTGGGCTTTGGCGCGGTCGCCGCCGTGGACCGGGCCGCCCTGCGCCCGCTGACTGATTTTCTGCCCGCGCCCTACGCCGGTTTGCCGCTGCCGTGAGCCTTTGGCGGCGCTGGCGAGGGCTGTAGTATCATTCCGCCAGCAGACATGAGAGAACGGTCCTGACCGCCGGTAGTCCGCAGGCGGGACAGCGGCGCTGCTCGCCCGGGTATCCACGGCGGGTCGGGCCGTTCTCAGGGTGGGGGGAACTTCCGTGGGCGAGCGCCAGCATCCGACGCGATCCAGCGGGCCGCCGGGCATCCTCAAGGACCGCTACCGGCTGACCGAGTGGCTGGGCGAGGGGGCGATGGCCGTCGTCTACCGCGCCTATGACGAGACCCTGGACCGCGAGGTGGCCATCAAGTTCCTCTCCCCGGACCGCCTGCTGGGCCCGGAGACCAGCGCCCGCTTCCTGCGGGAAGCCCGCGCCGTGGCCCGTCTCTCCCACCCCAACATCATGACGATCTACGACGCCGACCGCCAGGGTCGCTGGCATTACCTGGTGCTGGAATTGATTCGCGGCCAGGACCTGCACGCCCTGCTGGTGGAGCGCGGCGGCCCGCTGCCGGTGGAGACGGCGGTGGGCGTCGGACGGGGCGCGCTGGCGGCGCTGGCCTATGCCCATGCCCAGGGACTGGTGCACCGCGACATCAAGCCGGAGAACATCATGCTCACCCCGGACGGGCTGGTTAAAGTGACCGACTTCGGGCTGGCGCTGTCGCGCGGCGATGTCCGTCTGACGCGGGAGGAGGCGCTGGTTGGCACGGTGCTCTACATGGCCCCGGAAGTGCTCCAGGGGGAGGAGACCGGGCCCTCCGCCGACCTGTACGCGGTGGGGGCCGTGCTGTACGAGCTGCTCACCGGACGCCCCCCCTTCGTCGCCGGCGACCCCCTGGCCGTGATCTCGCAGGCGCTGCACGCGCCGCTCACCCCGCCGCGCCAGATCAGGGCCAGCATCCCGCCTGGCCTGGACCGGATCGTCACGGCGCTGCTGGAAAAAGCGCCGGAGCGGCGGTATGCCTCGGCGGCGGAAGGGTTGGCCGCGCTGGAAAACTTCCAGGCGGCGGAACTGGCCGCTGGAGTCGGATCGGGGACGGCCACGTCCGCCGACCTGCCGTTCCTGGCGCGGATCGTGCGCAGCTCCTCGGCGGTCCGCCGCCGACCGGACCTGGAAGAGGCCGACGAAGGGCTGGAACCGGCGGAGGAACTGCTGGTTTACGCCGCCATCGAGGATACCGCCGTGGCAGTAGAGGCGGAGCGCCGCCGCCTAGCTCGACTGTTGCAGGGCGGCGTGATCGAGTCGCTGAATCTGCTGCTCTCCCAGGTCAACGCCTATGAGGTCAGCTTAGGGGGGAACCCTCAGGTCCGCCTGGCGCTGAACCTGCTGACCACGCTGGCCCGCCAGACGCTCCAGCAGGTCCGCGATCTGGAGGCCCGGCTGCATCCAGCGGTGCTGGAGAACCTGGGCCTGGAGCCGGCGCTGGAAGCCCTGGCCAGCCAGGAGACGCGGGCGCACGGCCTGCCGATCACGCTGGCGGTGGAACGGCTGCCGGAACGGTTGCCGCCGTCGGTCGAACTGGCCCTCTTCCGCGCGGCGCAGGACGCGCTCGACCGGGCCGTCCGCCACGCCCACGCTTCCCAGGCGACCATCCGCTTGGCACGGCGGGAGGAGCGGGTGATCTTCGCCTGC
Organism: Anaerolineae bacterium; assembly: GCA_034435395.1. GTDB lineage: Bacteria > Chloroflexota > Anaerolineae > Aggregatilineales > Ch27 > DAOTXK01. The sequence continues at coordinate 7,504 of DAOTXK010000135.1, read as the reverse complement.
GCGGATAACGGCGATCCGGCGGCGGGCGGGAACGCCCTCCGCGCCGCCCGCCAGCGGATCGAGCAGTTGGGCGGGGCGGTCCAGACGGGAGTCGGCCCTGACGGCGGCCTGGAGCTGACCGCCACCTTCCTGGTGGAGCCGCCGGTCCAGCTCACCCCCCGCGAGCAGGAAGTGCTGCAACTGCTGGCCGAGGGCCTGACCAACAAGCAGATCGCTGCCGCGCTGACCATCAGCCCGCGCACCGTCAACTTCCATCTGGACAATGTGTATTCCAAGCTGGGCGTCAACTCCCGCACGGAAGCGGCCATCTACGCCCTGCGGCGCGGCCTGGTCCGCCGGCCGCCGTCTGGCGAAGAGCCGTAGGACGAAGCCCATGAGGGCGGCGATCCCGGTTAAATGACCGGGGCGAAAACCGGTTATCTGCCCGTTCCGTCGAAGGGGGCCGTTGACGACAATGGATGTACCGACGGAAGGGGCAGATGCCCACAGTGGTGAGGAGAGAAACCGATGAGCAAGCCGCACGATACCAGTCTGTTGGGGCCGCTGGAAGCGTTGTTCAACGATCCGGAGGTGATGGAAATCATGGCCGACGGCCATGACCGGGTATATGTGGAGCGCGAGGGCAGGCTGGTGGACGTGCCGCCGCCCTTCCAAAGCGAGGACGAGTTATTGGCGCTGATGCAGGCGCTGGCCGACTGTGGAGGCCGCCCGCTGGATAGCAGCCAGCCGATGGTCGATGTGCGCCTGTTCGACAGCGCCCGCTGCAATATGGTCATCCCGCCCATCGCGCTGACCGGGCCGACGCTGGTCATCCGCAAGTTTCCGGGTCGGTTGCTCACCACCGAGGACCTGCTCCGCTTCGGTGCCTGGAACGAGACCATCGTCGAGTTTCTACGGGCCTGCGTCCAGGCCCGGTTGAACATCGCCATTGCCGGGGGGGCCGGTTCCGGCAAGACCACCGTCCTCAACCTGGTGGCGGGCATGATCCCGGCGGACGAACGGATCATCGTGGTGGAAAATGCCACCGAGCTGCGGTTGCCGCAGCGGCGGGTGGTCCGGCTGGAGAGCCGCCCGCCGGACTTCAAGGGCGAGGGCGAGGTCACCATCCGCGACCTGGTGATCAATGCCCTGCGCATGCGCCCCGACCGGCTGATCCTGGGCGAGGCGCGGGCCAGCGAAGCGCTGGACATGCTCCAGGCCATAAACACCGGCCATGACGGCAGCATGTTTTCCGTTCACGCCACCAGCCCTCGCGATGTGCTCTCCCGCCTGGAGATGATGGCCAGCATGCACGACATCACGCTGCCCCTGCTGACCGTGCGCGAGATGATCGCCTCCGCCCTGCACATCATCACCCACCAGGAGCGCCTGCCGGATGGCTCGCGTAAGATCACCAAAGTGAGCGAGGTCCTGGGCCTGGAGGGGCAGAACGTCGCCCTGGGGGACATCTTCGAGTTCCGGCGGACCGGCCTGAAAGACGGGCGGATTCAAGGCCAGTTCACCGCCACCGGCCACATCCCCCGCCTGCTGAGCCGGTTCCGCGAGATGGGCATCGACCTGCCGATGAGCATGTTCACGCCGGGGTGAGCGCGTGTCCGCCCGGTAAGCGCCCGCTGGGGTGGCGGGTGGCGGCCCTGCTGGCGGTCATACTGGCGGCCATACTGACGGCCATACTGGCGGCCCTGTTACCCGCGACCCCGGTGGTCGATCCGTGGGGCAGCGTTGGCGTCAGCCCCGATATCCCCAATCAATTTGCGATATATTGGGGATATCTTGCGATAAAAAGGGGCCGGGATCGGGCGGCAGCAGGGGCTTATGCCTCTCCTAATCCTGAGTACCGCCCCCTGGTCGCCCCGTCTGGATCGCGTCGGACGGGGCCGCCCGGTCAGCGTTCCCCCCTGCCGCGCGCATACAGGATGGTGTGGCGACGCCGGCCCACCGCGGTGATCGCGCCCATCTCCCGCAGGCAATAAGCCATCTTCTGGGCCAGCCAGCGCGGCCGGCCCAGAGCCGCCGCCAGATCAGCCGTGGTGAACGGCTCATCCAGCGACTCCGGCAGCAGGGCGGCCATGTCGGCGGGCGCTTCGAACAGATGCTGTTCCACCACGCTCAGCAGCCGCCGCTGATCGGTGACCCAGCCGCCGCGCCGCCAGCCGCGCCGCCCGTCGTAGCGGCGGGATTCTTCCTCCTGGATGAGGGCCACTTCCAGCGAGAAGTTAGGGCTGGCCAGCAGCTGAGGGAAGCTCACCAGTTCCCGGAAAACATCCTCGACGACACCCCGTCGGGGCGACTTGCGGCGGCTGAGGGGCCTGCCGTCCCGGCCTGTTTTGACGATCCACTTCTCCTGGGCGATGGGATATACCAGGCGCACTGAATGGTGGGCGGTTAGCGCGGCCAGCTTGTGTTTGATGGCCGGGAAGTTGCCCGTCTGAATCTCCACCAGCCGCTCGCCCTGCACGATGTCGATCACGTAGCCGTCAACCGCCACTTCGAAACGGGCGTCCGGCCCGGCGTACCAGGCTTTCAGGGCGGCGTGGAGCGACTGCTCGTTCAGCGTGCCGACGTGCGGCGGGTCGGCGGGCATGGAGACTCTTCCTTTGGCTGGGCGTGCGTTTTGACGAGTATAGCGCAGGTGGGGAGAATCGGGCGGGAGCGCGGGGGCGGCGCTGCATGCCGGGGATGTTCTTTCACTGCTATAATCGGGGGCCGTTCAGCCACTTCGTGATACGGAGGGGGACACCCATGACCGAACTGACGGTCAATGTCGACGCCATTGTTGACTTCCTGGTCGGGCTGCTCAATACACCCAGCCCGATCGGTTACACGGTCGAGGCGGTGGGTTACGTGCGGGAGGCGTTTGAGGCGCTGGAGGTGCCCGGCCTGGCGCAAAGCATCACCCGCAAAGGGGCGCTGCTGGCGCGGTGGACGGGGGCGGCCGCCGATGCGCCGCGCGCCCTGACCGCTCACGTCGACACGCTGGGCCTGATGGTCAAGGAGATCAAAAGCAGCGGGCGGCTCAAGGCCACCAACCTGGGCGGCATCATGTGGGGTGGCATCGAGTTCGAGGGCGTCACCGTGCGGACGTACGACGACCGCCGCTATCGGGGTTCGGTCGTGCCGGTCAATCCCAGCGTGCACGTCAACCGGGACGTGCACACCGCCGCGCGGGACGCCGACACCATGGAGATCCGCCTGGACGCCCGCGTGAAAAACGCTGACGACGTGCGCCAATTGGGCATCGGCGTGGGTGATTTTGTCTTCCTCGATCCTCGTGTGGAAGTGACCGGGGCCGGCTTCATCCGGGCGCGTTTTCTGGACGACAAGGCGGGCGTGGCGGCGATCTATGGCGCGCTGCGGGCGCTCCAGGAGGCCGGGCTCCGACCCGCCCAGGACACGGCCATTCTTATCACCAACTACGAGGAGGTCGGGCACGGCGGGGCGGCGGGGTTGCCACCCGACCTGGCGGAGTTGCTGGTGGTGGATATGGGCGCGATCGGCGAGGGGCAGGCCACGGACGAGTTCTCGGTCAGTATATGCGTCAAGGATTCCAGCGGCCCTTACCATCTGGCGATGAACAACAAGCTGCGTCGCCTGGCGGAGGCTTTCAGCATCCCCCACCAGGTGGACATCTACCCTCATTACCGCTCGGACGGCTCGGCCTACTGGCAGGCAGGGGGCAGCGCCCGCGTGGGCCTGGTCGGGCCGGGCGTGGACGCCTCCCATTCGTATGAGCGCACGCACCGTGAGGCGCTGGAACACAGCAGCCATCTGATCGCCCGATATTTATTGGAGGAGGGGGAATAGTCCTCAGCTTTCAGCGGTCAGCCGTCAGCCTGTGGGCGAAGGGTAGCCGGGTGCCTCTCCTGGTCCCCAGGCGGCTGGGTGCTTGCAGACGGAAGTGACTTGAAGTTAGGGCTGCATCATGCGCCCCCCAGCATCTCCCGCACCAGATCGACGATCTCTGCTGTCTCGATCTCGTGAGCGCGCCAGAACCAGGCGGGCTTCACCCATAAGCCGGGCAGCACGCCGCTCATGAATCGCGCTTCAGCATCCAGGGCCACTGGACGGTACAGACCGTCGTCGTCCCGGCGGTAGAAGTGGGCGTACTCGCGGATCGGATCGATCAGCCAGTATTCGGGGATTCCGGCGGCTTCATACTCGGCAAACTTGGCCCCACGATCCCGCTCCTGACTTTCCTCGGAGACTACCTCGACCGCCAGATCGGCTGGCCCTTCAATCCAGCTGTCATGGAACCGCTCCAGGTGTTCATTGAGCAGCACGAGCAGGTCCGGCTCCCGCCCGATGGGCTTTTCCGGCAGGCGCATGACCATCGGCGCCATCCACACCCGGCCCCGACCGCTTTGCCCCAGGAAGGTCCGGAGCAAAATGTAGAGCATGCCAACGATGTCCTGGTGCTTGCCGGAAGCAGGGGCCATGATCAACACTTCTCCATCCACCCATTCCGCCCGCACATCCTCGTCCAGCCAGTCCAGGAATTCTTCAAACGTCATCCGAACGGAGGCGGGTGGGGAAGTGGCAGATGGTTGCGTTTGGGTCGTCATTGCCGTCGTCTCTCCGGTTCAGTCCTGATTTTACTCGATTATAGCATCTTACTGGGGATGTCCTTGCTGAAAGCTGATGGCTGATGGCTGACGGCTGCCTACCACGGCAGCCCGCACAGATCAATGTCACCCGCCGGCCAGGTCTGCCCCGTCAGCGGCAGGACCATGACCACGTGGGGCAGGATGACCCGCCCCCGCCGGGGATGGTCGCACCATGTTGGACCCTTGACCGCCTGCCAGCCAAGCCGCCCGTAAAAGGGAATCAGGTTTTTCCCGGTGACCAGCAGGCCGAAATCCGCGCCGATGGTATCCCGCATGAAGGTCGCCGCCCGCCGCAGCGCCGCCGTCGAATAGCCCTGGCGGCGGTGCTCAGCCGGGGTGACCACCGAGCCGATGCCCCCCAGGTAAACGGGCTGGCCGTTCACCGTGGCCGTTCGCCGGTGGATGCCCAGCGCGCTGACCGGCTCATCGTCGGCGAAGACGAACATCTGCCACTCCGGCCTCTCCCAAACGAAGGGGTCGGTGGCCGGGTCGGGGAAGTTGGCGCGCTGCCAGCCGGTGAGGGTGGCGCGCAGGTCGTCCGGCACCGCGTCCGCTGGGATGATGGTTATGCGTGGTGGCATGTTTCCCTCTGGATGGAGAGTCCCCGGTAACGCTCGACAAACCTTGGGGAGCGGTGACCCTGCCCAGGGCGGCATGTCCCATCCCCTTGATGGTGTCGGCGAGCCTATTCTACCCGGTTATCGCGGGGGTGGGGGGTGGGTCCATCCACCGCTACTTCACCGGCGTGACCGTGAGCGTATAGACGCCCGGCTCGGTGGTGACCGGGGCCAGCGGGCTGATGACCAGCGTCACCACCCCCGCCGGGCCGCCCACGTCGAACTCCCAGGAGCCGCTCGCGCCGTCCGCCGGGCCGAGCAGGCGCGCCACCGCCGTGCCCGCCGCGTTCCGGGTCACCGCCTGCACGATCCAGCGCTGCTCCAGGACGTTGTCGATGTACAGCCAGCCCGCCGTGATCCAGCCGCCCGGCCCCTTCTCAAAATTCTCGGCGTAGCCGATCTCCGGGATGCGCACGTTGTCGATCACGATGCCCGGCTGGTTGGTGGCCTCGTCCGTGATCATCTCGAAGCGGACCAGGACCCGCCCGCCGACGAACGGCGACAGGTCGGCCTGCTCATGCAGCCAGCCGTCGGTGGTGTACTGGCTGCTCTGGCCGGTGTAGCCGGGGCCATAGGCGTTGTTGTGGGGGTCCTCGTCGGTGGTGTGGGCGGTGGGCAGGGCGGTCCACGTCGCGCCATCGTCCGCCGAGACCATCACATAGGCGTAGTCCCACAGCGTTTCGATGTCATACCAGGTGTCAAATTCCAGCGACGCCTTGCTCACGCCACTGAGGTCGAAGGCGCGGGTCAGCGTCGAATCGCTGGAATCGCCCCGGTTGCCGTACCACATATAACGCCCGCTGCGGGCCTCGGCGGGGACCAGCCGCACCTGCCCGGCCCCCTGGAAGTCCAGGCGCATCCGCTGCTGGCCCAGCCGGGAAAGCTGCACATAGTGGGCGCTGTACTGGGGCAGGGACGTGGTCTGCGCATAGGGGTAGGCGTCGACGCTGGCGGTGATGGCGGCGGTCGGCAGGGAGGGGTCGAGCAGGGTATAGGCGTAGCGGCCATCGCCAACGGCCGGATCGTTGAGCAGGTTGGCGATGGTCCAGTCGGCGAACACGTCCTGGTGGGTCACCGGCTCCCCGATCAGGGGGTCGGTGATCGCCAGGCGCTGGAGCGTGTCATCCACGCTGGCGAAACCGTTGGCGGGGTCGGCGACCAGCGCCCGCGTCGCTTCCAGGCCGAAGCGCTCGTGGAAGTAGGTGACGAACAGGAACGCCGCCCCGTAGCGCGCCAGCTGGTTGTTATCGTCCGGCCAGGCGTTGAGCTGCGTTTGCGGCGCGTTCAGGTAGATCGAGGCGAATCCCCGGCGGTCGAAGCCGGTCAACAGCGCGGCCAGCTCCGACAGGCCCTCGCCGAGCCAGGTGTCTTCGTTGAGGTCGATGTGCCAGTGGACCATGTGCTGGAATTCGTGGGCCAGCACAGCGTCATAGGAAGCGGTGCCGAGGGTGCTGGCCATGGCGTCCAGGTTGATGAAAAACATCTCGTGGGCGTTGCTGGTGCTGACGGCCTGCGGCGGCTCCTCGCTTTCGTAAGCGAAGTACCCGGCGATGCCCGCCCCCAGGTTGGCGGCGTGCAGGATGTACACCCGTGGGTCGCCGTCGATGCCCGGCAACCACTCCGAGCCGAATGTCTGGCGGACGAGGGGGTAGGTATGCTGGCTGAAGGTATCGGCAGAACGGCGGAGCGCCGCCTCGTCCACTTCATAGCCGGGTTCCACCCAGATGTAGGCGTGGTCGGTGATGTAGCGCAGGGCGGCTTCCACCTGGAATTTTTCATGGGTGTCCTGGTTATCCACCCAGAAGGTGGTCGTATCGCCCACCTGCCAGATGCGGGCCGGGCTGGCTGGCGGGGCCGGGATGTCGGTCACACCGTTCAGGCGCTCCGCCAGCGCGATCCGGTCGCGGGGGGGCAGCGCAACGCTGGCCAGCTGGGCCTCGGTGCCGGGAAGGGCATTCGGCTCGTGGAGCAGGCCGCCCGGCAGGCTGGGCGGGGTCACCGACGGCGTGGGCGTGATCTGCTGGGCCGGGCGGGCCAGCGGGCCGCCGGAGACCACCAGCGCAGCCGGGGGCGGGGCGAAGGCGACCAGGGAAATACCGGCCAGGACCAGGAAAACTGGCACGGCTATCCGGTAGAAACGAGGCTGGGAGTGGCGCATGAGCGTATCCTTTGCGGTGATGTGCCCCTGATTATACTCTGGACGCCAGACGGCGCTGTTGGGGCGGGCGGTTTTTCATGGGACGCTCATCCGGGCGGGGCGGCCCGGCGGTGATGGGTCCGGCG
>DAOTXK010000134.1:0-15253 GCA_034435395.1 Anaerolineae bacterium | reverse complement strand
GGTGATCCAGGGTGTGAGCAGGTCCAGGACGTGCATGGGATGGCTTTTGTGCTCGCTCGTGACTGCTGTCTAAGCGGCAGCCTCGGCGGTGATCCGCACGAGGTCTACGAAAGACCCTACTTTGAGAGAGGCGCCGCCGACCAACGCGCCGTCAATATCCGGTTGGGTGATGTATTCCGCCATGTTATCCGGCTTGACGCTGCCGCCGTATTGAATGCGAATCTGGCTGGCAATGGCGTCGCCGTACAGAGCAGCCAGAGTCTTACGGACCACGCCGCCAATGATGTCATTGGCGACCTGAGCGCTGGCATTCCTGCCCGTGCCAATGGCCCATATGGGTTCGTAGGCGACGACTGTCTTCAGGGCGTCAGCCGCTGAGATGTGAGCGTAGGCCCCGCGCACCTGTTGGCTGACGAACGCTTCAGTTTCTCCAGCCTCGTTTTGTTCCAGGCTTTCACCGACGGCGATGATGGGCGTGAAACCGTGAGCCAGCGCTGCTTTGGCCTTCTTATTCACGATTTCATCCGTGTGCCCCAGGTCGCGGCGGCATTCTGAGTGGCCAATGATAATGTATTCGACGTAACCTTTGAGCATGACCGGCGAGATCCGCCCGGTATAAGCGCCTTCATCTTCGTAGTGGACATCCTGCGCGCCAACCTTGATAGGCGTGCCCTTCAGGGCGGCGCTCACCGCCGGGATTGCCAGGTAGGGCGGGCAGACCACCCGTTCCACCGTATCGAACTCCGCCAGCAGGGGGGCGAGTTCCCGTACAAAGGCCTCGGCTTCCGCAGGGGTTTTGTACATTTTCCAGTTACCGGCAATGATAGGTGTGCGCATGGTATAGCGGTCTCCTTAGCGTGAAGTAGCGAAAGCAATTATTGCGTGTGCGGGTTTTAGCGGTCCTGTTCGGCCAGCAGGGCGTTAGCTCTCTCGACAACCCAGGGCGGCACGTTTACAGCCGTGAGGGCGTAGCGCCACTCCCGTTCGGCATCTACCCCTTGGCCGCGTGCGGCATAAAGCTCGCCCAGGACCAGGTGTGTTTCGGGTAAGGTGCCGTTGATCTCCAGGGCGGTTTGGAGGGCTTCCTCTGCCTGGGAGAGTTGCCCCGTGGACAGGTAAGCCTTGCCCAATATGGCGTGGGCACCGGCGACATTCGCATGACCCTCCACCAACTGGCGAAACACCAGTATCTCTCGCCTGGTCGCGTTGCTGGCGGCTTCGTACAGGAGCATGCCGGCCTGGTTTCGGACAGTGGCGCTATCCGACGTGCGCAGGGCCTGCATGTATAGGCCCAGCGCCTCCAGCATGTAGCCCTGTTCGCTGAGCTGGCGGGCCGCAGCGGCAAGAAGCATAGGATTATCAACGGCTAATGACGCGGCTTCCCCCAACACTCGCTGTGCTTCCAGTCGATCGCCCTCGGCCAGCAAGGCCAGGGCCAGAGCGAATTGAGCCACCGGATCGTCAGGGTTTTGGGCAGCCAGCTGTCGGGCTTCATCGATGCCCACGTGGGGGATTTCTGGCAGCGGAGGTAACGGTGTCACTGATGGCGGAACAGCCAGAGTGTTAGCGGCATTGCGCAGGTTGGGGTTGGCAATGGCGGCTACCGCGATCAACAGCCCCAGCAGGCAGATAAAAACAAACATCCCCAACCCGCCCAGCATCCACAGGGTCCCCCGGCTTCGGACCGTCGGGTGAGCCGCCGCGTCAGGCGCTGGGACAGAAGTGGGCAGGACGGCTGGTATGGCCGGGGCCGGCGGGAGGGGACTGGGGCCTGACGACGACGGCCTGGCCGGAGCCTGGACCCGCCGGGGCGAATAGGGTTCACGCTGGCTGCTGGCGGCGTCCTCAAAGGCTGCCGCCATGTCTTTGGCCGACTGGAATCGGTCAGCTGGTTCTTTGGCCAGGGCCTTGAGCAGCACCCGCTCAATTTCAGCCGAGACATTGGGGTTCACCTGGGTGGGCAGGGGAAGCGGTTTGTAGATATGGTCGTGGATGATGGCGTAGGGTGTGTCGGCGCTGAAGGGCACGCGCCCCACCACCAGTTGATAGAGCACAATCCCTAAAGAGTAGATGTCGGTCGCCGGTCCCAGCTCCCTTATGCCCTGCGCCTGCTCTGGAGAGATGTACTGCGGCGTGCCCAGCATCACATCTTTGCTAAGGGTCGATTCACCCGCCTGGACCATTCGTGCCAGGCCGAAATCGGTCAGGAAGGGGACTCCCTTCCGGTCCAGCAGGATGTTCGACGGTTTGATGTCGCGGTGGAGCACGCCCTGATCGTGCGCGTAGGTGAGGGCTTCTCCCACGGCCTTCATGAGGCTGACTGATTCCTCCAGGGCATAGGGGCCACGAGTGAGGCGGGCTTTCAGCGTCTCGCCGTCGATGAACTCCATCACCAGGTAGGGCTGAGTGTCGTGTTCATCAAATTCGTGGATGGTGACAATGTGAGGGTGGCGAAGCCTGGCGACAATCCGCGCCTCTCGCCTGAACCGCTCCAGGAAATTGGGGTCTTCCTTGAAGGCCTGATGCATGACTTTGATGGCAACGTATCGGTCCAGGTTCGCGTCATAGGCCCGATAGACCGTGGCCATGCCTCCCTGGCCGAGTTGTTCGGTGATTCGATAGCGCCCAACGTTTTCGCCAATTGAGAAGCTCATAGGTTTATCCCGGTTGCGCAGTCGCCCGCCAGAGCTTACGCCGCGCCTCGCTGGCGTCCTGGCGGAAGGCGAGGACGGCGTGCCAGAAGGCAGCATTGATCCTGGGCCGATTATAGTTGAAGAGTAGTTGCCGGGACAACAGCCGTGCGTGGATGCTCCATTATGGGTGCAGTTCATGGAAGGGACGTGGGATGGGGGTTGGCTGCCACGCCAACCCCCGTTTATTCAGGGACTGATTCGGATCGCGAATGGGATCACTGCCGGTCTTGCAGCGCCGCCACACCGGGAAGCGTGCGTCCCTCAAGCAACTCCAGACTGGCACCGCCGCCCGTGGAGATGTGGGTCATCTTGGCGTCAAGATCAGCCTGTTTCACGGCGGCCACGGAGTCGCCACCGCCGATGATGGTCGTGGCTCCCGCGTCGGTGATCTGACCGAGTATACGGGCCATTTCCCGGGTGCCTCTGGCGAAGTTCTCCATCTCGAAGACCCCCATGGGGCCATTCCAGACCACGGTCCTGGCATCGCTCAGCGCCCGCCGGTAGATTTCCAGAGTCTTGGGACCGATGTCGAGAATGCGCCACCCCGCTGGAACGCCGTCGCTGGGGGCGACAACCCGGGTGCCAGCCTCGTTAGCGAAAGCATCCGCGATGACGACATCTACCGGCAGGTAGATGAGCGCGCCGCCTTTTTGCAGCAGCTCCGCCGCCGTCCCCACGGCCTCCTCTTCCACCAGCGAATCGGCCACTTCATAACCCCGTGCTTTGAAGAAAGTGTTCGCCATGCCGCCGCCGATGAGCAATCTGTCCACTTTTTGCAGCAGGGCCTCGATGACGCCGATCTTGTCCGAGATTTTGGCACCCCCCAGGATGGCGACGAACGGGCGCGCCGGATTCGCCACAGCGCTGGCCAGGTACGTAAGCTCTTTTTCCATCAGGAAACCAGCGACTGCCGGGAGATGATCGGCGACACCAGCAGTTGAAGCGTGAGCCCGGTGGGCGCTGCCGAACGCATCATTGACGTAGATATCGCCGAGTCTGGCCAGTTGAGCGGAGAGGTCAGGGTCATTCTTTGTCTCCCCGGCGTGGAAGCGTGTGTTCTCCAGCAGCAGGACACCGCCAGGCGGCAGGGCGGCGGCGGCCGCCTCAGCTGTGGGGCCCACGCAGTCCTCGGCGAAAGCGACATCAACGCCCAGGAGCTGGCTGAGAACCGGCACCACCGGACGCAGCGAGAACTCCGGCTGGACTGCGCCCTTGGGACGGCCCAGATGGGACATCAGGATAAGGGCGCGTGGTTTGTGGTCCAGGATGTAGCGGAGCGTGGGGATGGCCGCGCGGATGCGGGTGTCATCAGTCACCACGTCACCATCCAGGGGGACGTTAAAATCGACGCGAACCAGCACACGCTTTCCGGCCAGATCGACATCACGAACAGTCTTCTTGTCCATGATGAGGGAACTCCTTCCGTTATTGAAGTGTTGATCAACGGGCGTGGCAGGGGCGGGGGCACAGCCCCACCCCTGAATTCACTGTCAATCGCAGGCAGAAGCGCCGGCTGTGGGATTACAGGCTCTTGCCCATCATGATGGCCAGCTCGACGGTGCGGACCGAGTAACCCCATTCGTTGTCGTACCAGGCCAGCAGCTTGAGCATGTTGCCGCCGAACACCGAGGTGAATTCGGCATCGACGATGCTGGAGCGCGTATCACCCTTGAAGTCGATGGAAACCAGCGGGCGCTCCTCGAGGCCCAGGATGCCCTTCAACGCGCCGTTGGCTGCTTCCTTAAACGCCGCGTGAACCGCCTCGGTGGTGGTTTCTTTGTCAAGCTCAAAAACGCCGTCCACCAGCGACACCGTCGAGGTGGGCACACGCACGGCGATGCCGTCGAACTTACCCTTGAGGCTGGGAATAACCAGAGCCACCGCCTTGGCCGCTCCCGTCGAGGTGGGGATCATGTTCAGGGCCGCCGCCCGCGCCCGGCGCAGATCGTCGTGCGGCAGATCAAGGATACGCTGGTCGTTGGTATAGGCATGAATCGTGGTAATCACGCCCCGCTTGATCCCGAACCTGTCATTGACAACCTTGGCGGCGGGGGCCAGGCAGTTCGTGGTGCAGGAGGCGTTGGAGACGATGTGGTGGACTGCCGGATCATAGGCATCGTCGTTGACACCCAGGACGATGGTGATGACATCTTGCCCCTTGGCCGGAGCAGAAATGATGACCTTCTTCGCCCCGGCGTCCAGATGGGGCTGGCACTTCTCTCGGCTGCGAAAGACGCCCGTGCTCTCAATCACGATGTCAATGCCGAGGTCGCCCCACGGGAGCTTGCCCGGTTCCTTCTCCGAGAAGCCCTTGATGGTTCGGCCGTTGACGATCAGGTTGTTGCCGTCCACCTCGACCGCGCCGTTGAACTTGCCATAGTTGGAGTCATAGCGAAAGAGGTGGGCCATCGTCTCAACGTCACCCAGATCGTTGAAGGCCACAACCTCGGCATCGTCGGCATAACACTCTTCGGCGATGCGCAAAACCTGGCGGCCAATGCGACCAAAACCGTTGATGGCGATACGAGTTGCCATAGTGATGATCATCCTTTCGGTTGTGATAGAGTCCGCCTGGTGGGCAAGGTTGGCGCTCACCCACCAGCGGCCCAGACAGTTTGTCCAAACTCAGGCGATCCCTTGGGCGAGTTCAGCCTGGTTGTTGGCGTAACATTGTTGCAATGCCCGGGCGAGTTTCCCCGAATCATGCCGCCAGGGGTAGTGATAGTCGGTCAGGTCGGCGTAGATGACCTGGTAACGCTGAGCGACCTCGTGACTATCGGAGATTGGGAGCACATAATGTGTTTGCGGGCCGGCATTTTCCACCGGGAAGTGATTGTTCGCCAAGACCACCTGGAACAGGCCCGGACCGACATGGCGTTCCAGGGCCAGTACATGGTCAGCGACGTTAAAGCCGTCAGTTTCCCCCGGTTGAGTCGCGACGTTACACATATACACGGTGAGGGCATTGCTGGCACGGATGGCTTCAGCAATGCCGGTGATCAGCAGGCTCGGCAGGATGCTGGTGTAGAGGCTGCCCGGCCCAATCACGATCAGGTCTGCGGCGAGGATGGCCTGCACGCTCCTGGGGTAGGCCCGCGCATGGGGTGGGTTGATAAACACGCGCTCGATGATCCCGTGGGCCTTGGTGATTTCTTCCTCGCCGGTGATGGCATGTAAGCCCGGTGTATTCGGATAGCGGACTTCCCCCATCAACGTGATGTCATCGAGAGTCGCCGGGAGCACGCTGCCCCGCACGGCGAGCACCCGTTCGGTTTCCTGGAGAGCCTGTTCCATGCTTCCGGTGATGTCCGAAAGCGCCGTAAGAAAGAGGTTGCCAAGGCTGTGCCCATCCAGGTCGCCTGCGCTGAATCGGTACTGGAAGAGCTGAGTCATCAAACCTTCGTCGTTGGCCAGCGCGGCGATGTTGTTGCGGAGATCGCCGGGGGGCAGGATGCCCAAATCACGGCGAAGGCGGCCCGAACTGCCCCCGCTGTCGGCCACGGTCACAATGGCCGTCAGATTGCTGGTGTGGTGTTTCATGCCGCGCAGCACGCTGGGCAATCCTGTCCCGCCACCGATGGCCACCACCTTCGGCCCCCGTTTCCGTTGAGTGTAAGAATAGATGACATCGACCACGGATTCAGGCTGATTGGCCCGGTAGGGGGCCAGGATCGAGCGATTCAGCTTATATAGCCCGATGCTCACCAGCCCAACCCCAAGCCCTACAGCAATGATGATGCGCATCGCGATGGGCAACGGGCGCAACATGAGAACGTAGAGCGCGTCAGGCAATGGCTCATAGCGATACACGTCGACAATGATCTGGGCGATCCCGATGCCCAGAATGGTCATGCCCGCCAGAGCCACGAGCAACCAGCGCTTGATACCCAGCCCAGGTGTCAGCCATTTTAGATAATAAGAGAAGTCTGTCTTCTTCATCATCACCAGTCAGGTGTTTGCCCGTCTCAGCAAACAATCCAGGGTGTAGATTAACACGTGGGCGGGGGGGCTGTCAAAGCCCGAGGGCTGATTTTTGACCTGATTCGGGCTGCGTAAAGGCAGTTGTGCAGCTGATGGCCTTGACGAATGCCGTTCCCATGTTACAACCAATAAAGACGATTTTCCGCAGAAAGGGTGATCAGATGGCTGACCTTGATCTCATGCGCCGCTTGACCAATCGCTCTGGGGGCAAGATACTCTTGCTGGTAATGGATGGCCTGGGAGGGCTTCCCCGCGAACAAGGCGGCTTAACGGAACTGGAAACTGCTCGAACGCCGACGATGGATCGGCTGGCCAGGGAGGGGAGCACCGGTCTGATCGTCCCGGTGGCGCGCGGGATCGCGCCGGGCAGCGGGCCAGCTCACCTGGCGCTGTTTGGCTACGATCCGGTTCGCTATGAAGTGGGACGGGGCGTGCTTTCGGCGTTTGGGGTGGGTCTTGACCTGGGACCTGCCGATGTGGCCGCACGGGGCAATTTCGCCACGGTTGATGTGGGCGGCCTGGTCACTGACCGACGGGCGGGGCGTATTTCGACCGACAAGGGCGCTGAGCTGGTCGCGTTGCTGCGGGGCATCACGCTGCCCGGCGTGGACGTGGAGGTCGAAGTCGAAAAAGAATATCGGTTCGTGCTGGTGCTGCGCGGCGAAGGGTTGGATGAAGCCGTGAGCGATACCGACCCTCAGGCCACGGGTGTAAAGCCGCTGGCGGCTCAGGCGCTCACCCCTAAGGCTGCTCGCACTGCCGAGCTGGTCAATCAGTGGATTGGGCAGGCCAGGGAAGTGCTCAAGGATCAACATCCAGCCAATATGGTGCTGTTGCGCGGCTTTGCCATGGACCCCAACTTGCCTAAATTCGAGGACGTGTACAAACTCCGCGCGGCCTGTGTGGCCGTGTACCCGATGTATAAGGGCGTGAGCAAGCTGGTCGGCATGGACATCATTCAGACGGATGCGCATGATACAGTGGCTGATGAGTTCGGACGGGTGGCCAGAATTTGGGATGATTATGATTTTGTCTTCTGCCATGTCAAACCGACCGACAGTCGCGGCGAGGACGGCAACTTCGAGGCCAAGGTCAGGGTGATTGAGGAGGTTGATGCGGCGTTGCCAGCCCTGCTTCAACTCAACCCTGATGTCCTGGTGATCACCGGCGATCACTCCACGCCCGCGACCTACAGGGCGCATAGCTGGCACCCGGTGCCGACCTTGCTGTGGGCGCCGGCGACTCACATGACTGACCGGGCGGAGGCTTTTGGTGAGCGTGAATGTATGGCTGGCGCGTTGGGGCAGTGCCCCGCCACGGACCTTATGCCTCTGGCGCTGGCCCATGCCAGGCGGTTGGAGAAGTTCGGCGCCTGACGGACTCCTATTCTGGCTCAGATTCTGGCTCAGACTCAGCGGCGGCGGTGTCGTATGATGCTGCCGCTTTTGTTTGGCGTTCCCATAACCAGGCGGCGCCAATCAGCAACGCTTCGCCAGTCACGGTCAGTAGCCCAATGGCCATGGCCGCATCGAACCAGAAACGCTCCGGAAAGAGGCGGATAAGCGTGTCTGAGTACTCAAAGCGCCATGTGCCGCTCTCAAAAAACAGTTGATGGAAGCCGTCGAAAAAGAGGTCCCAATTAAGGGCGATGATAATGACCAGGGCCAGGATCAGCCCAATGGTGACATAACCTCCGCAGGCCAGGCTTTTCCTGAGGAGGCGACGTGTGCCAGGTTGTCGGGATAACCATACAATAGCCCCCGCCAGAATGACCGTCAGTGCATTGTGGATAGCCAGGGCAGTCTGCGTCACGGTCTTAACATCGGCCATATGGCGCAACTCGCGCCGATTGTACATGGCGTGACCGTCGGGGAGAGTCAGTTCAGCTAGGTAGGTGATGTCCTGGTCGCCTTGTAAGTAGTCGATGGCATAACGGGCGTATTCCTGGCGTTCATCCTGAGTGAAGCCATATGGGTCAGCCGGAAAATCCGACCTGGTATATTCAAAGTGCAGGTATGCTTCCGTCATCAGCAAGCGTGTGCTGCCCAGAAGCATCCAGAGGGGGATGCCAGCCACCAGGAACCAGCCAATGATCGGGCGGAGGGGGCCGAAAAACCTGGTGATAGAGCGCCTGTCTCTGGTCCGCATCAGTCACAGAGGAGCCGGGAGGCCGGCAACTAACTGGGAAGCCCACAGCAGGATATGAATGGCGGGCATCCACAACAGCCGTATGAACTGGCGTCGGTCATACAGGATCAGCCCCAGCAAAGCCATCAGCAACAGGACATCCGCGAAGAGCAGGAACGTGGTTGTGGTGCCCACCTCAGGCAGCAGGTACAGGACTGGGACCAGCGCTCCTCCCACGCTGCCCAGCGTCGAAACGGCATATATTTGGCCAGCGACTCGCCCCGTCTGGTCACGGGTGGCCAGGGCCAGCCGAACGGCAAAGGGTGGGATACACCCCAGCAATGTAACCGGGACCATGAATAGCACGAGCAATGAGAGCGGCGTCGCCAGCCCAAGCGGCAGCCCGCTGCTGGCCATCACGGGCAACAGAAAGCGCGCCCCAAAGGGCGTTATTCCACTGGCAAACGCTCCCCAGGCCACGATCTGGTAGAACCTGACTGAGGTCGGCGCGCGGTCTGCCCAATGCCCGCCGATGAAGTAACCTGCTGCAAGGTAGATCAGTATCAGGCCGATGATGCCAGCCCAGACAACGGTGCTGGTCCCGAAGAAAGGCCCTAGCAGGCGGGAGGCCGAAAGCTCGACAGCCAGCGTGGTTGCGCCACCGGCCAGCACCGTCAGGTATAGATGGCGGTGGTGGAGGACCGCACGATGGTTATTCATCCGCCGTGGTTTGGGCGAGTGCATCAAGCGCTCGTTGAGCATAGGTGATGATCTGGTTGAAGTGGTGCTTTTGGCCAAGGGCACAGGCGCGCTCCCAGTGCTGCCGTGCCTGGTCCATGTCCCCTTCGCGAAAGGCCAATGATCCCATGCTGATCAGAAGCCCTGCCTGATTGAGGGGATCGTCGACCACGCTTTCGTAGAGGGCCTGGCTTTGTTCAAAGAACTCGCGAGCGGCGGGAAGATCGTTTCGTTTCAGTGCCAGATCGCCGAAGCTGCGCAGCACGTCGGCGATTCCCTGGGGGCGATTTTTGCGCTGATAAATATCCAGCAGGTTTTCGTTGAGGGCCTGCGCGCGTTCCAGGTGGCCCAGGCCGGCCTCAATACGGGCGAGCAAAGTGATGGCCATGTAATACTCGTCGGTGTGGGGCCTGGCCAGTTTCGCCGCCGTGGCGGCATGTACCTGCGCCTCTTCGGCCCTGGCAGTTTCGTCGCTCCAGAGCATGGTCGCCAGGGTGTAGTGAGCAGCGGCCCGGCTGGGTTGGTGGAAGACCAGTTGTGATCGTTCGACGGCTTCTCGTGCCAGATGCTGCGCTGCTGGATAATCGCCTCTGGCAGCAGCGGCATTCGCCTGTCGGATCAGGCGGGCGATTGTCGCGTTAATCGGTTCTGTCATAGGGGACTCCGATAGAACTGGAACTAGTGGAGCCGCTGACTCAACACCGCTGGCAGGTTGTCACCCTGCCGTACCACATATGTCGGAACCGAGAATGTCGCCAGTCTGGCCTGGGTTTGTCGAGTATCTGCGGTGCCGCCAAAGCTTGTCGGGTCCATCAAGATGGCGACGATTCGAATCCCCCGCCGCGCCAGGACGTGAGCCTGTTGGATCCATAGTTCGGTCTGGTCTGCCGTGATGATAATAAGGGTTGTGCCGCGCCCCAGATACTCGGTGTCGATGGTTAACATGTGATTCAGGTCGAAGTCACCGGTGCTTTTGGCGACGGCCAGCACCTCCAGGATCTGGTTTAGCTGGCGCTGGCTGCGGTCGGCCTGGATCACTTCCCGATATGGGCCGTAAGTGACAAAACCGAGGTTGCGCCCTTTGTCCAGGAAAAACTTGGTCAGCGACGCCGCAATGACCACGCCATATTCCTCAGTGGAGGCTGGCAGGCGGAGGTCTGTCCCAGGGATGAGTTCGGCAGTGGCTTCAAGGTCGCCGTTACGGGCATTAGGCCGTTCGACCAGCGAACAGGCCGATAGATCGAGAAAAATCCAGACATCGGCCAGCGGGTCTATCTCAAATTCCTTGACCAACAACCGGCTTTTCCGGGCTGTGCTCCGCCAGTGGATGCGGTTGAAGCTGTCGCCGGGCGCATAGTCGCGGACACCGGCAGCGTTCGTGGTGACAAAGTGGGCGCGCCGTCGTTGGGCGTCGCCGCCGGACAGCAGGCCGCTGGGCGTGGCAAAATCGTAAATGGGAACGGCCGCCGGATAGACCACGATCTTGGAGGTGGCGGCGATGTACCTGGGGAATGAGAAGAGGCCAAATGGGTCGCCACTGGTCAGCGTGATAGGGCCGAGCTGATATTCCCCTCGGAGAGTACATGGGGTGCGGACCTGCCATTCGTAGCGCGCTCTAGGGAGCAAGCTGGGCACTACCTGACTGGCCCGGTGTCCAGGCAGAGTGGAGTGATCGCGGACTTCTATCCAGAGTTTGGGAAAAAGGCTCCGGTTGTGGAGGGTGAAGGTCTCCTCGAACGGTTTGCCAACCTGGGCGCGGCGGGCGCGTGTCGAACGCTTAAGGCGCACCCAGGACACGCCAAGCCAGGCCCATACGAGCGAGAGGAGCAGCAGGCCTCCCAGGGCGTAGGCGATGTTAAACATGAGTGCCCGGCCACTGGCCAGCCCGGTTAGAAGTGACAGGATAAGCAGGATGTAGATGACGTTCCGTCGGTGGCTCATGATGAGTATAGACTAACGGGGTGCGCCGATGGTTGCTCCCGGAACGGGCACAGTCGCCAGAATGTCGCGGATGATCGTCTGCGGCGAAATATCTCTGATTCGGGCCGCCGGTCCGACGATAATGCGATGGGGCAGGGTGACTTCCGCCAGGGCCTTGACATCATCGGGCAAGACGTAATCCCGCCCCACGTTGGCGGAGAGCGCCTGTGATGTCCGGTAAAGGGCCAATGCGCCGCGCGGGCTGGCTCCCAGGTAAACGTCAGGGTGTCGTCGGGTGGCGTTGACCAGCTCAATGATGTAACGTTTGATTTCCGGTGCCAGATAGACGCTGCGCACGGCCTGCTGAGCGGCCAGTAATTCCTGCACGCTGACCACCTGTTGGATTTGGGTGATCGGGTGTTGATATTGTTGTGAATCCAGCATGGCGATTTCTTCCTGGGGCGAGGGATAGCCCAGCTCGATGCGCATGATGAAGCGGTCCAGTTGAGCCTCCGGCAGCGGAAAAGTGCCCTCATACTCGATCGGGTTCTGGGTGGCCATCACCAGGAAGGGCGGGCCAAGTTTGTAGGTGGTGCCGTCGACCGTGATCTGACGTTCCTCCATCGCTTCCAATAACGCCGCCTGCGTTTTGGGAGTTGCCCGGTTGATTTCATCAGCCAGGATGATCTGGGCCACGATGGGGCCGGGCCGGAACTCAAACTCCAGTGTTTTTTGATTGTACACGGACACGCCCGTGACGTCGGACGGCAGCATATCTGGCGTAAACTGAATACGGCTGAATAAGCAACCGATCGATCGTGATAACGCTCGGGCGAGCATGGTCTTGCCTACGCCGGGCACGTCTTCGATAAGAATATGTCCCTCACACAACAAGCCAATAACGGTGAGTCGGATCTCGTTGCGCTTGCCGATGATCACTTTGCTGACGTTGTTGATGATCTGTTCGGCGACGTTCTGCACGATGTTCACGCAGATTGCTCCTTCATCCTCAGACGATTGGTGTTGAATCCATCAGGCCACAGCAGGTGCCCATCAATGTAGCATAGATTCCGGCCTGTGGCGATACACGTTCTCCCTACGCCGTGCGGATGCTGCCTGTATGCTCTCCTGGTTGTCGGCGTGGATTGTTGACTCACTAAAGGGCTTGTGCTATTATGCAGTCGTTCTCAATTCTCATGGGGCAAACGTCCTAAGTTTAACACCACGACATCTCATTGGTGTTTCTTGCCACGATAGGCCGTGCCGCAGTCCAGCAGTATTAGGGCTTATCCTTTCTGTGGAACCCGATGGGCACGATGAAAGGAGCAGTATCCATGGCAAAGTCGCGGACCGAATTGATGGTGGATCGCTTGCGAGATTTGCAGTCGAGCACGCCTGATATTGAGGCCTCCGCTGTGGTGAGCGTGGATGGGCTGATCATTGCATCAGCGCTGCCTCAAGGCATTGAGGAAGACCGCGTGTCAGCAATGTCGGCGGCAATGATCTCGCTGGGGGAACGTATTGCCGGGGAGTTGGGACGTGGGGAATTGGAACAGGTATATATCAGGGGGGAGAATGGTTTTGTGATTCTTATGTCTGTTGGGGAGGAAGCTGTTCTTACCTCGTTGATTCGGGAGAACGCCAGGCTGGGCCTGATTTTTTTGGATATGAAGCGCGCGGCTGATGACCTGGAGAAACTGGTGTAGCAGGTGGTCCCTGGGGAATGCGGTATCATCCCTGGTATTCTTGGAGACAAATCAAGCGGGGAGAGGCAACCCGAGGCTGACCTCCCCGCTTCTTCTTTTGTTTATGGGCTGGTGATAACATCAATCAGGATGCCTAATGACACGTTACATCTTTTGCACCGGCGGGGTGGTGAGTTCGGTTGGCAAGGGTGTCACCGCAGCCGCGATCGGTCGTATTCTCAAGGCCAGAGGGATCAAGGTTGCCATCCAGAAGCTCGACCCTTACCTCAACGTTGATCCGGGAACGATGAGTCCTTTTCAACATGGCGAGGTGTTTGTGACGGTCGATGGCGCTGAGACCGATCTCGATCTGGGTCACTACGAACGCTTCATCGACGAGAATCTCACCCGGAGCTCCAATGTCACAGCGGGCCAGGTGTACGCTGAAGTCATCAATAAAGAGCGCCATGGTGACTATCTGGGAGGAACGATCCAGGTCATCCCTCATATCACCAACGAGATCAAACGTCGCATCGTCCGGGCGGCGCTGGAAAATGACGCAGAGGTTGTGCTGGTGGAAGTGGGGGGCACGGTCGGTGATATTGAGGGCCAGCCCTTTTTGGAAGCGCTGCGACAGATGCGTACCGATGTGGGTCGGGATCAGGTGTTGTACGTGCACGTGACGTTTCTGCCGTATATTGGCGCAACCGGCGAGTTAAAGACCAAACCGACCCAACACAGCGTGCGCGAATTGCGCGGCATCGGCATTCAACCCGATGTGATTATTGCCCGGACCGATCATGCGGTGAGCCGAGAGATCGTCGATAAGATCGCCTTGTTCTGTGACGTGGAGCCGGAAGCGGTTATTCCGCTGCCAACGGTTCCGTTGTTGTATGAGGTACCGCTGCTGTTAGAAGATGCGGGTCTGGGCGAGTATATTAGGCAACGTCTGGGATTGGGGGAACGCTCAGTGGATCTGGAGGATTGGCGTCGGCTGATCGAGCGGATGAAAAACCTCCGCGTACCCGTGCGGGTGGCTATCGTGGGCAAGTATGTCGAGCTACACGATGCTTACATGAGTGTCAAAGAGGCATTACTGCACGCCGCCACCGCCCATGACCGGCTCTTACAGATCGAATGGATTTACTCCGGGGACCTGGAGAAGGGCAAGGGATTTGACGTTCTGGAAACGGTGAGCGGTATCGTCGTGCCGGGCGGTTTTGGCGAGCGGGGCATCGAGGGAAAGATTCTGGCTGCCCGCTGGGCGCGCGAGCACAAAGTGCCCTACCTGGGGTTGTGTCTGGGAATGCAGGTCATGTGTATCGACTCGGCGCGCCATGTCCTGGGTCTTGATGACGCCAATAGCACGGAGTTCGAGAGCACAACCACGAACCCCGTGATCGACCTGATGCCTGACCAACGCGGGATCGGAGACCTGGGCGGCACGATGCGGCTGGGAGTTTATCCCTGTGAACTGGTGCCGGGTACTATCGCCCAACAGGCGTATGGCCGCCAGCGTGTGGATGAGCGACACCGGCACCGGTTTGAGTTCAACAACGAGTATCGCGAGCGGTTTGAACAGGCTGGCATGCGGTTCAGCGGCCTGAGTCCGGATGGCCGCCTGGTGGAGATTGCCGAATTGAGCGACCATCCCTTCATGGTGGGCAGCCAGTTCCATCCGGAGTTTGGCAGCCGCCCCAACAAACCTCATCCCTTGTTCTACGCCTTTGTCGGGCAGGCCGTCAAGTACGCTGCCAGTGCCGGGATGTCGTTAACAGTCCGGGCAAAGGCAGAGGAGATTCCCAATCGGCAGACTGTGGGTGAAGGGTGATTGAGCCATGGAACTGTCGCTGGAAGAGTTCTGGGTGGAAATCCTGTGTCGGCAACCCCAGCGCATCTTAGGGGCGTGGGAGACGCTGGAGGTGGAGGAGCAGCGCGCGGTGTGGGAGCACCTGGGACGCATGGTGACCGAAGAGGGATGGGCGGAACAACAACGCCTGGCGGCGAGAACTGCCCTGAGGGCCTTGCGTGAGCACGGCATAGAAGGGAGATTCTGAATCGCGGTCGCGGGGCGGGCAAGACCACCCGGCCGGCGGGGTGATCTTGCCC
>DAOTXK010000133.1:0-9746 GCA_034435395.1 Anaerolineae bacterium | reverse complement strand
AAACCAAACGACTCCGCTGATGGGGTTCAGAAGTGTCGCGTCTTTTCTTAGCATAAGGGCGGACGCATGGCGTCGATATAGTCCCTGAGTACCTCTATTGGTTAGAAAGTGATTTGTTATCGGATAGTATCTTCTTCGTAATATTGTGGTCCATTTTGTAATATATGCAGATGCGTATTTCAGAAATATGATCGCAATCGCCCGGCGCGCCCTCGAACGACCGTTGGCCACCCCCTGGACACCGGACGACCAAGCTGGGCGCTGGCGGAGGAGGCTGTTATACTACCACGGTGACGGCCGTCCTCGCGCCAAGGAGCCTGCGTGAAAACCATCCTGGGGTCTCTGCTTTTGCTGGCGATCGTCGCCTGTACGCCGGTGGTTCCCGGCCCCGGCCCCACACCCGATCGGGCGGCGGCTTACGAGCATCCCAGCGGCGTGTTTTCGCTGGAGTTGCCGCCGGGCTGGGTGGTGGGCGACCTGAGCGACGGCCCCCAGCTTCTGGTCACCTTTGCCCCACCGCAGGCCACGCGCGTGCTGCTGACCAGTTTCGTGGCGCGCCTGGGTGTGCCTCTGGATGAAGCCGCCTTCCGAGGGGCCATAGAGTCCTATCTGGGGTCGCCGTACAACCAGTCGCTGTCCCCGCTGGAGCGCACGGCGATGGGCGACGGAAGCTGGCGTCTGACCGGCGTCCGCCATGGGCAGGGGGAGTCCACCCCGGTCAATCTGTTCATGCAGCGGGATGGGGCGTTTTTTTCGGCGCTGGAGGCGGTGGTGCCCGGCGATCCCCTGACGGGCGCGCTGCTGGAAACGATGCTCAACTCCTATCGGGTGAACCCGGCGGCGGACTGGCCGGTCGGCGCGGTGGAAGCCGTGCCGCAGCCAGCCGGGACGTTCATCCTGGCCGGAGGGAACATGGCCTTCAGCGGCCTGCTCACCTGGACGGGCGAGGATGGCCGCCTGCACGTCACCGGGCGGGTGGCGAACCGCGCCCCCTACCCCCTGGACCATATCCAGGTCCGGGCGGCGCTCTATAACAGCGCTGACGCCATCGTGGCCGAGGGGGCCGGGACCACGCCGGTCGCTGTGTTGTTAGATGGGGAGTATGCCCCATTTGAGGTGGCCTTTGACGCCGGACGGCCTCCGACGGCGGTGCGCCTGGGGCTGTGGGCAGAAGCGCAGCGGGCCGTGGAGGGCCTGGCGGTGTTTTACGGGCCAGGGGCGTTTGACTGGGACGACCGCGCCGAATACGATGACGCCGGCCAGTTGCACATCCGGGGCACCGTGTGGAACGTGGGGTCACAGACTGCCCACGCCGTGCGGGCCATCATCACGGTGTTTGACGCGGCGGACCGGGTAGCCGGGTACGTGACAGCGGTGGTGGGCGAAGGGACACTGACGGCTGGCGACTCCGCCCGTTTTGATGCGCCCGTGCCCCGGCTGGGGGCGGAGCCGACTCACTACCTGGTGACCGTCCAGGGAGAAGTTGGGCCTTGAACCGGGGCGGCAGGCGACTGGCCGATGCTGGCCTGTTCCGGCAGGCGGCGGACATCAGGAACAACCCATGGATATCACCATACTGGGGTCAGGCGGCGGGTCGGGCATCCCCAATGCCTTCTGCCGGTGCGCCAACTGCGAGGCCGCCCGGTTGGCTGGCGGCAAGAATCTGCGCAACGGTCCCGCCGTGCTGGTCAACGACGACCTGCTGATGGACTGCGGCCCGGATGTGCGGCCCGGCGTCCGTCGGCTGGGCCTGCGGCTGACCGAACTGCGCACGCTGGTCATCACCCACCGCCACGCCGACCACCTCGACCCCTGGTTCTTCTGGGAACGGCGCGGCGTGGATGACACCGAACTGCCGCCGTTGACCGTCTACGCCCCGCCGGACGCGCTGGCTGCCGTGTTTGACTTTTACCAGCGTCGGGTGGGCCTGGATCGGGCGGCGTTAGAGGCCCGGACGCGCACCGTCTGGCAGCCCGTCCAGGCAGGCACGATGACGCTGGCCGGTCGCTACCGGCTGAGCTTTTTCCCGGCAGCCCATGGCGCGGGCGAGGCGGAGTCGATGGAGGCCGTGCTGGTCGGCGTTTCTGATTCGCGGGCGAGTTACCTGCACGGTTATGATACCGGGCCGCTCCCTGCCGGGACCTGGGCGATGCTGGCCGGGCACCGCTTCGACGCGGTCGCGCTGGATTCCTGCCTCGGTCTGCAACAGGACTTTGACACCCCGGAGCATATGTCTGGCCGGCAGGTCATCGAACATGCGGCCCGGCTGCGCCAGGAAGGCATCCTCAAGCCGGGCGGGATCGTCCTGGCCACGCACTTCGTGCACCATTCGCCGGGCACGCACGACGATCTGGTCGCCTACTACGGCCCGCATGGCATCACTGTGGCCTACGATGGCCTGAGACTGACGCTGGGGGAAGGCGGGTGATGGGGACCATCACGCACGTGTTCTTCGGCCTGCACGGCACGCTGGCCCGCCCGGACCGGGACGACCCGGCGCGCCCCTACGAGCGGGCGCTGGGCCGCTACCTGGCGGCCCGCTACGGCGGCGACAGGGCCGAGTGGATAGCGGCCCACCGGCGCATCCTGGAGGATTGGGACAGCTACTTCGCCGATCTGGACCTCGGCGCAGAAGACGGGTTGGACCAGATGTGGGAGGGAGAAACGCGCGTGATGCGGGCGCTGTTCCGGCTGGCGGGCCGCCCCTGCCCGTCCCCAGAGGAGATGGCCCGGCTGGTCCGCGAGTATCATTATCCGGTCGCCAGCCAGATCGATAGTCTTTACCCCGACGCCCATGAAGCGCTGCGCCTCATCCGCCACCAGCCGCTGGTGCTGGGCGTGATCTCACACCGCCTCAGCGGCTATGTGGCTGGAGTCCTGGCCGGGGCCGGGGTGCGGGAGTGGTTCACCGGGCCGGTGATCACGCCGGACGTGATGGGTTACTGCTTCAAAGATGAAGGATACTTCCGGCTGGCGTTTGCCCGGGCCGGGGCCGCGCCGGAAGTGTGCGTCGTCGTAGATGATAAAGCAGCCTGCACGGCTATCGCGGCGGCGCTGGGGGCGCGGACCGTCCTGGTTGACCGCGCCGGGCGTCACGCGGGCCAGGCAGGAACGATCCGGCTGCCAGACCTGGGCGGACTGCCCGATGTCTGCCGCTCCCTATAGATGGCACGCCGGGCCGACGACTCCGGGAACAACCGTCCGGCGACCAATGTGACCGGCCTGGCCTACGCCAGCCAGGCCCGCACCGCGTCCGCCGCCGCTGCCTGAGGGATGGTCCGTTCCTCGCCGTCGCGCAGCCGCTTGAGCGTGACCGCCCCCGCCGCGATCTCGTCTGGCCCTAAATAGGCCACCACCGGGATGCCCTTGCGGTCGGCGTAGGCCGTCTGTCGACCGATCTTACGCGTCTCCAGCGACACCTCCGTGCGGATTCCCGCCTCCCGCAACTGGGTGGCGAAGCGCTGCGAGGCGGGCCGCGTCTCCTCGCCAAAGACCGTCACCAGCACCTGCACCACCGTTTCACGCAGTTGGGGCGGATAAAGGTTCAGCTCATCCATCAGGTCGATGATCCGTTCGATGCCCAGTGAGGTGCCGGTCGTGGGCAGGCTCTCCTGGCGGAACATGCCGATCAGCCCGTCGTAACGCCCGCCGCCGGTCACGCTGCCCAGGTTCGGCTCGGTGATGATCGTCTCGAAGACGGGGCCGGTGTAGTAACCCAGGCCGCGCACCATCGCCACATCGAAGGTATAGGTCTCCGGCGGGACCGCGAACGCCTCCAGGTGGGCGGCCATCTCCTCCAGCTCGCGGATGCCTTCCTGGGCGATGGCGATCCCGGCCAGTTCTTCCCGCAGGTGGCCCAGCGCCTGGAAGCCACCCTCCCGCATCTCCAGCAAGGCCATCATACGGTCGATGGCCCCGGCAGGAATCCGATTTTCGGCCAGTTCCTGCCGGACGCCATCCGCGCCGATCCTGTCCAACTTATCGACGCTGCGGTAGAGGTCGCCGCGCAGTTCCCTGGGCACGCCCACGTACTCGCCAATACCCGTCAGAATCTTACGGTTGTTGATCTGCACCTCAAACCGCACAAAACCCAGCCGCCGCAATGCCGTCACCACCAGGCTGACGATCTCGGCGTCGGCGGCCATGCTGGCGACGCCCACGATGTCCGCGTCGCACTGGTAGAACTCGCGGTAGCGCCCGCGCTGGGGCCGCTCCGAGCGCCACACCGGGGCGATGTGGTAGCGGCGGAAAGGCATGGACAGCTGCCCTTCATACTGCGCCACCACGCGGGCCAGCGGCACGGTCAGATCGTAGCGGAGAGCCAGCTCCTCCCTGGCCTTCGGATGCTGGGCGTAAAAAATCTGCTTCTCGGCGTCCGCGCCCAGGTTGCCGTGCAGGGTCTCCCGCAACTCCAGGGCGGGAGTCTGGAGCGGCTCAAAGCCGAAGGTCTCAAACACGTCGATCACGGTATCAAAAACGTACTCCCGTTTGAGCAGGTCACCCGGCAAAAAATCGCGCATCCCTTTCGGCTGGCGGGGTTTGATCACGGTTATGAGCCTCCTTCCTTTCCAGACGACAAGCCAGGCGCTAAGCCAGGCGATAAGACCGGCAAACAAAAAGCGCAGACCCACGTCTGCGCCGGATAAACAAACGCCACGGTTGGGTCAGGTCCAACAGAGCATCCAGTGATGGTGCGCGTGCATCCGGTTGATCATGACTCTACTCCTGCTGGCTGCCAAGTATAACCATTCCCGAGGGATTGTAAAGCCCTGGCGGACTTCTTCCGGGACTGTCACCGGAGCGCCAGCGCGGTGGCGAGTGAGGGGCCAGCCACATCCAGCTGAACTGCACTCGCCCCATCCTCCTAACGAGCGCGTGACCGGATGCGGAAGGCTCCCTCGCCCGCGAACAGGCCGCCCGGAACCAGGCCGGCCGGCGCGGCCACCACCCGCCCCGGCGCAAAATAGGCGAAATCCTCCAGCCCGCACGCCTCGCCCGCCACCTTACCCGGCAACGGCATCAGCCGCGCCGTGAGCGGCTTATCCAGGCGCAGGGCCAGCGTCGCCACGTCCAGCAGGATTCCGGCCAGCGCGTCCGTCGAGATATCGCCGGGCAGCGGCAGGGTATCCAGGCCGGTCCCACAGACGGCGCTGTACAGCAGCAGATCGGTCACGCCCAACTGCCCGCTCGCCGCCCGCGCTGCGATCACGCTATCCTCCAGCACCGGCAACATCAGGCCGTTGAAGCCCGCCCGCCGGTATTGGGCGGCATCCAGCGCGCTCATGATGACCGAAGCCGCCGCCGCCGCTCCCCCCCCGCCCAGAGCGATTCCCAGGCGCTCCATCGCCCCGCCCAGGCTGGTATCCTCGCCGGGGAAAGGGGCCAGCGAAAAATCGAGGCCGCTGAAGCGGATGTCAAAATCCTCCGCCACTGACTCGGCCAGCGCGGCCAGATCGAGCGCCGCCGCCGTAACCATTTCCGTGAGCCGCTCCCTGGCGTCGTTGACGCTGGTGGCTTCCGCAAACGCCTGGATGGCCAGGTCGGCTCCCTGGATGGCCAGGGCAAAGGTCATCGGCTCGCCTGACTCGTGGTAGGCCGCCGGAAAGAAGGGCGCGCCGGGCGGACAGTTGGCAATCGCCGCCAGGTACAGATTGCTCAACCCGTCATCGGTCAGCGCGCTGACCCGCCTGATCACCTCAGCCGTCTGGCGAACGAACGCCAGATCAATCCCCCGCCGGGGGTCGGCTATGCTGAGGGAAAAAAACAGCGTCTCCGTCTCCCCGATCATGTCGGGGATGGCGTCCGCGTAGGCGGGATCGTCCTCGGCCAGGACCGGCCCCAACGCCACATAATCGATGCCATAACTCCGGGCCAGCTCCTGCACGCGCCGGGCATAGGCCACCGCCAGGCCAGGGCCGATCTGGGCCAGGATATGGGGGAACGGCTGGCTGGCGACCCGCCGCGTTTGCACCTCAATCCCCGCCGACTCAAAGGCCGGCGCGGCGTTATGCAGGAAGTTCGCCGCCTGCGCCAGGGCGATCTCCGGCTCCACGACCGTGAGATTGATAAAGGCAGTCACCGAGCGAATCTTCATATCTCAGGCCCTTCTCGCGCCGCCGCCCGCTGCCGTTGCGCCTCATAGAGGATCACGCCCGCCGCCACCGCTGCGTTCAACGATTCGGTCTCGGCAGCCATCGGAATGGAGATGGTGGCCTGAGCCAGGCGGCGAGCTTCCTGCCCTGGGCCGCGCGCCTCGCTGCCCAGGATGATCATCGAGGGCTGCCGCCAATCGACGGCGTCATAGGAAAGGCTGCCGCTCGCATCGGCCAGGTAAATGGCCAGGTGGCCGTACCGGGCCGCGATTTCCGCCCAGTCAAGCTGGAGCAGCGGCAGGCGGAAATGCGCCCCCATGCCGCCGCGCAGGACTTTCGGGTTGTACGGCTCGACAGTATTGGGGCTTAACAGGACCAGGTCCACGCCGGAAGCCACCGCCGTGCGCAGGACACTACCCAGGTTGCCGGGATTACGGATTTCGTCCAACGCCAGGACCAGGCGAGGCGATTCCGGCGGCGACAAACGGGGCTGGGGAAACACCGCCAGCAGTCCCGGCGGCGTTTTCAGGTCGGAGATGGTGTCCATCACCTCCTGGCTGACGGACAGGATCTTCACGCCCTGATTGAGCAGGCGGCGGAACAGGTCGGCCAGCGGATGCGGCATGGTCTCGTCCTGCCGCGTGTACAGGACGTACTCCGGCACCAGCCCACAATCGAGCGCGTCACCCACCAGACGCGCCCCCTCGGCCACAAATTTGCCCTCCTGACGGCGGACCTTCGCCTGTGTTTGCAGGGCCCGCACCAGCTTGACCCGCTGGTTTTGGGCGCTCGTGATATCGGCCATTCTTCCACCCTGCTCTACGGTGGCTGACTCCCCGCGTTGTCTAGATGGTACACCGATCAGGCTCCAAATGACCAATCGGGGAAGGCGCGCAGTGGCGGCCATCACCAGCAAACGCAAACGAGGCCGGCAGGGGCCTCGTTGGTGACCAGATGAAGGCGGTGAAGTGGGCCGCGGCCACCGTCTGTCAGCCGCGGGCGAGGTCCACGATCTGGGTAAATGTCTTGGGATCACGCACGGCGATATCCGCCAGTATCTTCCGGTCCAGCTCCACGCTGGCCTGTTTCAAGCCGTAGATCAGCCGGCTGTAGCTCATGCCGTGCAGCCGGGCCGCCGCATTGATGCGGGTGATCCACAGGCGGCGCAGATCGCGCCGACGCTGACGCCGATCGCGATAGGCATACCACAGGCTCTTCATCATGGCTTCGTTGGCGCGGCGGAACAGACGATGTTTGGTCCCCCACTGACCCTTGGTCATCTTGAGGACTTTTTTGTGCCGACGCCGCGAAACAGTTCCCCTCTTTACGCGCACCGTATCAACTCCTGCAACAGTCGGCCCGGCGGTCTCACCCCGGGCCGATCATCGTTCACTGGTCTGGCTGACCTGGTCCAGCACCGCCTGTCAGCCAGGTGGATTGGCCCGGAACTTACTCAGATAGGGCGCGAGCCGCCGGATACGCCGTCGCTCGCCCGACGCGGCCACCTCCAGCATCCGATCCAGCTGCGCCTTGGCGCGCTTGGAACGCTTCCGCCGCAGGTGGCTCTTGCCGCCCTTGGTCCGCATGATCTTGCCGGAACCGGTCACCCGGAACCGCTTGGCTGCCGCTTTATAGGTCTTGAGTTTATGCCGCTTGTTCTTATTAGCCACGCCGTACTCCCGTGATGAGGCAATGTCACTTCTTTTTGTCCGTGTTGGGGGCCAGCACCATCAGCATGGTCCCCCCCTCCATATTCGGCCTCTGCTCAACCATGCCCACGTCGGCAACGGCCTCAGCGATGTTATCCAGCATCTCACGCCCGATCTCCGGATACGTGATCTCGCGGGCGCGAAACTGCACCCGGACCTTCACCTTCATCCCACTCTCCAACCAGCGGCGCGCGTTGCGCACCTTGATCTCCATGTGGTGGTCCGACGTTTTGGGACGAAGGCGGATCTCCTTCACTTCGATCTGCTTCTGCTGCCGGCGAGCCTCGCGCTCTTTTTTCGCCCTGGCGTAGAGGAATTTGCCGAAGTCCATGATCCTGCAGACCGGCGGCTCCGCATTGGGCGCAACCTCAACCAGGTCCAGGCCAGCCTGATGTGCCCGCTCCAGTGCCTCCTTGATCGGGACAATGCCGACGTTCTCATTGTCTTCGCCGATCAGGCGCACTTCACGGACGCGGATTTCTTCATTAACGCGGTATTTTGTAGCGCCTATTATGGTATTCCTCTCCGAACTCACAGGGGGGGCAAAAACTTTGGGCGCTTCAGCGCCAAAGTGTATCATACGCGATAGGGACCGTCAATGCGGAGTTCCCCGTGGCCCCCCAAAACCCCTCGACATCTTTATTGTACGCAAAATGGATGAATTACCCAAATGACGCACTGGAAACGTGGATGTCCGCTGGCGTCGCTTCCGTCGGGGACCTGCGCTTGACAGTCAGGCATCGGTTTGGTATTATGCTGGCAACCTTCCACAGTAGCTCAATTGGCAGAGCAATCGGCTGTTAACCGATGGGTTGCAGGTTCGAGTCCTGCCTGTGGAGCCAGCCAGCACCCGTGGGGGTGCTTTTGATTCCCCCTGGCTACCGGTCCCTGCGCCGCTTCCGCCACGCCCGCCACAGCCCGAACAGGGCCGCCGCCTCCAGCGCCGCCCCGCCGGCCAGAAGCGCCGGTAACAGATTCCCGATCAGGGCCGCCGGAGGCAGGTTAAGCTGCGCCTCCGGTGGGCGGGCGGACGGCGGGGTGACACCCGTGGGCGGAAACGACAGCCGACCATCCGCCAGCGACACCGCCAACGGCGTGGCCAAAAGCGCCGTCCCCGTGTTGAACTGCCAGACTGGCCCGCTGATGCTGTCACCCTGGCCGTCCGTAGCCACCACCTGCCAGCGCACGGTCGCCGCCAGCGGGAGATCGCGCAGCGTCAGCGGCGGCGAATCGACCGTCTCCGCCAGCGTCAACGGCCCCTCGCCGA
Source organism: Anaerolineae bacterium (assembly GCA_034435395.1). Classification (GTDB taxonomy): domain Bacteria; phylum Chloroflexota; class Anaerolineae; order Aggregatilineales; family Ch27; genus DAOTXK01. The sequence continues at coordinate 678 of DAOTXK010000133.1, read as the reverse complement.
TGCCCACCCACACCTGGTAGGCCATCCCCTCGCAAGGGTCCGGGGTCGGCCGCCAGCTTAACACAGCCTCGTCCCCCACCGCCATCGCCTGATCAGGCGGCGAGGGCGTAAACGGGGGCGGCGGCCTGACGGCTGGCAGGTCCGGGGATTCCCGCAGCACGGCCACGCCCTGGTCCCCGATGATGACGTACCCTCCGCTCAATGCGGCCACGTCGGCGACGGCCATGCCGCGCCAGTACCCGATCTCGTGGACCGGATCAGAAGCGACATCCAGCAGGCGGACGCCGCACGACCCCGCCGCCACCGCCAGCCGCTGGCCATCCGCCGTGGGGGCAATGCCGCCGATGGTGCCGGGCACAGCCACGGCGGATCGCAGGGCAGGCGCTGCCGGATCGCGCCCATCGACGGCCCAGACCTCACCTTCGCCCGCCAGCCACACCGTCCCCCCGACCCCCAGCCGCAGATCGACGGGAGGCTCCCCCAGGTTGTCCAGCAACCCGACAATAGCAGGCGGCCGGCCCGGCCCAACAGGCCGCTCGAGGGCGACGACCCCGCCTGTTGTGCCAACCAGGGCGCGGTCGCCCCAGGCCACCACCGCTTCCGGCTCTCCCTCAGCCAGCGGCAAGGCGACGGTCCACGCCAGTGTGGTCGCGTCGGCGAGCGCGCCGACCTCCAGCC
>DAOTXK010000132.1:0-3561 GCA_034435395.1 Anaerolineae bacterium | reverse complement strand
GTCATGCCCGCGTAACAACAACCGGTGGGGCTTCGGCGGCCCCACTTCGTTTTTGGAGCGCAGGGTGGTACTTTCACCGCGGAATACGGTAGCCCCGGCGAGGTACGGTCAGGATGTAACTGGGGCGTCGCGGGCGGTCTTCGACTTTCTGGCGCAGGCGGGAGATGTTAACCCGCAACACGGAGAAGTCGCCCTCGTAGCCTGGCCCCCAGACGCTGTCCAGCAGTTCCTCGTGGGAGACCACTTCTCCGAGGCGCTGCATCAGCGTGCAGAGGATGGCATATTCGATGGGTGTCAGGTGCAGCGTCTTGCCGCGCAGGGTGACCTGCCGCCGCGCCATATCTACCCGCAACTGGCCGACCTGGACGATGGTGTCAGTCTGTGGCGACCAGCTGACCCGGCGCAGAAGGGCGGCGACCCGGGCCAGCAGTTCGTCTTCGTGGAACGGTTTGGTGATGTAATCATCAGCGCCGTTCTCCAGGGCACGGACTTTGTCGGTTTCTTTGGTATCGCCGCTGAGGATCACGATGGGGACGCTCGACCGTTGGCGGACGTACTTGAGGACCTCGAAGCCGCTGGTATCCGGCAGGGCCAGGTCCAGCAGGATGAGGGACGGGCAACGCCGCTCGAACTCATCCAGGGCCCGGTCTCCCGTGAGCGCGGTGCGGACCTGGTAGCCTCTATACCGGAACAACTCGGACAGGGCCAGGAGCAGGCTGGCGTCATCTTCGACCACAAGTATTTCTTTTGGAACACCCATCGCACGTCCGATCCGGTGAGCGACTGACACGGGGCGCAATGACCTGCCCGGTTAGAATACTGTTACCTGTTTCAATCATAGTCAGAACGGGTGCCGGCGCAAGGTTAGATTTCCTTAACACCGTGGGCGTAAAAGATGGCAGGCCGCCACCGCAGAGCGCCGTCGGGGTCCAGCAGTGGCATCAGGCGGCGCGTGACGGCGGCGTGAAATGCCTGCCGGGTTGCCGCTGGCATGGCTCGCAGTTCGAGGTGGCGCGGCGCCCAGGCCAGCGCGTAGGCCAGGAAGCGCTCCACCCCCGGCTGGAAGGTTATGGTGACCGGACGGCGTTCAGCCGCCTGCACGGCCCCGAAACCGGCTTCGGCCAGGGCCTCCGCATAATCGTCGGCATCCTGAAGCTGCTGGTCCCAGGGGCGGGGTTCGGCCAGGTGCTGGCGGAAGCTCAGGCGCAGACCTTGCGCCGCCTCCGTCACGAAGTCTGCCAGCGCCTCGTCCACGATGGCACGGGGGTCAGTCGCGCCGTCGCCAGGCCCCCATTCTTGCAGGTAGAGCCGTCCTCCGGGGCGTAACACCCGGGCAACGGCTGGCAGGGCCTGACGCGGTTGGCAGTCGCCCAGGCCAAACGAGGCGAAGGCAACGTCGCAGCAGGCATCCGCCAGCCCGCTCAGGTGGTTGGCATCGGACAGAACGAAATAAACTCGACTTCGGGATCGAAACGGGTGCCAGCGCCGGGCGATCCGTAACATGGCCAGGGTGGCATCCACACCGATGATGGTTGCCGGAAGCCCGGCCAGTTCACGGGCCAGGACGCCGGTTCCCGTGCCGATGTCCAGCACGGTGTCCGTCGGGTGGATCGCGGCGGTGCGGACCAGGGACTGCGCCAGGGGCCGCATCACAGGGGCGATGGCCGATTCGTAGCGCGGGGCGGTATGCTGGTAAAGTTGTTGGACCAGGTGAGCTGATCGTTGCATAACCGTCACCTTGGCGGAGGGTAGGGGTCGGCGATTTAATGTTATAATCGGGGGCAATCCTTGGCCAGCAGGCGTGGCAGTGGCAGGAGTGATACACGGGCATGTCTGCCGGGGCGGGGACCGTCGGTAGTGCAGCGTCGCTCCTGGTAAGCGGCGAGTGGCGCGCGAGGAGTTGCGGGTATGCGGGATTCATCGAAGGAGCCAACATTGCGGATGCGGCACGTCTCGCCGCCCACCCAGCCAGTCGGGCTGACGGCGGCGGATGCCTCTTCCTCCCGCCTGCGACAGCGCCATATGCGGCGGCTGCGACGGTCGGGGCGCAGCCGGGTCTTGCGGGCCATGCTGGGATGGGCGATTGTCGGCCTGATCGGGCTGATCATCGTCGGCCTGATCGCCTCTCCGCTGCTCTACCGCAGCCTGCGACCGGAGTTCCGGGAGCGAATCAAACACTACCTGCCGTTTATGGCGGTTTTTGACCCCCAGCGGGCCTACACGGCAGACACCCTGCCGACCGTGGCCCCGTCCAGCGATGGCGATGGGCCATCAGCGGCGGACCTGTTGCTGACGCCAGCGATCATCGTCCCGGCGCAGGCCACCGCCAGTCCGACTGATGATCGGCTTGATCCGACGCCGTTGCTGAATGGCGTGATCGTCCTCACCGCCATCCCGACTTCTCAGCCGACCACATTGTCGACCACGCCCCCCCAGGTGGAAGTCCAGCCGACGTCCACCTGGACGCCTCTGCCCCCACCGACGGCCCTGCCCGCCACGCCGGTAGCGCTGTTGCCCTCGGCGCGTCTGTATGGGTTCACCCACATATACCAGACCTGGAACAACTGCGGCCCGGCCACGCTGACCATGGGACTTACCTATTTCGGCTGGCAGGAGGATCAGAGCGTCGCCGCCAGCGTGTTGAAGCCTGATCCAGAGGACAAAAACGTCAGCCCGTGGCAGATGGTCCGCTTCGTCAACGAGCAGACCGGCGTGCGGGCGCTGGTGCGGATGGGCGGCGACCTGGACATGGTCCGCCGCCTGATCCTGGAGGGGTTTCCGGTCATCGTGGAGACGGGTTTCATGCCGGAAGGCTACGACTGGATGGGGCACTATCGCCTGATCGTGGCCTATGACGACCAGCGAGGTGAGGTTTACGCTTACGACAGCTTCCTGGGACACGGCGACTTTCAGGGATTGCCGACTTCTTACGCGCATTTCGATGAACGGTGGCAGCACTTCAACCGCACGTATCTGGTGCTCTACGAGCAGTCGCGCGAGAACGATCTGCGCCAGATTCTGGGTCCCCATGCCGACCTGACTTATAATGCCCAGCACGCGCTGGAAGTCGCCCGGCGGGAAGCCGCCGCCGCCCCGGATAACCCCTTCGCCTGGTTTAACATGGGCACCAGCTACCTGGCGCTGGACATGTACGAGGAAGCGGCGCGGGCCTATGACCAGGCGCGGAATGCCGGGCCGGGGCTGCCCTGGCGGATGCTGTGGTACCAGTTTGGGCCGTTTGAGGCGTACTACGAAGTGGGCCGCTATGATGACGTGCTGGCGCTGGTCCAGGCCAACCTGGGCACAACGCCCTACGTCGAGGAGACCTATTACTGGACGGGCATGGTCTACATGGCGCGCGGGCAGTACGCCGCCGCCCGGAATCAGTTTAACCTGGCCCTGCAACACAACCGCAACTTCACCCCGGCGCTGGATTCGCTGGTGCAACTTGAGATTGAGGAGACGGCGACCCGCAGCGGCAGTTAGCGCCAGAAGGGGACGGAGGGGGCCGCCGCGGCCACGCCCCGACCCGTGCGCTGCGGCTCCTTTTTTTCCGGGCTG
>DAOTXK010000131.1:0-3014 GCA_034435395.1 Anaerolineae bacterium | reverse complement strand
CAGTAGGAGCCGTCGTGCAGCCCCAGCCACAGGTGAAAGTCATGGACCAGGCCCTGGGCCAGCAGCGACCGATGCAGCGCCTCCACCGTGTCCCGCAGCGGGTCGTCCCAGCCGCAGTCGATCCAGATGCGCGGCTGGTCGGCTGGCGTGACGAAGCGGGCCGCCCCCTGAGCCGGGTCTCGCCGGGCGAAAGCCTCCAGGTCGTCCAGGCCGAAAATCCACGGCGGCGCGCCCTGGTCCTGCGCCGGGAAGACAGCGGGCGAATGCAGCCCCACCGCGCCGAAACGGGCCGGGTCAGTGAAGGCATGCACCGCCGCCCCGGTCCCGCCCATGCTCAGCCCGCCGATGGCCCGGCCTTCACGGTCCGTCCGGGCCGGGTACGTCTCCTCCACAAAGGGGATGGCCTCCTTCAGCAGGTAGTCGCCGTAGTCCCCGTACAGCTCAAAGGCGTTGTGGAAGAACTCGCTGGCATCGTTGTAAGGGGAGTGTTCCCAGTCGATGCCGGGCGGGTCGGCGGCGTTGAGGTAAAAGCTCTTATCGCCCTGGGGCATGGCCAGGATCATGGACGGCAACCGTCCCGCCCGGACGCCTTCGTACAGCCGCAGGTGGACGGCCAGCCGGTCGGTCCAGTAACGCTCGTCCCGGCCCCACAGGTGCAGCAGATAAACCACCGGATACCGCTCCGCCGGGTCGTAACCGGGCGGCGTCACCACCCGGAGGCACATCACCTTGCCCGTCGCGTCGCTGGGGATCAGGTGGTCGTGGATGAGGGCCTCTAATGTGTCAGCGGTCAGGCGTTCAGCCATCAGCCGTCAGCTTTCAGTCCCTTAAGATATCTCCAGATATCTCCCGCTAACGACGCCGAGTGCGCCGCCATCCAGGCGCACGTCACGATGGGCGGTGTGGGTGGCGGCGGACTCAGTCCGCTGTCGGTTCTGATGGTGTGGGCGTCGGTGGACAACGGCAATCCCATTCACCGGAGAAGTAATAGACACAACCGGCCCTCGACCCATGCCAGTAGACGCCAAATCCCCCGCATTTCAGACCATCGTCTACTCCGATGGCTATCCCTCCGCCAGCCAGTAGTCCTCGTCATAGGCGGGCATCTCGCAGCGCAGGGGCCTGTCCTGCCGCCAGCCAATGGCGTACTCCGCCTGGATGAGCTGATGAATCTCACTGGTGCCTTCGTAGATCACCTCGCCCTTGGCGTTGCGCAGGTAGCGCTCCACGTCGTACTCGTCGCTGTAGCCGTAAGCGCCGTAAATCTGCACCGCCTCCAGCGCCGCCTGCATGGCGTGGTCGGTGGCGAACCATTTGAAGACGCTGGTCTCCCGCGTGTTGCGCACGCCCCGGTTCTTCAGCCAGCCGACCTTATAGCCGAGCATCTCGGCGGCGTCATACCACTGCCGCATGTAGGCGATCTTCTGCTGCACCAGCTGGTGGGCGGCGATGGGCACGCCGAAGGCCCACCGCTCCTGGGCATAGGCGACCGAATCTTCCAGGCAGGCGCGGATCAGGCCGGTCGCGCCCCAGCCGACCGTGTACCGCCCATTATCCAGCGCGCTCATGCCGATGTAAAAACCCTCCCCCTCTTCGCCGAGGCGGTTCTCGACCGGCACTTCCACGTCCTGGAGGTTGATCCAGCCCGTCGATCCGGCGCGGGCCCCCAGTTTGCCGTGCAGGTCGCCGGTGGTGACGCCCTTCATATCCTTCGTCACCACGAAGGCGCTGATGCCCTTATAGGCCGGTTCGGCGTGCGGGTCATGTTTGGCGATCACCAGAAAATGATCGGCCTTGGTGGCCAGGCTGATCCACGTCTTCTCGCCGTTGAGCACGTAGACATCCCCCTGGCGGCGGGCGGTGGCCTTCATGGCGGCCACGTCGCTGCCGATGTCCGGTTCGGTCTGGGCGAAGGCGGCGATCTTCTCGCCCCTGGCCTGGGGGACCAGGAAGCGCTGTTTCTGCGCCTCCGTGCCCCATTGCAGCAGGGCCAGGCTGTTGAGGGCCACATGCACCGACATCACCACCCGCAGCGTGCTGTCCACCCGCTCCAACTCCTCGCAGACCAGGCCCAGCGTCAGGTAGTCGAAGCCCTGCCCGCCATAACGGACCGGGAGGCAGATGCCCAGGATGCCCAGCTCGCCCATGCGCGGCAGGATATCAGGATTCATCGCCTGCCGGCGATCCCACTCTTTGATGGTGGGATAAACCTCCTGGCGGGCGAACTGGCGCACCATCTCGCGGGCGCGGATGTGCTCTTCGGAAAGCGTGAAGTCCATGGCTCATCCTTACTGGATACGTCCCGGAAAACGGCGTTATGCCAGGGGCGGCCCTCAGGCGTCCGGCCCGCCGGCTGGCGGTGGCTGGGGCAGCTTGCCCTTGCGGTTGTAGACGATCTGGTGCACGTCAGCGGCCATGCGGTTGCGGGCCAGGTAAAAAAACACCCCACCCAGCGTGCGCGGGCGGCTACCATCGGCGGTCAGGATGCCCGCGCTGGCGTGAACGGTTTTCGCCTCCTCCAGGATGGCCTGGACAAAGCTGGAGCCGCACAACTGCACCATGGCCATGATCTGCCGGACGGGCACCTTCTCGGTTTCGCCGAGCTCGGCGGCCACCGCTTCCGCCGCCCGGCGCTGCTTGGAGGTTAGCTCCCGGCTGAGGTCGGCCTGTGGATAACTGACCGCCAGGCGGCGGCCTTCCAGCCGATGGCCGTTCAGCGCATGGGCCGCCCGGCTGGCGTTTTTTTCGGAGTCCATGGTCACCAGCGCATACCGCTCCTGGGACCGCTGGTCGGTGTCGAAGCGCACCGCCAACACCGCGCCGTACTGGCCGAACAGCGCCATCAACCCCTCATCAGCGATGGCGGGCGCGAGGTTGGCGACGTATAGCTGGTTTCTCATCCCACCATATCTTTATCTTTCTTCATTCAGGAGCCTGCCCCCGCATTATATCACCGGACGGGCGGGAGGTGGGAATGTCGCCGCCCGGTGCCCCCTCCCCCAGGCGATCCAGCC
>DAOTXK010000130.1:0-7747 GCA_034435395.1 Anaerolineae bacterium | reverse complement strand
GAGCTGGGTTTCATGGAATGGTATGCCGGGAATACGGAATCCGCCCGCGCCGCCTTTGAACGGGCCACCCAGCACACGCTGCCCGCGATGTACGCCGTGCGGGTGTACTATCACCTGGCCAACTTCTACGCCGACGCTGGCGATGCCCGGCAGGCGGCGCGCGCGGCGGCCAAGATGGTCAGCGCGCGGGATGGGCTGTCGAGCTGGCTGTCAGGGCTGGTGGCGCTGGACGGCACCTCGTATGGCCAGCGGCTGGCCCGCGAACTGGAGGAGATCGAGCAGGCGCTCCGCGACGCCGATGCCGCGCACACGGCCTGAACCGGGCAGTGAGAGTGGAGGGCTGGATGACCTGGCGACAACGTCTAGGGATGGCCTGGGGGAGCTTTCCTGGCGCGACACGGCGCTGGCTGGTCGTGGTACTGGCTGCGGCGGCGGCCCTGACCGCGTTCTCGTTCGTCGGGCCGCCGGAACAACAACTTCCGGCGGTCCTGGCGTTGCTTGGCCTGTTGGTGGTGGCGCAGATCGTGATCCTGTGGTCTCTCTGGAGGCAGCGCCCGGAAGTGCGGCAGGCGCGCCGGGCGTATCTGGTGGGAGACTATAAGGGAGTCATTCGGGTTCTGGAACAGGCCGGGGAGGAGAAGGGCCTCGATCCATTGGGGCAGACGCTGCTCGGCAATGCTTACCGGCAGATAGGCCGCCTGGAGGACAGCGAGCGCGTCTTGCGGGCGGCCTGTGAGGCCGAGCCGGATGCGCCGTTTTCGGCCTATGGGCTGGGACGCACCCTGCTGGTCCAGGGGCGGTATGCGGAGGCGTCGGCATTTATTGGGCGAGCGCTGGCGAAGCGCGGCATGCCGATTATCGTGGCCGATCTGGCATATGCTCATTACCTGGCTGGCCAGCGCGACGAGGCGGCGCGATCGCTGGCGCAGGCGGAACGCCTGGAACTGGACCCGCAGCGGACGCTGATGACACGTTATCTGGCCTGGCGGCTGGCCGGTGATCCGGCGGATGAGGCGCTGCGTGAACGATTGAAGCGTTCCGATCGCGGGTTGGAGGTCCTGAAGGCCGAATGCGACCGGTTTCGAGAGACGCCGTATGGCGCGGCGTTAGCTGAGGACATCGCGCACATGGAGATGGTGTTGGAGGGGGAATCCGCATGAGCGAGCAAAGGACTGCCAGACAGCGGCGCAGCCCGGTCGTCTGGCTGGCGATCATTGTCGTTGGAATTGGAGTGCTGGCCATTGTGGCCGGGATCATCGCCTATGTGGCCTTTCGGTCGTCGCGCAGCATGCCGCTGGCGGTGCCGATTTACCCGGACGCCCGGCAGATCGGCAGCGCCGTACTGGGCACAGGGCATGACCGGCTGCGGTACGCCAGCCCCAGCCCGGCGGAAGAGATCGGGGCGTTCTATAATCGGGAGATCGGCTGCCAGCGGTTCGACAACAGCGCCCCGTCGCCGGACCAGCCGGCCTTCGAGTACCGGTGTGTGGCTGACGGCTCGTCCTTGTTTATCACCCAATACACCAGGGTCACGGTGCAGCCGGGGGTGGGGGAGTATGCCGGGCAGACGCTGATCGACATGGATCGAGTGTGGGGGCAGTAGGAGACCATGCACCATCCACCAGAACCAGAGCAGGCGTCGCCGCCCGCTGCCCAGACCGCATCCGGGAGCGGCATCCCATTGTGGCTGGCGCTGGTGGGCGGGGTGGCCGCGCTGGTTTTTGCCGTGGTGGTGATCGGGCAGATCGCGTCTCCGCTGGCAGGGTTGCTCGCGCCCGCCGAACCGCCCTTCTTCCAGCCAGCGACGCTGTTGGAGCACCGCCGGATCGATAACGGAGTCGACGAGTGGCTCTACGCGACCGATGCGCCCGGCTGTGAGGTCTACGCATGGTACCAGGAGCGGGCGGAGTTCTGCCGGCCCTCGCCAGGCGTGACCTGTGTGGCGGGCGATTCTGGTCGTGTTGGCGACGCCGAGTATAGCATCGGCTATTGCCAGGGCAGCGAACCTTTTGGTTCCTTCGCCGCCGATTGGGAAATTTACATCTCCGATGGTTATAATGAGGGGGATATGCGCACGCGGTTTTTGATCGCCCGCGAGGTGGATTGGCTTAATCAACACTGAAACCGGCCCCTGGACGCCTGGAAAACGGCAAAGGAGGTGTTACCCCATGGCGATGTGGCAGCGGCCCTCGCCGGGTCCGATCGGTGTGGCGGGGAGACGATACGCGATCGATCATTCCTGCTGGTAACCCTGATGACACCGGACGGAGAAGCGAGATGTTTAAGCCAGTTTCAGCAAAAGTGAATATCCCGGAAATTGAGGATGAGCAACTGGGATTCTGGCGTCAGCATCGTGTCTTTGAGCGCACGATGGAGGAGCGCCAGGGCGGGCCGAGTTATGTGTTTTATGAGGGTCCGCCCACGGCCAACGGCAAACCAGGGACCCATCATGTGATCGCGCGGGCCTTCAAAGATATGTTCCCCCGCTACAAGACGATGAACGGCTACTACGTTCTGCGCAAAGGGGGGTGGGACACTCACGGCCTGCCGGTCGAGATCGAGGTTGAGAAAGAGCTTGGCCTGACCAGTAAGCGCGACATCGAGGAATACGGTGTCGCCCGGTTCAATGAGAAGTGCCGGCAGAGCGTCTTCCGTTATATCAACGAGTGGGAAAAGCTCACCGAGCGAATGGCCTTTTGGGTCAGCCTGGACGACGCCTATGTCACCTTCACCAACGAGTACATCCAGTCCGTGTGGTGGATTTTGCAGCAGTTCTTCAATAAAGGGCTGCTCTACCGGGGCCTGAAGGTCGTCCCGTACTGCGCGCGCTGTGGGACGCCGCTGAGCAGTCATGAGGTGGCGCAGGGCTACAAGGATGTCACCGACCCCAGCGTGTTTGTGCGCTTTCCGCTCCGTGATGAGCCGGGGACGTACTTCCTGGTGTGGACGACCACTCCCTGGACCCTGCCGGGCAACGTGGCCGTGGCGGTGGGGGCGAATGTGGATTATGTCCTGGTGGAAGGCCCAGCCGAGGACGGCGGCACGGAGCGGCTGATCCTGGCCGAGGCATTGATGGCCGAGGCGCTGAATACCCCCGACGCCTATACCGTCGTGGAACGCTTTAAGGGCAGCGCCCTGGTTGGCAAGCACTATCACCCCCTGTACACCTTCCTGCCGGTCGAGGGGGATCATGCCTATGTGATCGCTGGTGATTTCGTCAGTATTGACGAGGGCACGGGCATCGTGCACATGGCGCCGGCCTTTGGCGCGGAGGATATGGAAGCCGGCCAGGCTCATCACCTGCCGATTTTGCAGACCGTCGCACCGGACGGGCGGTTCATCGATGCGGTGACGCCCTGGCGCGGCATGTGGGTCAAGGATGCCGACCCGCTGATCACGCAGGAGTTACGTAGCCGGGGGTTGTTGTATCGCACCGAACAGTACGAGCATACCTACCCCTTCTGCTGGCGCTGCGATTCGCCGCTGCTGTATTACGCCCGCCATACGTGGTTCATCCGAACGACCGAATACCGCGACAAGCTGGTGGCGCTGAACCAGACGATCAACTGGGTGCCCGAACACATCAAGGACGGGCGCTTCGGCAAATGGCTGGAAGAGCTTAAGGACTGGGCGCTGGGCCGGGAGCGGTATTGGGGCACGCCGCTGCCTATCTGGCAGTGTGATAACCCGGACTGCGGGCACATGGTCTGTGTGAACGGCATTGAGGAACTCAGCCGGTTGAGCGGCTTCGACTACAGCAATCTGGACCTGCACCGCCCATTTGTGGACGATGTGCACTGGGCCTGCCGCGCCTGCAACGGCAAGGGGACGATGTGGCGCGTGCCGGAACTCATCGATGTCTGGTTTGACTCCGGCGCGATGCCGGTGGCGCAGTGGGGCTATCCGTTTAAGAATGAGGCGATGTTCCGGGCCCAGTTCCCCGCCGATTATATCTGCGAGGCGGTGGACCAGACTCGCGGTTGGTTCTACAGCCTGCACGCCATCGCCGGGCTGCTGTTCGAAAGCGTGGCCTTTAAGAACGTGATCAGCCTGGGGCTCATTCTCGACATCCACGGCCAGAAGATGTCCAAGAGTCGGCCAGAGACGTTTGTCGAACCGTGGCAGGTGTTCAACGAGTACGGGGCTGATGCTTTCCGCTGGTACATGTACACCTCAGGGCCGCCGGGTGAACCGCGCCGCTTCAGCATGGATATGGTGGGCGAGGTCGTCACCAAGTTCTGGCTGACGCTGTGGAACACGTACAGCTTTTTCGTGACCTACGCCAACCTGGACGGCTGGTCGCCGGAACAGCCCACGCCGCCCGTTGCGGCGCGTGATCCGCTGGATCGGTGGGTCCTGAGCGAACTGCACCAGCTCATCCGGCGGGTGACGCAGGCCTACGAGACATATGATGCGCCGGGGGCCACCCGTCCGATCCAGGCTTTTGTGGAGCAGTTGAGCAACTGGTACGTCCGGCTGTCTCGCCGCCGCTTCTGGAAGAGCGAGGATGACAGCGACAAGCTCAGCGCCTATGCGACGCTGTACGAGTGTTTGGTGACCGTTGCCTATCTGCTGGCCCCTGCCATGCCGTTCCTGTCCGAGATCATCTACCGTAACCTGGTTGGGTCGGTGGACAAGGATGCCCCGGTCAGCGTGCATCTGGCGCGGTGGCCGGCCTATGACGAGTCGCGGATCGATCAATCGCTGCTGGACTCGATGGAGCTGGCCCAACGGCTGGTCAGCCTGGGCCGGGCGGTGCGGGAGAGCGTCAACCTGCGCGTCCGGCAGCCGCTGGCGGAGGCGGTTTTCGCGGTCCGTCACCCGGCGGAGAGAGACTCGCTCGAACTGCTGCGCGACCTGATTATGGGCGAGCTTAACGTCAAACAGATGACGGTGTTGGATAACGCTGGCGAGGTGGTGACGTACCGTCTGAACCCGTTGCCCGCTCTGTTGGGCAAAAAGTTTGGCAAGGATTTCCCCCGCGTGCAGAAAGCGCTGCGGGAAGGCGCGCCGGAGGCCGTCCGCGCCTGGGCCAGCGCTTTGCTCAACGGTGAGGCGATCACCGTGACACTCGATGGGCAGGACTTTGTTGTCACGCCGGAGGAGTGCGAAGTGCGGCGGGAAGCCGCTGAAGGGTATGCGGTGGCGGAAGAGGCCGGGTATCTGGCCGCGCTGCGCACCACCCTCACCGACGATCTGGTGCTGGAAGGGCTGGCCCGCGAAGTGGTGCGCCGCATCCAGACCATGCGCCGCGACGCCGATTTTGCCATCAGCGACCGCATCGTGGTGACCTACCAGGGTTCGTCCCGGCTGGCCGAGGCGATTCGGGCGCACGAGGCCTATATCGCCGGAGAGACGCTGGCCGACACGCTGGCCGAGACCGCGCCGTCCGATGGCGCGTTCAGCCAGGCTTTCGACATTGACGGGGAAAACCTGACTCTCAGTGTGAAGCGGGTCGGCTGAGCGTTGGCCGGGCGTTACCCCACGACAAACAGGGACGTAGGCAGCGGCTTACGTCCCTTTGGTTGTCGGTCGGGCGCGCTAGCGGGCCGGGCTGGGAGCCGTGCCCAGGGTGGGTGGTGTTTCGCTCTCGCCCTCACTTCCGGGGGCAGCGGTCTCTTTTTCTTTGGCCGGCGGGGCAGGCTTCTTGACGGCATACGGATCGTGCTCTGGCTGGGCTTTTTCGCCCATCATCGCCAGGAACTCCTCCTGGTTGACCGTCTCGACTTCCAGCAGGCGTTCGACCAGCAGATCGAGCTTGTCGCGGCTGGCGATCAGCAATGTCTTGACCCGCTCGTAGTCCTCGCTGACGATCTTACGCACTTCCGCGTCGATCTCTTCGGCGACGTGCTCGCTGTAGTCGCGCTGCTCGCCGATCTCGCGGCCCAGGAAGACCAGTTCCTCCTTCTGGCCGAAGATCATCGGGCCGAGCTTCTCGCTCATCCCATAGCGCGTGACCATGGCCCGCGCGATCTTGGCCACCTGATCGAGGTCGGTCATCGCACCGGTCGTGACCTCGCCGAAGACGATCTCTTCAGCAGCGCGGCCCCCCAGCGCGGCGGCGATGCGGGCCCGCAGCTGGCTGGCGGTCACGTAATTGATGTCCTCGTCCGGCATACTCCAGGTGACGCCTCCGGCCATGCCGCGCGGCACGATGGTGACTTTGCGCACCGGGTCGCTGTGGGGCAATTGATGATGGGCGATGGCGTGACCAGCTTCGTGATAAGCCACCAGACGGCGCTCGCGTTCGGTGATGATGCGGCTCTTGCGCTCCGGGCCTAAGATCACCCGTTCGATGGCCTCTTCAAAGTCGCGATGGGCGATGCTCTTTTTGTTCTTGCGGGCGGCGACGATGGCGGCCTCGTTCACCAGATTCTCAATATCCGCGCCGACAAATCCCGGCGTGGCCTTGGCCAGCGTATTCAGATCAACATCGCTGGCCAGGGGTTTGCCCTTGACATGAACTTTCAGGATTTCCTCGCGCCCTTTCAGGTCGGGCCGATCCAGCACCACCCGGCGGTCGAACCGCCCAGGGCGCATCAGGGCTGGATCGAGGATGTCTGGCCGGTTGGTGGCGGCCATGACGATCACGTTGGTGTCGGTGTCGAAGCCGTCCATCTCCACCAGAATCTGGTTGAGGGTCTGCTCACGTTCGTCGTGGCTGCCGCCCAGGCCCGCGCCGCGATGACGGCCCACGGCATCGATTTCGTCCACAAAAACGATGCAGGGACTGTGGCGCTTGGCCTGGTCAAACAGGTCACGTACCCGGCTGGCCCCCACGCCGACGAACATCTCCACAAACTCGGAGCCGGAGATGCTGAAGAACGGCACGCCTGCCTCACCGGCAACGGCCTTGGCCAGCAGCGTCTTGCCAGTGCCAGGGCTGCCGACCAGCAGCACACCCTTGGGGATGCGCGCCCCCAGCTGGATGAATTTCTCCGGTTCTTTGAGGAACTCAACAACCTCTTGCAGTTCCTCCTTGGCTTCGTCAACGCCCGCCACGTCATCAAAAGTGACGGTGGGCTGGTCGCCGCTGAACATGCGGGCGCGGCTCTTGCCGAAGGAGAGCGCCTGATTATTGGACCCCTGGGCCTGACGCAGCATCAGGTAGATGAAGCCGCCGAGCAACAGCAGCGGCAGCACCGTGACCAGCAGGCTGATCCAGGTGGACCAGTTGCTGGGCGCGCCGTTGTTGAGTTCCACGCGGCGGAGTTTCTCCGGGTCCGCGCCCAGGGCCAGCAGCTGTTCCGGCGCGGGCAGGCTGGGGTCTTTACGGGTGGTCGCCGTGCGTCCATCAATGTAGCGGACGGTCAGCTCATCATCCACGACCAGGATGCTATCTACACGCTCGTGGTTGATGTCGTTTGCCAGGTCACTGAGGGAGATCTCAGCGGCGTTGGTGCCATTACCCCAGAAACTCAGTGTGATCACTAAGATGGCAATCCCCACCAGGACGTAGACAAAGATGTTACGGTAACGTGAGTTGTTCACTGAGAAGTCCTCCCACACAACCACTCAGGCGTTTTTCGACCGCATTTCCCCGTAAATGACTGCCAAAAAGAGCGGACGGAGGACGCGCATAAAAACACCCTTTGGGAGGATTATACAATCCCTGGGACAAAACACCAATCATAATTCGCGCTTAATCGTGATATTCTAACGATTTGCTAAGTCAGCCAGGTACGAAGGACTTCGATCCACAGTGGGATCAGCCCCAGCAGGGCCAGCAATGCGATCAGGCCCAGGA
>DAOTXK010000129.1:0-3922 GCA_034435395.1 Anaerolineae bacterium | reverse complement strand
CGACCGTGCTGCTCCTTTGGTTCCAAAGACGCCAGGTGCGAGAGCGGGGCATTTTGGGTGGTCTCGCCTTGTTCGTTGCCGCGCAGTTTCTCAGCGTACTCAATCCTCATCTGCGAAGCCTGGGTTCACCCGTGTTTCTGGGCGATATATCCATTTTCCTGATCAGTCTGGCCCTGGTGCGACAGCAAGTCCTAAACCCGCTGGTTGGGCGAACCAGCCAGTTGGAGTCGGTTCGCGACATCGGTCTGACGATCACCAGTCGGCTGCGGCTGGACGCGGTTCTTTCGGCCATTGCCGCCCAGGCAACAACTTTACTGGGCGCCGACGGGGCAGTGATTTACTTGCTGCGGAACAACGCCCTGGAACTGGCCGCTGTGTACAACATGCCGCAGCAGTTTATCGGCTATAAACTGGCGCTGGGGGAGGGCCTGGCCGGTAAGGTGGCTCTGGAAGGACAGCCCCTGCGGCTCGATGACTACGCTGCGGAGTGGCAGGGAGCGCCCGATCTCCCCCTCGCTCGCTCAACGTTTGGCTCAGTGATCGGCGCGCCCCTGGTCTTCAGTGGGCGTATTCAGGGGATTTTGCTGGTGGTGCAGGGGCGTCAGGGCAAGATTCTGACGCAGGAGGATGCGCGCCTGCTCGAATTATTAGGTCCGCAGGCAGCCGTCGCCATCGCCAACAGCGAGCTTTTTGAACAACAGCGCAGTTTGACCGACGCGCTGGCTTTTGCCAAAAGCCAGCTGGAAACGGTGCTGACCAGCACGCAGAATCCCGTGGTCGCTGTGGACCGCTCGCTCCGGTTGATTTTTGCCAACCCCGCCGCCGCCGCGCTTCTGGAGTCGATTGTAGAGGCAGACGATCCGGCAGGCAGTGGTCGCTATTCTCTGCAAGAAGGCCGGAGAATCACGGACCTCGTGCCGGCGCAGGTGTTGCCTCAGGACGCGAGAACCGTTCTGCGTGAGCTGCGGAAGCGGCAGGTCCATATCTACGAGCTGGAACTGGCGGAACGGACATACATGTGCCATGTGGCTCCCTTGGGCAAACCCCGTGCGGTAGGGTGGGTGGCCGTACTCAATGACGTTACTGAACTCAAGGAACTGGATCGTTTTAAGAGCCAGATGGTGCGCATGACGAGCCATGACCTGAAAAACCCCCTCTTTGCGGCGATGAGTTACGTGGAGTTGCTCCACGATGATCTGGAGGGGCTGGGGGTCGAAGGATTGAATGGGTATATAGACACGATTATGCAGCAGCTTGACCGGATGAATCGCACCATCAGCAGCATTCTGGATCTCGAGCGTATACAGGCCGGTGTCTCCATTCAGGAGATTTGCAGCCTGTCGCCGGTGATCGAGAGCGTGTTGCAGGAGATCGCGCCTCAGGCCCGTTGCCACGACATTACCTTGGGGGGAAACATCCGGGCGGATTTGCCTGCTGTCCTGGGGGACCGTCAGCAGCTGGCCCAGGCGATTGTGAATGTGGTGGAAAATGCCATCAAATATACACCGGGGGGCGGTCGGGTGTTGGTGGACGCCTGTTCGCAGGATGGAGGCGTTTTGATTAGCGTTGCGGATACCGGGGTAGGCATTCCTCCGGAGCTTCACCAACGGGTATTCGAGAGGTTTTTCCGCGCCCAACAGCCAGGGGTGGAACACGTCAGTGGGTCAGGGCTTGGCCTGAGTCTGGTCCGGGCGATTGTGACGGCTCACAAGGGACGCGTCTGGCTGGACAGCGCCCCCAACCAGGGCACCACCGTCTATATCTGGCTGCCTCAGTACCAACCTGTCGAGTGAAGTGAGGCTACTCTCAGGAACGCAATGGTACGATCATCTCCAGCCTGATCTGAACAGTGATGCGGTCCCCCGGGTTGGGTATCTTATTGTTGGTCCTGGCTGGGATTTTGAAGGCGAGTCGGTGTTCATCCTGCTCACCAACCGCCATCTCTATGCTGTAATCATCCCCCAGAAACATGCACTGCTGCACATATCCTGAGACCGTTGGAGACGAATCCCCGGCTGAAGCTCCTTCGCTGGCCAGTGTTATACCATCGGGGTGAACCAGAAGCTCCCGGGGCTGGCCAGACACGGCGAAGCTGCCCAGAGGGGTGTGCGCCTGTGGGCCATCCTGATGCCAAACCGGGATGATGTTCCTCAGACCCATGAAGCGGGCGATAAACGCCGTCCTGGGATGGCGATAAAGTGATTGTGGCGTGTCGACCTGCTCGATCACGCCGTCATGCATGATCGCGATCCGATCAGCGATGGCAAAAGCCTCATGCTGATCGTGGGTGACGTATAGGGCAGTCAGCCCGGTTTTTTTGATGATGGTGCGCAGTTCGCCCATCAGCTGATCGCGCAATGAGGCGTCCAATGAACCCAGCGGTTCATCCAACATCAACAGCCGGGGGTTCGGGGCCAGGCTGCGGGCCAGGGCCACCCGCTGGCGCTCGCCGCCAGATAGTCCGCTGATGTCACGATTCTCAAACCCAACAAGGTTGACCAGGTTCAGAACTTCTCCCAGGCGTTGTTGTCGCTGCCGCTTGGGCATGCCGCGCATGCGCAGCCCGAAAACGATGTTCTGGGCAACATCCATGTGAGGGAAGAGCGCATACTCCTGAAACATGAGGCCAAAGCCGCGTTGGTGAACGGGAATGTGCATGATCGAGTGGCCGTCATAAAGCACGTCGCCACTGTCGGGCTCCTGTAATCCTGCGACGATTCGCAGCAGTGTGGTTTTGCCACACCCGCTTGGGCCAAGCAGGCACATGATCTCGCCTCGCTCAACCGTCAGATCAACACTGTGCAAGACCCGCACGTCATCGAAAGAGCAGGCGATCGCGCGAAGCTGTAACATCAGAACTCTCCCATGCCGACCGTGCGTGAGCGTTCGATCAACCCAAAGCTCACGGCGCAGACCACCATCAGGATCGTACTCATGGCCAGGGCCTGCCCGTAGTTGGCGATCCCTGGCTGCCCCAGCAGCCGGTAGATGACGATCGGCATGGTCGGCATTTCCGGGCGGGCGACAAACACCGACGCGCCAAACTCACCCATACTGACAGTGAAGGCGAACGTGGCCCCTACGATCAGGCCGCGGCTCATCAGAGGCAGGTCGATTCGCCGCCAGACCTGCCAGGGCGGAGCGCCCAGAACCTGAGCCGCTTCGCGGACGCCGGGCGGAATGCCTCGCAGGGCGGGCAGCACGCTCCGCACGACGAAGGGCATGGCGACCAGCGTGTGGGCAATTGGCATCAGCAGGGGCGAGGTTCGAAGGTTCAGCGGTGGCTCGTCCAGGGCGATGATGAAACCGAAACCCAGGGTGACAGCGCTGGTCGCCAGAGGGAGCATAAACAGCGGATCGAGCCAGCGGGCAAGCCGTGCCCCTCGGCGGGCCAGCCATGTCGCCGCGATCAGCCCCAGAGAGAGGGCGAGCAGCGTCGTGACGGTGGCAAACAGCAGCGAGTTGCGGATTGCTTCAAGGGGCGGCACAAACAGAATGGATGAGCGCAGATTGACAGCGAGTTGTTGATAGTATCGTAAGGTGAAACTGTCGGCGCCCACCGTGAAAGATCTGAGCACCAGCGCCGCCAGCGGCATAAACAGGAGAGCCGCCATCAACAGGAGGTTGCCGGTGACCAGGGCCTGCTCCCGCAGAGTGCCCGGACGCCGGCTGGTCCGCGGAGCGCGTTGCAGGTCGCTGGCGATCTGGCTTTGGAGCCGCGTGTAGATGATCATCATGGCCAGCATCGACCCGATCTGGACCAGGGAGAGCGCGGCTGCCACGGGCAGGTCGAAAAAGCTGATCGCCTGTCGATAGATCTCTACCTCCAGGGTGGCGAAGCGTAGGCCTCCCAGGATGAGAATCACGCCGAAGCTGGTGAAGGTAAAGATGAAAACGAGCACCGCGGCGGCCAGGATGATCG
>DAOTXK010000128.1:0-2059 GCA_034435395.1 Anaerolineae bacterium | reverse complement strand
TCTTAAAGCTGGCCCAGGCCACGATGGACGACGAGTCGTTGACGCGCTGGCGCACGTTGCGCGATGCGGCACCGACAGGGGAACTGACGCCATCTGAGCGAGCCGAAATGCGCGAGTTGCAGGAAACCTTCTGGATCGGCCAGTTCACCAAGACCGAAGCCCTGATCGAGGCCGTGCGGCGGGGGTTGATGGAGCCTCCTGCCCATTGAGCGAGCCACGATCCCTGTCGGAGACGGTCCGCGACCGTATCCGGGCGCGCAGCGCGTACCGCTGCGGCTATTGCCTGGCCCCTGAATCGCTGATGTACGCCACCCTGCGCGTGGACCACATCATCCCGAAGGCGGCCGGCGGTACGGACGACGAAACGAACCTGTGGGCCAGTTGTGATCCCTGCAACGCGCACAAAGCCGATAAGTCAACCGGCGTTGATCTAGAAACCGGCGAAACAGTCCCCCTATTCAACCCAGCCGTGCAGGTTTGGACCGACCATTTCGCCTTTGGTGACGATCGCGCGACCATCCTGGGTCGCACCCCCATCGGAAGGGCGACAGTGTTAGCGTTAAAAATGAACAATGCCGACGTCCTGGCGCTGCGGCGGCGGTGGGTCAGCGTGGGATGGTACCCGCCTCCAGGCTATCGGCAAGCCTGAAGTGGTGCGGTCGCCCGCGCGGCTCACGTCTACCCTTTTCCTCACCCCAGCGCCGTCAGGCAGACCTGCCGGTCGCGCGGGCCGTCGAACTCGAAGAGCACCACCCGCTGCCAGACGCCCAACACCAGCTCTCCCTCCGCCACCGGGACCGTCACCGACGGCCCCAGCAGCGACGCCAGGATGTGATCGGGCGCGTGGGCGGGGTTATGCGGGTGCCGGTAGCGGAGATGGGGGACCATCGCCGTGAAGGCGTCTAGCATGTCCAGGTCGGTGCCGGGATCAAGATCGGCGGTGGTCAGCGCGGCGGTGGTATGGGTGACGAAGACATTACACAGGCCCTCCCGGAACCCTTCCTCCCGGAGCCATTCGTTGATCCGCTCGGTGATGGCGATCACCTGCCTGCCGGCCCGCGTGCGTATGGTCAGTCGGCCCATCTCCCCCTCCTGGACGGCGCGGCATAGCGGGCGGGAGTCGCCAGGAAACGGCCCGCCCCCGCCAGGCAGCCGCTCACTGGTCATCAGCCCTGGCGCAGGATAATATACCCGGTAACCGACCGTCCTGGGGAGGAACCCACCCTCGACCACCGCCCGCCTGAAAAAACGGGCCAGCCTGATCGATGTCGATTGGGGCGCGCCGACCTGCCGCAACCACCGCCCAGGGTGCGCCAGACCGCCGGGTGGTGTATCCTTTTCAGCAGATTCAGCGGAAAACACATCATCTTGGCCCGGCCTCCGGGCGGATGGCTGTGCCTGTACCAACGGACCGCCACAGAGTCTCTCAGAAAGAGACGCGAAATGGTTTCACCAGAAACCCTGCGCCGCTTTAACTTCTTTGACGGCCTGAGCATGGACCAGCTCAGAGGCATCGCCGTGATCTCCCACCTATTGAGCTTCGAGGCCGGTCAAATGATCCTCCAGGAAGGCGAACCCGCCGACCGGCTCTACCTGGTGGCCAGCGGGCGGGTCAACATCTTCGTGTGCGTCGGCCCGGACAAACAGAAGCGCATTGACATCACCACCATCGGCGTCGGCGACATCCTGGGCTGGTCGGCGGTGGTCACGGAGAGTCGGGCGGCCAGCGCCGAAGCCGCCACCAACAGCGTCCTGATCGCCATCGATGGCGGCGCGCTCAAAGAACTCTTCGAGCTGGATCGCGACCTGGCCTACAAGATCACCTGGCGCATCGCCGATGTGCTCTCCAATCGCCTGTCGCGCATGAGCTATCGGCTGGCTTCATTTTTCGAGACCTGATGGACCCGCCGGATAGGCTGTGGCCCAGTTGACAGGGCCGCGCCCCGGCGTTGATTGACGGTCGGGGACCGGAGCGCGTCGATCCCTTCCGCCGGGCGGCGGGGATGCGCCGGTTGACATCATCTTCTGTCAGAGGGGGGATTCCAATATGGCGTCACCC
>DAOTXK010000127.1:0-10496 GCA_034435395.1 Anaerolineae bacterium | reverse complement strand
GCGTGCGGGGGCGCGCCGTCGGGCACCGCGCCGCGCGCGGACAGCCTGCTGCCGCAGTTGCCGGGATATTCCACTTTCGATGCCCGCGACATCCAGGGGTACATCGCCAGCCTAGGCGAAATTGGGACGGCCCTGACGGGGCAGTTCGGGGCGACGGCGGCGATTGAGGCGGTGGATCGCGTGGCCGCCTGCTACCAGGATGTCGGCGCGGTGGCGGCGCGCGGCTACAGCAAAACCGATCTGCAGATCGTGGCCGGCGTGGTGGCCGTGATCAACCGCGACCTGCTGACCGATCCTCAGACGTTCCTGCGCTGTGTCGGGCTGGCCCAGCAGCCAACCGCGCTGGGCGAGGGCCAGGGCGGCGGCGGGATGGTCCCCTGCGCCTATGCCTACAGCACCGAGATTTCCGGCGACACATTCGACATCCTGTACGCGGCGACGGACCAGGAAGCCTGCCAGGCGTTTTGCCGGGCGCTGCCGAGCTGCACAGGGCACCCCTAGAGGCGGCCACCAGCCGCGCCGCGCTGCCGAGCTGCGCAGGACACCCCTAGAGGCGACCGTCAGCCGCGCCGCGCTGCTGAATTGCTGAGGACATTGACCAGGGCGATCGCTGGCCGCGCTCGGTTGCCGACGCCGGAGCCGGATTTTTTGCTGTTGACGTGGTGGACGCACAGGCTATAATCCGGCCAATGGACACGCCGGGGGGCAATACACAAAACAGAGATGGGCAAGGAGAAATCGCTCATGAAAAGAACGTTTGAACCCGTACTGGCCGCGCTGATGATCGCATTGCTGGCGGCGGCGCTGAGCGCCGGAGTCGCTGGCGCACAGGGCGGTGAGGATCAGGATTACTGCGCCACCGATGTGGTGAACTACAACGTGTGTTTTGTGCGCGGCGGGGACATGGATATCTTCTACATCGAAGGGGGCTATGGCCACGGGATCGGCACCATCCCGGCGAATTTCTTCCGCTATGCCGCAGCCACCTATGAGGCGGCCCCTCAGTTTGTCACTCGCGTCCGCAACGACGAGACCGGCTGGAGCGCGGAACTGTACTTCTCCGGCAAGTCGCCGACGCCCGGCACCAAAGTGGCCACCTACTGGACGATCGTCATCTACCACGCCAGCGGCGCGCGCATCGCGGCAGCGGATGTCATGGGGGAATATGAGCCGGACGCGACGGCCACCTTCACCCTGCCGGGGGATACCTCCGGCGCGAGGGTCCCGGTAGCCGCCGCGGCGGCAGCCGGCCCCGCGACGACCACCACCACCGTGCCCGCCGTGCCCTACGATGGCACCTTTGAGCTGAACGTGGTCAGCCCCGGCACGGTGGAAGAGTGCCTGGTGCGCACCACCTACACCGTGCGCCTGCGGGAAGCGCCGACCACCGCAGCGCCGATTCTGGACAGCGTGCCCTATAACACGTCGATGCCGGCCGACTATCGCACGGCGGACGGCCAGTGGGTGCGCGCCTACTACGTGGGCGAGGGCGGCGTGGGCCAGCTCGGCTGGCTGTACAGCCGTTACCTGTTCCAGAGTGAGGCCTGCGAAAACCTCACCACGGTCTCACCGGTGGGCGAGGGCATGGTGACGGTGACGGTCACCACCGGCCAGGCGCCCGCTCCCGCGCCCGCCGCTGCGCCTGCCGCCGCTGAGCCGACGACGCTGGAAGGCCCGGCAGTCGATCTGACGGTGGTCCAGCCGGGCACGGTGGAAGAGTGCCTGGTGCGCACCACCTACACCGTGCGCGCCCGCACCGCGCCCACTACCCGCGCGCCCGTCATCGAAAACGTGCCCTATAACACGTCCATGCCCGCTGACTTCCGCACCATCGATGGGGAGTGGATTCGCGCCTACTACGTGGCGCAGGGCGGGGTGGGCGTGCACGGCTGGATCCATACCCGCTACCTGTTCCAGAGCGAGGCCTGCGCCAACCTCAACGGCATCGCGCCGATGGAATAAGCGCTTGATCCAGGAGGGGGCGTTCTTTGCGCCCCTTCCCACCCATAACCGTCTTTGGGGAATTCAGGAGCAGCCCGGATCGGATGATCCGGGTTTTCTTTTGAGGGCGGGGGGCAGTGCCTGTCTGCGCCTCAGGCTGATGATCACCGCTGGCGGAAGGGCCGCCAAAAGGTGTGGTAGGCGGAGAGGCCCAGCAACAGGGCCGCCAGCCCGATCCATAGCCCGGCCCAGACGGCGGGTGGCAACAGGCCGACCTCCCGCGACATGCTGTAGGCATCGTTGGGTACATCGCCCAGGCCGCTGATGAGGCGGGAATCCAGGCTGCCGAGCAGCCCCCACAGGTCCAGCAGGGCGTTCAGGCCGGTGAGGATGGCCAGCACGTTCAGCACGAAGGTGTTGATGGCCGGGCTGGCCTTCCAGCCGAGCAGGATCAGGGCGGCGGCGGTCAGCCCTCCGGCCAGCAGCGCCGTCGGGCTGCGGGCGAACAGGACGGTCAGCGCGGCGAACAGGACGCCCACCAGTCCGGCCAGCAGTTTGGTATGGCGCGTGCGGTTGGTGACGTAAAACAGCAGCGCGCCGAACAGCGCCGTGCCCACATAACCCGCCTGGATGATGACCCAGCGCGCCCCGCCCGCCGTGGTGGCGACGCCCGCCCCGTTCGCCTGAACGGTGTAGGCCAGGAACTGGCCGCCGGTGAGGATCGCCGCCAGGCCGTGGCTCAGCTCGTGCACGCTGGTCACGTAGAAGCGGAAGGGGTACAGCACGCCGCTGAGCGCCGGAATCTGCCACACAATCATCACCAGGATAAACGCCAGGGCGGCCAGCAGCAGCGAGCGGCGGCGGATGGGGCCGCTGGACGGGATCATGGGTTTCCGCATGGCGTGCTCCTCTGCCGATCCTTGTCGGGACACGCGACGAGTGTATATCAGATTGGCCCGGCGGAAAAATGGAGTATAATGAGTGGCAATATCGGGAATTGGCGGATGAGTCTCATGGCCGGTGGGGGCAGAACGGGCCACAGCAGGAGGTGGGAGATGTTCCGACGATTGTCCGTGGTGATGGTGATTCTGCTGGCGCTGGTGACGCCGCCGGACCTGGCGCTGGCCAAGGGACCGCCCGACAGGGTGACCATCGCCGGCCCCGGCCTGGCGGAGCCGATTACGATCACTGATCCGGAGGTGCTGGAGGCGTTCAGCTTCTACCAGTTTAACGACCTGGAGAACCGCGTCGACGCGCCGGAGTCCCCCGGAGCAGGTTATGTCATCACGCGTTTTGTCATGCAGCGCGCGGCGGGACGGATGGCGGTGGAACCCTGGGACCGGGTGATCTATTATCCCGCCGAACCGGGCGGCTACGTGTTCTTCGAAGGGCTGGTTGATCCGAACATGTGGACCGAGGGCCAGGGCCACTGGTACCGGGCCTCGGCAGCGGGCGAGGCCGCGATGCGTCAAATCCTGGTGGCCCACGGCGGGGAGGCGGTCGTGGAACATCCTCCCCGCCAGCCGTCCTGCGCGGCCAGGGGCGGGCGCTGATCTGTCGTGACGGCGGTCGGCGTCAAGAGTCGGCGGACCTTAACAACCGTGACGAGAAGTTCTAACCTTTTCGGGGCTTGACAGAAGCGACAAACCCGTATAGACTGACAACGGAATTCACCCGAAAGGAGCAGGCACATGGTCAAGAGCATCACCATGCTGTGCCGCTGGGAGCGCAAGGGTTCTGGCATCGGCGCTGGTTTTCCCAGGGTGTACTGCGCCTGCTCGCCGGTAGTGTGACGCTAATAAGCGGGTAACACACGAGGGCCGTGGGCGCAACCCCACGGCCTTTTTTGTTCAGATAGGCGGGCGTCCGCCTGCTGTGGCCGTGGGGAGGGAATGTCCCACGGCCTTTTTTGTTGGCGGGAGACCCTGGAAGGCGAGGCCGCCAGGCGTTGAAGAGAGGGGCGGGATGGATTCGGCAGATTAGAACATTTGTGCTATCATGGTGCTGTTGAGGGAGCGCAGGAACGCCTGGATGATCACATGGGCTTAGAACCTATCCGAAAAGCCATCAAAAGCCTGAGCAACAAAGGGATTAAGCCCCTTGTCCGTGAATTCCCGGATAGATACTTGGTCACCAGGCCCCACAGGCAGCAGCGGGTTCCGGAACTCAGCCACGATGGGAAGTGACAACAGGAGGCAGGCCGACTCATGTTAAACCCGGTGGATGAATGGCGCGCGCACTGGCGCGTCTATCGGGAGGTTCAGGCGGACCGTTACCGCGACATGTGGGGGCGTTACCGCCGCCCCGCCGTCTCCGGCGCGTGGCTGGCCTGGCTGGGGAGGTGGCTGGTGGCCCTCGGCAGGCGGCTGGAGGCGCGTTATGAAGGGCCGCCGGTGCCAGGGGAGGGCCGGCTGGCGTGGCCGGTCGATCCCCGGCCAGGCGGATGATCATCGCGACGTATTGGCAGATGCGCATTCACCCATCGGGGCGGACAAAGCCAGCGGTGGAATACCCAACAAGGACAATAGATGATGAGTGCACTCAGCGATCATCAAGACGCTTTGAACGTGAAGAACGTCGTCAAGCGCTTTCACGTGCAGCGTCCCCCTTTCTGGGAGCGCTGGTTCGACCGGAAAAAAGCCGCCAGCGGGAACGGCCAGGCGAAGGATACCCATAAGCGCCAAGTCATCGCCGTCGATCATGTCACGCTGGATGTCCATCGCGGCGAGATCTACGGCATCCTCGGCCCCAACGGGTCGGGCAAGTCCACGCTGGTGCGGCTGCTCTCCACCCTCCTGATCCCGGACGAGGGCGAGGTCAAGGTCTTCGGGCTGGATGTGGTCCAGGATGAGATGGCGGTCAAGCGCCTGATCAACCGGGTGTCGGTGGACGCGGCGTTCTTTAAGAAGCTCAGCCCGCTGGAGAATCTGCTGTACGGGGCGCGCCTCTACGGCATGACCGGGCGCGAGGCCCGCCAGAAGTCCATCGAGATTCTGGGGCGGCTGGGCCTGGAACCGCGCAGTTACACCCAGCCGATGGAGGAGATGAGCCGGGGCATGCAGCAGAAGGTGGCCATCGCCCGGGCGTTCCTGACGCAGCCGATCCTGCTGCTGCTGGACGAGCCGACCACCGGGCTGGACCCGCGCTCCAAGTTTGAGGTACAGGAGTTCATCAACGAGCTGCGCGACGTGCACGACGCCACGATCCTGATCACCACGCACGACATGAGCGAGGCCGACCGGCTGTGCGACCGCATCGCCATCCTGGATGAGGGGCGCATCGTGGCGGAGGATACGCCCGCCGGGCTGAAGGCCCTCATCCGCCGCAACGGCCACGAGCCGACGCTGGAGGATGTGTTCATGGAGCTGACCGGCAAACAACTGGTCAACCAGGACGAACTGGAGCCGGTCGAGGCTTAGGCATACCGCAGGGGCGCGGCCAGCCGTGCCCCTGCCAGGGAAGAGGACACGATGGGAAAAGTTAATCTCCGGCAGGAAACCATTCAGAGTTACGCCTTTGTGGCGCGCAACTTCAACCTGGTGAAGCGCTACTGGGGCTGGGAGCTGGTCTGGCTGGCCTACTCGACGGCGACCTCGCTGTCGGTGGTTTTTATCGGCCAAGGCTCCACCCTGATCACCGGGCAGGAAGGGATCGACACGTCGTATTTCGTCGTTTACCTGCTGATCGGGACGCTGGTCTGGCGGTTCCTGGCCGGGCTGTTCAACAACATCAGCGAGATGATCCAGTGGGAGCGCTGGGAGGGCACCATCGAGTACACGCTGATGGCCCCGGTGCGGCGCTTCACCCAGATCATCGGGCAGGCGAGCTTCGCCGTGATCTACACGCTGCTGTTCACGCTGGTGATCGGGCTGGCGATGACGCTGTTTTTCTCGCTGGACCTCTCGCGGGCCAACCTGGTCGGGGCGCTGGTGGTCCTGCTGTCAGGCAGCATCTCGCTGGTGTCGTTGGGGGTGGTGGCCAGCATCCTGCCGCTGCTGTACACCGAGCGCGGCACACAGATGACCCACATCGTGGAGGCCTTCCTGCTGCTGGTCTCCGGCGTGTACTACCCCATTGAGGTGCTGCCGTCGGCGCTGCAAACCATCGCCCGCATCTCGCCGGTGTACTACGTGCTGGGCGGCATCCGCGCGGCGGTACTGGAGAGCACGCCGACGGTGGCGCTGCTGCCCTACGTGGTGCCGCTGCTGATCATCGGCGTGATCGGGATGCCGGTGGGGATATGGGCCTTCCGCCGGGCGGAGATTTACGCCAAGCGGACGGGCAAGCTCAAGCGGGTGGGGTGACGGACGAGCGGAAGGCGCTCCATTAAACGCCTCTACGAGTCGGCGTCTTCCCGCTCTTCCAGCCAGGTGTTGATGGCGGCGCAGACATCGGCGGCCAACAGCAGGATGGCGGCGGAAAGGTAGGCCCAGAACAGCATGACGATGACCGTACCGAGCGAGCCATAGATCAGGCTGTAGTTGCCGAAGTTGTCGATGTACCAGACGAAGAGGTTCTTGGACAGCTCCCAGCCGATGCCGCCCAGCACCGCCGCCGGCCAGATGGCATCCCAGCGGACGTGCTTCTGGGGGATGTAACGAAAGAGCAGAGCGAAGATGGCGACGTTCAGGCCGAGGGGCAGGAACAGGGTGCCGATGGTGAGGATGGTGCTGGGCTGGTCCAGCCAGAAGAGGCTGAGCAGCCGGAAAATGACCGAGATCAGCAGCGAGCCGAGCAAGAGCACGGCCAGGGCAACCGCCATGATCGCCGCCAGGACGCGCTTCTGCCAGATCGGGCGCAGGAACGTGGGGTGGAAGATGTTGTCCAGGGCGGCGGTCAGGTTGGAGAACAGCGACAGCGCCGACCACACCAGCACGCCCGCCGCCAGGATTCCGAACGACTGCCGTTGTTCCAGGGCCAGACGGATGTTGTCCTCAATGAGCTGCATCGTATCCGCCGGGAAGAAGGTCCGGGCCAGTTCCAGGATTTGCTCCTGGGCCAGCGCCGGGCCGACCAGCCCGCTCACCAGGATGACGGCCAGCAGGATGAGGGGAAAGGCGGAGAAGATGGCGTAGTAGGCCAGCGAGGCCGCCTGGCGGTAATCCCGGTGGTTGAAGTGGTTCCAGGCCCGGACCAGGTGCGGGAACAGGCCGCTGGTGGCATCGTCGATGGCGCTGTAGGCGTGGGTCACCCCACCGATCACGCGCTCCAGCACCCGCTCGACCAGCGCCAGCGCCCGACCGGCCACCGCTGGCGGATGCACCCACCGGGTGGGTTTCTCCTCCCGGAGTTCGGGTTTGTTGTCAGGACGTTTAGAAAGCAACGGTTGCTTCCTCCGCGTAAATGGTGTCCAAAGCGGGACACGCCCATAGTACCACACTTGGCGGCAGAGGTCACTAGTACCTCTGCCATGCCGGGGAAGGTGAGCGGACATGCACGAGATCAAAACCATCCTGTTTGGCTATTGTGACGTGTTAGACGTTCCGGAATCGTGGGAAGACTGGCGGGCGGGGCGCGATCACTTGGCGGCCCGCTTCCAGATGACGGGCGAGGGCTTCTGGCGCTACCTCTATGGGGGGAGCGCCTGGCGGCAGGCCGTGCGCGGCCAGATCACCGAGGCGGAATTCTGGGCGGACCGCCTGCTGCCGCTGGGGCTGCACAGCGAGGCGGAGCGCCGGGCGTTGGTGGCGGCCCTGTTCGAGGGGCGCATGATCCACCCGACCATGCGCGCCCTGCTGGAGCGGCTGCGCGGCCATTACCGGCTGGCCATCCTGAGCAATATCGAGGTGCGGGACTTCGCCGCCTGGCTGGCCGACGTTCATGACCTGGAGGGCTGGTTCGAGGTGGTGATTGGCTCGGCGGACGTGGGGCTGGCCCAGCCGGACGCCGCCATTTATGCATTGCTGCTGGAGCGGCTGAATGACGGCGGAAGGCCCTGCGCCCCGCCGGAAGTGCTGTTTATCGACTGCCGGTCGGATCATCTGGCCGCGGCGGCGGCGCTTGGCGTGCAGACCGTCGCCTTCGAGTCGCCACAGGCGTTAGCCTCCGCGTTGGAAGCGCGCGGCGTGTTGACCGCTCGCGTTTCCCCGCGCCCGGTGCTCGACGGCCCGCCGTCGAGTTGAACAGGACCTGATCCTCATGAGCCATACGGACCATCCATCGACTCACGACCTAGTGACCCGCCAGCCGACGATGGCGGATGCGGCGGCGGTGGCCGGGTTGATCAACGTGTGCGCGGTGGCCGAGATCGGCGCGCTGCAAATGACGGTGGAACAGCTTCGCCAGCGCTGGCAGTCGCCGGGCTTCAACCTGGCCACCGATAGCTGGGTGGTGGTTCTGCCCGGCGGGGCCATCATCGCTTATGCCGAGGTGTGGGACCGGCATCCCCAGGGAGCGCCCTACCTGTGGGGCCGGGTGCATCCGGATCACACCGGGCGGGGCCTGGGACGCTACCTGCTGCGGCTGGCCGAGGGGCGGGCGCGGCAGGCCCTGACCAGAGCTTCCCGACCGGAGCGCCTCATCCTGCGCACGGCGGTGGTCAGCGCCAACCAGCCGGCGCGGCGGCTGCTGTACGGCGACGGTTACCGGCTGGCGCAGCGGTTCTGGTGCCAGAGTCGGCCCGCTGACGGGCTGGCTCCTGCGCCGGGCTGGCCGCAGGACATCCCCGCCGGGGCATATGTCTCCACGCAGGAGGACGGCCCGGTGTACCGCTACGATATATACGAGAAGGAACTCTACGCGGGCGGGACGGCGGAAATGCCGCTGTACGTGGACTGATCAGATGTTCAATCGCCCTTCGCGGGCGGTGATCGGCGTCGGCGGGCGGGGCGCTGAACGGAGCCGCCCCGGCAGCCAGGGAGACAGAAAAAACCATGCGCATCCGCCCCTTCGGGCCGGACGATTACCCGGCCATCGTCGAACTCCACAATGCCCTCTACCCGGACACGCCCAGGACCGTGGAAGACACCATTGAGGCCGACCGGCGGCGCGGCCCGCAATATCGGTTCCGGCGGTGGATCGCCGAGGCGGATGGCCGGGTCGTCGGCATGGCCCAGTACGCCCAGTACCCGCTGAACTACCACCCTCAGGCGTTCGATTGCGCCGTGCGGGTGTGGCCAGCCTGGCAGCGGCGGGGGATCGGGTCGGCGCTGTACGACGGGTTGATGGGGGCGCTGGAACCGTTTGACCCGATCCGGCTGCGGGCCGCGGGCCGGGAGAACCTGCCGGAGGGCCTGCGCTTCCTGGAGCGGCGTGGCTTCCGGGAGACCCATCGGTTCGCCGTGTCCGCTCTGGACGTGACGGCCTTCGATCCCTCGCCCTACGCCGGGCTGGAGGCGAAACTGCGGGCGGAGGGCATCGTCATCAAGTCCCTGCGCGAGCTGGAATCCGATCCAGAGCGCGACCGCAAGCTTCACGACCTGGAGTGGGCGCTGACGCAGGACGTGCCAGGGTCGGAAGACCTGAGGCAGGTGCCTTTTGAGGAGTGGCGGGAAGCCTCCATCCATTCGCCGCGCGCCTTGCCGGACGGGTACCTGGTGGCCGTCCACGGGGAGACCTACGTGGGCCTGAGCAGCCTGTGGGCGAGCCTGGGAGGCGACCGGCTGGAGGTCGGCCTGACCGGCGTGCGGCCCGCCTACCGCCGCCGGGGCATCGCCGCCGCCCTGAAGGTGCGCGGCATCCGCTTTGCCCAGGCGGGCGGCTATTCGGTCATCAAAACCGACAACGAGGCCAGCAATGTGCCGATGTTGGCCCTCAACCGGCGGCTGGGTTTCGTCGAAGGGCCGGCCATCATCACGTTTGAGAAGGTTTTCCGCGAGGGATGAGGCGGGAAGGGGCGGGTGTTGGAGGAGCTGGGGAGAGCGGATTATGAGTGGGCGAGGATCAGCAGCAGGGCCGATCTCCCCTGCGCACCGGGCCGGGCTGGCTCAGCGCGCAGGGGGGTGCGCAGCGGCAGATGGCCGGGAGGGTGGTCAGCATTCCTGGCGGAGGGTGGAAGCGTCCACAGCGGGGGCGGTGGCCGGGCTGGAGGGGCCGAAGCGGCGGTTCAGGCGCTCGCCCCAGGCGATCAGGCGGGCCCCGAACGCGGCCAACAGCATACGGTAGAGCCGTCGGTCGCGGCTAGGGCGCTGGCGCGCCATCCGGACCAGGCGTGCCTCACGCGCCTGGCGCAGGAGTTCCTCCCGGTGGGCGTCTGCCTCGGCGACACGTTCATGGTAGACCCAGTTCGGCATGATCGACCTCCTTTCGGAGCAGGAAGATATGAGTTTCCTCCCGTCATTATTCCTGTAAGAAATGAAGCAGGGCGTTGAGCGTGTCGTTCATGCGCTCCCGATTCAAACGGTAACACTTGGCCCCATCCCGACGCCGTTCGAGCACATAACCGGTGGCGCTGAGCTGGCGCAGGTGGCGCGAGGCCGCTGACTGGCTGAGGCTGAGGTGGGCCATGATATCCTGGGCGCACAGCTCGCCCTCCTGAGCCAGCAGCCGCAGGATTTGTAAGCGGGTGTCGTCGGCCAGGGCGCTCAGGCGCATCTGCAACTCGGTGCGGCTGAGGG
>DAOTXK010000126.1:0-2214 GCA_034435395.1 Anaerolineae bacterium | reverse complement strand
GGTGGGCACGCCGCAGGACCCGATCCTGAACTTCCTGTCGTGGGCGGTGCCGACGGCGGCGGTTATTCTGGGCGTGGGGATCGTGGGAGTGGTATTCATCCGTTGGCGGGCGGCGGGCGGCCCTGACGCGGAGACGCCCCCCGACAGCGAGGACGACGATGCCCAGGGCGATGACGACGATTATCGCGCCCGCCTGGAACGCGAGTTGAGGATGGACGCATGACCGAGCCAAGTTCTGTGAGCGCCGAAACCGCCGAAGCCCAGGAGTCTGATGCCGGGGAGCAGGCTCGCTGGCGTCTGTCGCCGCTGGCCCTGGTGATCCTGATCGTGTTGTCCGGGCTGCTGGTGGTGTTGGGGCTGCAACTGGTCAACGCCAGCCTCACCCAGCCTACCGGCGGCCCCGCGCCGGACTTCACCTTGCATATTTTCGAGGAACTGGGCGGCGGGGAATTCATCCTTAGCGAGAACCGGGGCAAGGTGGTCGTGATCAACTTCTGGGCGAGCTGGTGCGGCCCCTGCCGGGAGGAAGCGCCCGCCCTCCAGCAGGTATGGGAGGCCTATCGGGATCGCGGCGATGTGGTGCTGGTCGGCGTGGACTATGTGGACAATACCCAGGACGCGCTGGCCTACCTGGCAGAGTTCGGCATCACCTACCCCAACGGGCCGGACCTGGAGACCAAGATCTCCGATGCGTTCCGTATCCAGGGCGTGCCGGAGACGTTTGTGGTGGGCAAGGATGGGAACATCTTCCAGTTTATCTACGCCGGGGTAAACGCCCGCACCCTGGCAAATGTCATCGATCGCGCCCTGGCGGAAGAGTAGCCGGATAGGTTGAGGCGCGGCGTGCCCCGTCCGTGCCATGGCAAGAGAGAGCAGCTTATTATGGAAGCGGAATCCCTCATTCTGGGCCTGATCATCGTGGCCCTGACCGTTCTTGTGGTGCTCTGGCCGTTCTTCAGCACCCCCCGCCCGCGAGAGGAGGAGGCTGCCAGCACCCACACCCAGTGGGAGACCCTCGTCGCGCAGCGCGAGGCGATCTACGCCATCGTCCGCAGCCTGGATTTTGATTACGACACGGGCAAGCTGGACCCGGCGGATTATCGCGCCCAGCGGGAGGTCTGGGTGCAGCGCGGGATCGCGGTGCTCAAAGCGCTGGATGCGCTCCAGCCGGCTGAAACACCGGCGTCAGCGCCGACCGGTGGCCGCTCCAATCCTCCCCTCCCGCCTGATCTCGCCGACTTTGATGCGCAGATTGAAGCCGCCATCGCGTCGCGGCGGCAGGCCACCTGATAACCGCCGCCATGATCCGCTTCCGACATTGGCTGACGCTGAGTGTGTTGATAGCTGTTCTGCTGGCCGCCTGCGGCCTGTCCAGCGAGCCGGACATTGCGCAGGAAATCGTGCTGCCCACTCCCATCCCGGAGATCGCCGCTCCCGCCGAGAAACCGGACCTGGCGCGCGGGGCGGCATTTTACGCCGAGCACTGCGCCGCGTGTCACGGGGCCGGCGGGCGGGGGGACGGCGAGATGGTCCGTGATGGCCGCCTGCGGAATCCGCCGCCCGACCTTACCGAGGCCGCTCTGGGGCGGGGCAAGACACCGGACGATTATATGCGGACCATCACCGAAGGCAACATGCTGGCCGGGATGCCGCCGTTTGACCGGTACAGCCTGCAAGAGCGCTGGGACGTGACGGCTTACGTCTACACGGCCCCGCTGACCGCCGAGTCCCTGGTCCTGGGCGCGGGGGTGTATGGGGCGGCCTGCGCGCCCTGCCATGGGCCGGAGGGTCTGGGCGATGGCCCGCAGGCTTCCGAGATCATGCCGGACTTGACCGACCCGGCTTTCTGGATGAATCGCAGCAATGGCGAGCTGTACGACGCGACCCGCGGGGGCCTGGCCCCGGACATGCACGCCTTCGCCGACCGCCTGAGCGAGGATGAGCTATGGGCCGTGGTCGGCTTTCTGCGGACGCTGGCGGTGGTCGGCACGCCTGGCCTGGCCGGGCCAGACGTGACCCAGGTGGAGGGGCCGGTCGCCACCGAGGAAGTCGTCGCCGGGGCGGGAGCGCCCGCGGCGGCAGCGACCCCGGAAGCGACGGCTGCCGCGCTGACGGCCCCGCCGGAGGAGCCGGAGGCCATCACGGTCAGCGGGTGGGTGACGAACGGGACGCCGGGGGGGCGCATCCCGGTGGGGGCCACGGTCACGCTGCATA
>DAOTXK010000125.1:0-8207 GCA_034435395.1 Anaerolineae bacterium | reverse complement strand
CAGTCGTCCATGGTGACGCCCCGCAGCGGCACGAAAGGGACCACGTCCGCTGCCCCGATGCGCGGATGCTCACCCCGGTGGTGGTCCAGGTTGATCAGGCGGGCGGCGGCGGCGATGGCTTCAAAGGCGGCCTGTTCCACGCCGTCGGGCGGGCCGACGAAGGTCACCACCGAGCGGTTGTGGTCGTGGTCGCTGCTGATGTCGAGCACGGTCACGCCGGGGACGGCGCGGATGGCCGCCACGATCTGGTCGATGACTTCCGGGCGGCGTCCCTCGCTGAAGTTGGGCACACACTCGACCAGCGGCTCCCGGCCCATACGGCGCTCCTCGTCTGCGGTGGCGGAGAAAAAAGCCGGGCGGAATTATAACAGAGTCGCCCGCTTTCAGCATGCCGCCCAGCGAGCACTCAGCAAGGCCCTACCGTCGGAAGCGCCAGCGTTCCCCCAGCGTGGCGTAGCGGTCCTGCCCACAGAACAGGATCGGCTCGCCCAGGTCCGGACGCCGCTCGCCATGGGCCGCCACCACATCCATCACAAACAGGGCGTGATCGCCGGAGAGATCGGCCAGCTCGGTCACCACCACCAGCTCAAACGCGCTGTATGCGCCTTCCACGATGCCGGTGTGTTTCAGTTTGGCCGGGGGGCGGAACCGCAGGCCGAGCCGCCGGGCCTTGTCCACCCTGGCCCCGCTGATGTACCCGGCCCCCACGACTTTCTGGCGCATATACCAGGGCATGAAGTGCAGGACGGCCTCGCAGTGCTCCCGCAGCAGGTTCAGGGTGTAGTTCTCGTAGTCCATGGTGATCAGGAAGCGGAACGGGTCCTGCGAGATCGGCGTCCACCAGGCGAGGGGCATCACGTTCCTCCCCACGGCCAGCAACGCCAGGTGCATGGGGTAGAAGCTGGGGTCGGGTGGGGAGTCTGCGCTGCCGCCGTAGTGGGTTATCGGTTGCTCTCCCATGGTCGGCTCACCCTATTCTCGACTGTCTCCGGGCGGGCGGCTCGGAGCAGGGCGACAAAACCGGGCGGCGCGCCCGGTGGATGTCGTTGTCAGGTGGGATGGCCGGGTGGCCCTGACTGAAGCGGAGAAAAAAGAGAGTCACTCGCACTCGATGACAAGGGTGCTCTGATGCATCCAGCCCTCCACGTCAGCCGTCTCGCTGAAGATTCGCCACCAGCCACCGTCGATGGCGTCCAGGAGCCGGACCGTGGTGTTCTCCGGCAGTTGGATGACGATCCCGGCCCCGTAGGCTGGTTCGGCATAGACGGCCCCGGCGGGCCGCTCCGGGTCGCCTTCCCCGGTTACATGGCCGATACAGGCTTCCGGGCGCGGCCCAGGCTCGATTTGGCCAGGCTCGCCGGGCGGCGCAATGACCGGGACTTCGCCGCAGTCGCCCGTCAATCGGATGTCAGGTCCCCGGACCCATCCCTGCTGGCCGTCAAACGCCACCTGCCACCAGGTCCCGTCCGCCAGCCGCCCGGTGACTGCCAGCCCGTCGCCGTCGCCCAATTCTGCGATGGCTATCTGGCGGGGCAGGGGGGCAGCAAAAATGGGCCGCTGGCCGTCGGTGGACACGGCGCGGCAGGGAGATACCGCTGGCGGACGCGGCTCGGAAGGCTGGTTGATGATGGAGATGACGATGATGATAGCGCCCCCGGCCACAACAATGGCGATCAGTTGCAGCAGCCGCCGCAGCAACGACACCAGCGCCTTCCACGGCGATGGGGTGGCGCGGGGCGGACGGGGACGGTCCGGTGGACGGCCCGGTGGGGCTGCCGGGGGTGGCGGCAGGTCTATGCTGATGCTGACCAGGGCAAACTCGGCGAACAGCTCCGGCTGGCGAACCGCCAGGTCGCCCAACCGGCGGGCCGCAGGAGTGGGCATATCCAGGGTGACGAACAGGCTGCCCAGCCGCACGCCCACCAGTTTGATGTCCTGCACCCCGGCCTGGGCCAGGCCGGCGATGAGCGCCACCAGCCGGCTGATGTCCACCTGCTCCTGGGCCAGTTCCAGGGTCACGGTGGTCCGGGGCGGCTCGCTGCCGGGCGCGTAATGATGATGCACGCCGCCCGTGTACTGCACGCCGATCTGCGTGACGCCGCTGGAGCCTTCGGCCCGTTGATCGATGTGGATGTTTGGGTCCGCCATGAGGCCGATCTTACGGGGTTTCGGGGCGTAAGTCAAACAGAGACGGGTCATAAAAAGGGCGATTGCATAGGGGATGTTGTTCAGCGGCCTGCGTCGCCTGATGCTTTGAGCATCAGGCTGGACGGATGGGTAAGCGCACTGAAGGTGCTTTAGCAGGGCCGCTCAGCCCTTTGAGGGGGCTTCCCGGTGGCTGAGCAGACGGAAGGCCGCTGCCCTGGGTCATAAAAAGGGGTAGAAGATCGGCGGGCCTGGCGCGGCTGGCGGCAGACGCCGCCGATGTTCATTCTTCTCCCCTGCTCACCCAGGCCAGCTCGGCCAGCACCGGCAGGTGGTCGGAGCCGATGGCCGGTCCCACCCAGGCGCGCCGGGGATAAAAGTGCGGCGTATGGAAGATGTAGTCGATGCGGGCCAGCGGCGGCGGGGAAAGGTAGGCGTCGTGCAGGGTGGCTGGCCAGGTGAAGCCGAAGCCCTGCCCTGCCGCCCGGAAGGCATCCGTCAGACCCGCATGAACCAGCCGGGCGTAATTCTCACTCTGGTCGGTCATGTTGAAGTCGCCCAGAGCAGGATGCCGGGGCCAGCGGCGGTGGTTAACGCCGCCAGCGCCGCGATCTCGCCCTCGGCGTCCGGGCCAAAGCCCCTCGGCGCGACGTGGGTCACGATCACCCGCAACGGCGAGCCAGCCACTTCCAGGGTGGCCAGGAGCGTCGGCACATGCCAGTTGGAGAGGTCCAGTTCCTCCACGGCCACAATCGGGTAGCGGCTCAGCAGTCCCTTGCCCGGCACGGCGTCGAGAGCCAGGTAGGGGAAATCGCCGGGCAGGTCTTGCGCCAGTGCCGGGATGAGCGCGCCGCTGAATTCCACCAGTCCGACAATATCGGCCCCCGACCCGCGCAGGGCGGCGGCCAGCGTTTCCGGCGTGGTGTGCCGGCCGCCTTCCACGTTGAGCGCCATCACGGTCAGGACGGGCGCGGTCTCATCCGGCGGGGCGCTTGTTTTGGGAGCGAGCAGCGGCCCGAACAGCGCCAGGAAAACGGCCACGTGCAGCCCCAGGGCGGCGGCGGTCGGCCAGCGGCGCAGCCCAAGCGCCAGCGGAAAGGCCACCCAGGTGGGCATCAGCAGCAGGTGGATGGCCTGGCTGGCCAGCGCCACCGGGACGAAAGCGTCCCCGACCGCCAGCCGCAGCAGCAGGTAGATGACCAGCAGCGCCGCATAAAGGTCCAGCAGGGCGGCGGCCAGCCGCGCGATCAGACGGCGGGTGGGCCGCCGTTGTTCGACCGGTTGGGGCGCGCTCATCGCCCGGCCTCCGGGGATGCGCCGGCTATCCAGGCCAGCTCGGCCAGCACCGGCAGATGATCGGAGCCGATGGCCGGTCCCACCCAGGCGCGCCGGGGATAAAAGTGGGGCGTATGGAAGACGTAGTCGATGCGCACCAGCGGCGGGAGATGGAAGCCCCCCACCGGCGCGGCGGGCCATGTCAGGCCGAAGCCCCAACCCGCCGCCCGGAAGGCGTCAACCAGCCCGGCGTCGACCAGCAGCCGGTAGAGGGCGGTCTGGTCGCCGGTGTTGAAGTCGCCCAGCAGGATGGCCGGCCCGCCGGCGGCCGCCATGGCGACCAGCGCCGCGATCTCGTCGCCGGCGGCAGGATGCGCGCCGAAGCCGCCGTTATGCCCGCCCATTGGCGGTGGGTGGGCCGTGATCACGGTCAGCGGCGTGCCGTCCACGTCCAGCGTGGCCCGGATGTGGGTCAAAGCCCGTGCCTGGAGGTAAAAGGTGTCGCTGTCCACAATCGGGTAGCGGCTGAGCAGCCCTTCCCCCGGAATGCCGATGCCGTGCAGCCGCTGGTAGGGGTATTGATCGGCCAGCTCGCGATCCAGGGCGGCGGCCTGCGCCGGGGACAGCTCCTGAATGCCCACAATATCGGCGTCGGCGGCGCGGATCAGGCCGATCAACGTTTCCGGCGACGTGCTGGCGGCCTGCACGTTGACGCTGAGCACGGTCAGGGCGCGGGCGGCGGGCGGCGGCGCGGCCTGGGGCAGGAACAGCGCCCCGTACCACCAGAGGAAGGCGACCGCGCCAGCGGCGCACACAGCCGCCGTGACATAACGCCGCCACCACCATCCCAGCGGCAGGACGACCAGCGTGGGCAGCAGCAGCCCGTGGGCGACATGGCTCAGCAGCGCCACCGGCCACAGCCGGTCGCCGGTCAACGCCCGCCCGATCAGGTAGGCGGCCACGACGGCGGCGTAGAGGTTGGCGGCGGCCCACCCCAGCTGAGCCAGCCATGATGATACGGGCCGGCGCGGCGGCCCCTGCCAGAAAGTTGATCGGTCGCTCATGTCTCCCATTATAAGCGGGCGGGCCAGGCTGTCAGTAGCCGAAAGGTTCTGGGGGAGGGGCGACTCCCGTGTCGCGAGCCGCCCCGGCCCCGTGGCGGCTACAGGCCGTAAATCTCGCCGTACTTCTGGCGCAGGTAGGCCAGGTATGGCTGGGCGGACAGCGTCTCGCCGGTCACGCGCTGGAAAAGCTCGCCGGGCAGGTACTTCCGCCCATGGGCGTAGATGTGCTCCCGCAGCCAGCCGAGCAGCGTGTCAAACCGGCCCTGCCTGATCTCATCGGGAATGGCTGGCCGGTCAGCGACGGCCTTGTTAAAAAACGGCACCGACATCAGGTTGCCCAGGGTGTAGGTGGGGAAGTAGCCGATCAGGCCGCTGGACCAGTGCACGTCCTGCAGGATGCCCTGCGCGTCATCCGGCGGCGTGAGGCCCAGGTACTCCTGATACTTGGCGTTCCAGGCTTCTGGCGCGTCGGCCACCCGGAGGCGGCCTTCCAGCAGGTCGTTTTCCAGCTCAAAGCGGATGATGATGTGCAGGTTGTAGGTCACCTCGTCCGCTTCCACGCGGATCAACGACGGCTCCACGCGGTTGATGGCCCGGTAGAAGGTCTCCAGGTCGGCGTCTGCCAGCGCTTCCGGGAAAATGTCCTGCAGGCGGGGGAAGAAAAATACCCAGAAGCCCCGGCTGCGCCCGACCAGGTTCTCCCACAGGCGGGACTGGCTCTCGTGGATGCCCAGCGAGGTCCCGCCTTCCAGCGGCGTGCCGACCAGCGATTCGGCGCTGCCCTGCCCGTACAGAGCATGTCCGGCTTCGTGGATGGTGGCGAACAGCGAGGCGGGCAGCCAGTGGGCGTTGTAGCGGGTGGTGATGCGCACGTCGTTGGTGCCCATGCTGCGGGTGAAGGGGTGAACGGTCCGGTCCAGCCGTCCGCGCTGGAAGTCGTAGCCGATCTGCCTGGCGACGGCAAGCCCGAACTGCTCCTGTCGGGCCTCGTCGTAGTGGCGCTTGAGGATGGCGTTGTCCACCACATCAACCCGTTCGGCGATGGCCCGGACCAGCGGGATTTGCTCCCGCTTCAGCTCCTCGAACACCGCCGCCACCTGGGCGGTCTTCATGCCCGGCTCAAACCGGTCCAGCAGGGCGTCGTAGATGCGGTCCTCGTAGCCCAGGTGCTCGGCTCGCTGGATGTTCAGATCGATGATCTTCTCCAGCCAGGGTTGGAAGGCCCGGTAGTTGCTGGTGGCCCGCGCCTGGGCCCATTCCCCATGCGCCAGGGCGGTGGTGCGGGCGATCTCCGCCACCAGGTCGGTGGGGACTCGGGTGGCCAGGTCGTAATCGCGGCGCGTCACGCGCAGCAGGCTGGCATCGTCGCTGTCGTAGGGCAGGCCCTGGCCCTCGGCCTCGGCGGCTTCCAGCAGGCGGCCGGTTTCCTCGGCGGTGAACATCTCGTGTGCGATCTTGGAGAGGGTGGCCCGTTGCGCGGCGCGGTGCCCCGCCCCGCCTGGTGGCATATAAACCTGCTGATCCCAGCCCAACAGGCCAGCGGCCATTTCGAGGTTATGGATCTCGGTCAGCCGCGCTTTGAGTTGCTCCAGTTTTTCCACGGTTGCCTCTTCTCTGTGCAGGTGGCGGATGCGTGACCAACGCTCCAAAGCCTACCCAACAGGCGGGCAAACGACAAGGAAAATGCCGGGAGCCTCACCCGGCGCGCTGTGATAGGGGGGGAGATAAGTCGTTGGTGGCGGTCTACTGCCGGGGGGAGGCGGAGCAGCAGGGCGGCGCTACCCCCAGCGGCGGCAGCGCTGGCGTCGGCACGCGATCACAGTCGCCAGTAGCGATAACGTCCTCCGGCGTCACCCAGGCCCGCTCAACGC
Source organism: Anaerolineae bacterium (assembly GCA_034435395.1). Taxonomy (GTDB): domain Bacteria; phylum Chloroflexota; class Anaerolineae; order Aggregatilineales; family Ch27; genus DAOTXK01. Next base: position 1,852 of record DAOTXK010000125.1, on the reverse strand, counting down.
CCGGTATGTCCAGCTGCCACCACCTCGAACCATCGTCCAAGCGCCATTGGTTGATGACGGGGAAAGCTTGGCTGACCGGCAGGGCCAGCCCCACGGCGCTGTCGTAACCCGGCCTGACGCGGACGGGCACATCATCCCGGTCGGCGGAGACGGTGCACGGGCGGGCAGGCAGCTGGCCCATGTCCGGCTGTTCCACGCAGCCAAATACCATAGCCAGCAAGATCAGCGCGGTCGCCAGACCGCTGAGGATGGTCACGCGGCGGCCCATAGGCAGCCTCCTGACACTTGTCCCGACGGTTCAAGCCAGTTCTCGAATCTGGTACAGCGCCCCATCGGCAAAACCGCGCCGGCGGTAGTACTCCCGCGTGCCGACCGACGAGATCACGGCCAGCTTCTGGAAGCCGCGCTCCCGCGCGATGGCCGCGGCCCGCGCGATCAGCTGCGTGCCCAGCCCGGCGTGCTGCGCCCGGCCCTCGGATTCTTCCCCAATGCCCAGCGACTGCCCGTAGACGTGCACCTCGCGGATCATGGCCGCGCCCGCCAGTTCCTCGACCAGCGGCGGCCCGGTCGGCAGCGACAGCCGCAGAAAGGCGGCGATGTCCCGCCTGTCCGTGATGTATTGCAGGAAGACCTCGTCCGCCACCCCGCCGTCGAACCGGATTTCGTCCAGGTGCAAATCCGCCGGAGCGATCTTACGCCCCCGCACCTCGCGGCCCCGGATGTCCGGGCTGCGTTGACCCCGCCGGGCCAGTTCCGCCTCCACGATCTGGCGGAAGTTGGTGAGCCGGTTGCCGTCCACGATGTCGGTGGAGGGGATGTCCCGCACCACCCGCGTCAGGCGGCAGTATTCCGGCGTGCGCAGGAAACACTCGGTCAGCACGTGCAACAGCTCTTCATGGGTGTAGGGCCGCCAGGAGCCGTCCTGGTAGTGCGCCATCAGGGCCGCGCTTTCGATCAGCGAGCAGGGATACAGCTTAAGTTCGTCCGGGCGGATGTCGGGATCGCTGAACAGCCGCTCGTAATCGGCGATATCTTTTTCCGGCGTGGAGCCGTAGAGGTTGGGCATCCAGTGGGCGTGAATCTTAAACCCGGCCCGCCGCAGCAGCCGGATCGCCCGGCGGGTGGCCGCCACGTCATGGCCGCGCCGGTTGAGTCGCAACACGTCGTCGTCCAGGCTCTGGATGCCGATCTGGACCTTGGTGCAGCCCAGCCGCCGGATGCGCAGCACTTCCTCCACGCTGATGTGATCGGGCCGCGTCTCCACCACCAGCCCCACGCAGCGGCAGGCCGCCGTCTCGTTGATCCGCTGCGCATCCGCCAGTTCCGCCCAGGTCGCATACTCGTCGATCGGCGGGCGCGCCCGCCGTCCGCTGGCGATGGCCGCCGCGTCCTCGGAGCGCCGCATCTCCTGGCGGTAGATGTCCTGGACCACCTGGTTGTAGGTGCGGGTCAGGTCCGCGCCGTGGAGGGCCACCTCCGGCGGGTGGCGGTCCGGGTGGAACGGCGAGGACCGGCGCAGCGCGGCCTCGACCTCGGCGGCGCGGGCGGCGGCGTGGTCCGGCCCCTGGCTGAAGTCGTTGAGCGCGTCGAACAGCCGCTTGATGAACCAGACCTGGTAATTCTCCGGGTAAAAAGACCACGTGCCGCCCAGGACGATCATCTCCACCTTATCGACCGGGTGGCCGTTGTGGTGGTAGGTGCGCAGCCGGGTGATGGCTTGCAGGTAGGGGTCGAAGCTGTTCTGCGCCGCCCGCAGCGCGCCCGGCTCCTGGGCGACGTAACTTTTGGGCATCCGCACATCGCTGGGGCAGAAGATGCACTCTCCCGGGCAGGGGAAGGGTTTGGTCAGCAC
>DAOTXK010000124.1:0-2190 GCA_034435395.1 Anaerolineae bacterium | reverse complement strand
GCCTCAGCCTGGCGGTGCGGCCCGGCGAATTCGTCGGCGTGATCGGCCCCAACGGCGTCGGCAAAACCACGCTGCTGCTGGTGCTGGCCGGGCTGGCCCCTCGCCTGACGCGGGGCCGCCTGCGCGGGGAAGTCCGCGTGCGGGGCCGGACGGGCATGCTGTTCCAGGAGATCGAGGGCCAGCTCTTCAACCCGACGGTGGAGGCCGAGGTCGCCTGGGGGTTGGAGAACCTGGGCCTGCCGGTGGAGACGATTGAGCGGCGGCTGAGCTGGGCCTTGGGGGCGATGGGCATCGCCAGCCTGCGGCACGCCGCGCCGGGGACGCTCTCCGGTGGGCAGCAGAAACGGGTGGCGCTGGCGGCCACGCTGGCCATGCAGCCCGACGTGCTGCTGCTGGATGAGCCGACCTCCGGGCTGGACCCGGCCGGCCGCTTGGATGTCCTGGCTGCGCTGGCGGACCTGCGCCGCGCCTATCCCGTGACCGTGATCATGACCGAAAACGACGCCGAGACGGTCGTCCACTTTGCGGAGCGGGTGCTGGTGCTGCACGGGGGGCGGGGCGCCCGCGACGCGCCGCCCCGCGCCATCTTCCGGGATATCCCCTGGCTGGACTCCATCGGCGCGCCGGTGCCGCCCGCCGCCCGGCTGGCCGCCCTGCTGCGCGAGGAGGAAGGCCGCCCGGTGGACTTCCTCACCCTGGCCGAGGCGGTGGAGGCGCTGGGGCCGGGCGCATGACCTTAAAAGGGGGGTGGGCCGCCGGTTGAGCTGCCAGGACGCTGGAAACTCATACACGGGCATAAAAAGACCGGGGCGCGCGGCCCCGGTCACGGTGACCCACCCGTCACCTCCGCCGTGGGGAAGGGTTACTCGTTTTTGGGCTTGACCGGTCCCCCCGTCCCGCGCCACAGCATCAGCCCGCCAGCGGCGATCAGGCCGACGGCGATCACGATGCTGACCACCTGCCCGGACGTTTCGGTCGCCCCGGCCAGCAGGAACGCCCCGATCAGCCACATGATCCCGCCGGGGATCAGGAGCGGCCACTGCCGGGTGACCACGAAGGCCACCATAAACGGCAGGCCGATGGCCCCCATCACGTAAGGGGCCACCAGGTCGGACGTGCCTTCGCCCAGCAGCAGGACGCCCACGATGGCCACCATCACGTAAGCGGGGATGAGCAGGCCCCAGTTCTGGCGGTTGAACCACCAGCCGACCACAAACGGCGCGGCAATCGCCAGCATCACGTACACCGGCAGGATCACGCCCCCCGCGCTGATCTGGGTCGCCAGGAAGATCAATACCGCGATCGCGCCAAAAACGTAGGCGGCGATGCCCGCCCAATCGGTCCGATCCTGGGCGTAAACCCAGGCGAAGGCGGCTGCCGCCGCGCCCAGGGCGATGATCCAGGCCCAGGCGGTCAGCTCCACCCGGAACAGGTTGTTGAGCAGCAGCAGCGCGCCCAGCACAATCAACACCCCGGCGGCGATCAGACGCCCCCGTTGGTCCATATCCTGCCACATAATGGATTCCCCCTCTCTTGAACGAAGCTCTATCCCCTGTATACGCGGAACAGACCCGCCGGTTGCGCCGGAGCGGCGCGGGCGGTCAGCGCGGCATCGATCCGAGGGAAGGGATCGGTCGGGACAGATAGGAAGACCGGGGCGGTTGTCAAATCCCCGGTCTTGCGCTAGGCTATCCCCGACTGAGCGGACAAGTCGTTTGCTTCCCGGAGGACGCTCATGACCGAAGCCTTTGAACGACTGAAGGCGCTGCTCAACGAGAAAGGGTCGCTCACCGAAGAAGACATCACCCAGGTCGAGACTGAGCTGGGCCACTCGTTGACTGACGATGAACGGTTGTGGCTCTCCGCCGAGCAGCACGACCGGATGGCGCGGGAAGGGGCCGAGATCACGGTCGAGCAGTACGTCCAGGCGACCCGGACGCTGGAGTCCGCCGAGCCAGGCAGCCCGGAATACCAGGAGGCCGAACGGATCATCCAGGCGTTTGAAAGCGCCGCCTGATCGCCGGTCCGGTCAGCATTGCCGCGGATAGCCGCTCAATCGTCTGCCCGGCAGCGGGTTCCTGCCCGGCAGCAGGTTTCTGCCCGGCAGCAGGGCAGGTCTGTCATCAGGGGATTGGTTGGTGACTGTCATCTGAGTGTGGCGCGGCAGGTTGCTGCGGCCAGGTCACATTC
>DAOTXK010000123.1:0-3355 GCA_034435395.1 Anaerolineae bacterium | reverse complement strand
GGGGATTCCAATATGGCGTCACCTGGCCGCTATCGGTGGTTCGTGGTCGGCACGTTTTTCGCCTTCATGCTGCTCCACCAGGCGGACAAGCTGCTGATCGGGCCGCTAACCACGCCGATCATGGAGACGTTCGCCATCGACGAGGCGGAGATGGGAGCGGTCTTCACCGGGGCGCTGATCGTCGGGGCGGTGTTTTACCCGCTGTGGGGTTACCTGTACGACCGCTACGCGCGGGCCAGGCTGCTGGCCCTGGCCTCGGCTATCTGGGGGCTGACCACCTGGCTCAGCGCCGTGGCCCCCACCTACCCGACCTTCATGGCCACCCGCGCCTCGACCGGCGTCGACGATTCCAGCTACCCCGGCCTGTTCAGCCTGATCGCGGACTACTTCGGGCCGACCCTGCGCGGCAAGGTCTACGGCCTGCTGCAACTGGCCCAGCCGCTCGGTTATATGCTGGGGCTGGCCCTGGCCCTGCTGCTGGGCGAGGCCATCGGCTGGCGCAACGTTTTCCTGATCACCGGCGGGGTGGGCGTGATCCTGGCCGGGGTGATCTTCTTCGGCGTGAAGGAAGCACCGCGCGGGCGGAGCGAGCCGGAGCTGGCCGATCTGGCCGCGATTGGCATCTACCGCTTCGACTGGAAACTGGCCAGGGGGCTGTTCCGCAAGCAGACGCTGATCCCGCTGTTCCTGCAGGGCTTCTTCGGCGTCTTCCCCTGGAACGTGATCTCGGCCTGGTTCTTCCGCTATCTGGAGACCGAGCGGGGCTACGCCGCCGACGGTGTGCTGGTCACCATGTCCATCGCCGTGCTGGTGCTGGCCGGGGGGTATTTCGTCGGCGGGGCGGCGGGCGACTGGCTGTTCCAGCGCACGCGGCGCGGGCGGCTGCTGGTCTGCCTGATCGGCGTGCTGACCGGGGCGGTCCTGCTCTATTTCACCATCCACGTGCCCGCCGGAAACCAATTGCTGTTTCTGGTCATGCTGTGCCTGACGGCGCTGTTCATCCCCCTATCCTCGGCCAACGTGATCGCGACCGTGTACGACATCACCGAGCCGGAGGTGCGCAGCACGGCGCTGGCCGTCCAGTATTTCATCGAAAACTCCGGCGCGGCGCTGGCCCCCTTCCTGACCGGCCTGCTGGTGCGGGAGCTGTCGCTCACACTGGGGGACGCCATCCTGCTGATCTGCGTCAGCACGTGGCTGATCGGGGCGGCCTTCCTGGCGGTCGCGGCCTGGATCGCCCCGCGCGACATCGACGCCCTGCGGCGGACCATGCGGGCGCGGGCCGAAGCAGCGCGGGCCGCCTTGCCGGTCGAACGACCCGGCTCAACCCGGTCAATGGACCTGTCCTGACCTGTGGAGCAACTCCCGCGGCGGGCCTGAAACTGGCGGCGGTCACTTGCGCCGGGTGCGGACGCGCAGGGCGAAGACCGCCAGCCCGTACATCACCACGGCCAGCCCCAGGCAGGCCAGCACGCCCTTGAGCAGGGCGTCCCCCTCCCAGCCGGTGAGCATCAGCGCGCGCATGGCCTCCAACACGTAGGTGATGGGATTCAGCTCCGCCGCCGTGCGCAGCCAACCGCTCAGCAGGGTCAGCGGCACGAAGCTGGCCGTCAGGAAGGTGAAGGGGAAAAAGATGAAGCTGGCCCCCTGGGTGGCGGCGGCGCTGCCGCTCCCCAGCGCGGCGGAGACCGTGAACCCGGCAAAGCCGGTGCCCAGCAGCACGGCCAGGCCGATCACGGCCAGCAGCCCGCCCAGGCCAGTGGCCGGTTGCAGGCCCAGCAGCAGACCGGCCCCGATCACGATGCTGGCCTGCAGGCCGAGGATCACGGCCCCGGCCAGGATCGGCCCCAACAGCAGGGCCGCCCGGCTGATCGGCGTCAGCAGCAGCTTGTCAAAGTAGCCGCTGGACACATCACGGACCAGGTTCTGGGCGGCGATGCCCGCCCCGGCCAGCGACGAACTGACAATCGACAGCGGCAGGATAAAATTCAGGTAACTGTTGCCGCTCAACCCCGGCAGAAAGCTGGCCGCCGGCCCCAGCGTCGACTGGTAAATGACCAGGAAAAAGATGCTGATGCCGATGGGCGGCAGGATGGCTTCCGGCGTGCGGAAGATGGTTTTCAGGTTGCGCCAGGTGATCAGCGTGGTGTGCCGCAGCAGCGCCAGGACCGGCGGGGGAGCGGCGCGTCGGGCGGTCATCGTTTCGGTAATGGCGGACATCATGGTCTCCTCAAAATGACGATAAGCATTGGGCAATAAACGATTGGTGCGGGGATGGCGGCGGAATAAGCCCGCCATTCATGACGGTCCTCGTCACGCCGCCTGGGCGTCCTCGGTGCCCGCGGCTGACGATTGAAAGCGCTGGCCGGTCACCGCCAGGAAAACGTCATCCAGCGTCGGCTGGGTGAGCGTCAGGGCTATCGGCTCCAGGTCGGCCCCTTGCAGGCGGCTGACCACGCGCGGCAGGACCTCGGCGGCGTGATTCAGGTAGAGCCGCAGCACCCGGCGGTCCTGCTGGAAACGCGCCGCCAGGTCGCCCAGCGCGGCCAGAGCCTGCTCCGCCGCGGCCTCGTCACGGAAGGTCACGTTGATCGACTCGGCGCTCAGCGATGCCTTCAGCGCCGCCGGGGAGCCTTCCGCCACGATCTGGCCGCGGTCGATGATGGCGATGTTGTCCGCCAGCTCGTCGGCCTCTTCCAGATACTGGGTGGTGAGGAAGATGGTCATGCCCAGTCGCTCGTTGAGGCGGCGCACCTCCTCCCACACGTCGCGGCGGCTGGCCGGGTCCAGGCCGGTGGTCGGCTCGTCCAGGAAGAGGATTTCCGGCTGGTGCACCAGGGCCAGCGCCAGGTCCAGGCGACGGCGCATCCCGCCACTGTATTTGCCCACCCGCCGGTCGACGGCGTCTTCCAGCCGCACCAGGCGGAGCAGTTCCTCGGCGCGCTGGCGGGCCTGCCCACGGCTCATGCCAAAGAGCTGGCCCTGCAAAGTGAGCAGTTCCCGCGACTTCATCAGCGGATCAAGCCCGATCTCCTGCAACGCCACGCCGGCGATGGCCCGCACCCGGCCCGCCTCATGGACGACATCATAGCCGCCCACGGTGGCCCGCCCGGCGGTGGGCAGCGCCAGCGTGGTCAGGATTTTGATCGCGGTGCTCTTGCCCGCGCCGTTCGGCCCCAGGAAGCCAAAGATCTGCCCGGCTTCCACCCGGAAGGAGATATCGTCCACGGCGGTGACGGAGCCGTTGTATTTTTTGACCAGATTCTCGACGACGATTTCACGGTTCGACATGATCAGTTCTCTCTCTCGCTGGATGGTTCGGATAAATTCGGGCGGTCCCCCGCCGGGACAGGGC
>DAOTXK010000122.1:0-8173 GCA_034435395.1 Anaerolineae bacterium | reverse complement strand
GCGGTGATGGGTCCGGCGTCATCCCCGCCGTCGGCTATAATAGGGCTGGCCGTGAGCCTGCGGAATAGGGGGGAGATCATGCGCCTGTTCGTCTGTTATGCGGTTGAAGATTTGTTTGTGGTGAATGATCTGGTCAAGGCTTTACAATCCGGCGGGCATGAAATCCTCTCCAGTGCCCGGCCAGGTCCGGGACAGAGCTGGCCGGATTGCCTGGAAGAGGCCATCGCGGGCTGTGAGGCGTTTGTTTATGCGCTGACCCCGGCCTCGGCGCGGGAGGAATGGTGCCGGTGGCAGTACGCCAGGGCGGTGGCGCTGGGCCGGCCGGTTATTCCGGTGGTGGTGCAGGCCGGGGCTTCGCTGCCGCGCGGCCTGGAGTCCCGGCCCAGCCTCGACTTCACTGCCGCGCCGACGCCGGAAGCCCGCGCCCGGCTGGTGGAAGGGCTGATGGCGCACGCCGTGACCATCCCGGCGGACCTGGTCTTCCTGCCCCGGCGGGTGCCGGAGGGGACGCCCCCGCAGTTGTTCGCGCTCGGCGGCGGGCCAGCGCCGTCGAGCGAGTTCGCGTCGCTCTTCGACGAGTTTTTCGACGAGATATTTAAGAAAGGGCCGCGCGCCGGCCAGGGCCGGTGGTCGGTCAAAGAAGGCTCGACGCAGCGGTTTGTCCTGCGCGATCTCACCATCACGCTGGAGGAGGCTTATCACGGCGCTGAGCGCCGCCTGCAATGCCCCCGCCGGGAGTGTATCGTCCGGGTCCCGCCTGGGGCCGGGACCGGCCTCAGGATCGTGCTGCGCGGGGAAGGCCGCCGCCGGGGAGGTTTCCTGTCACGGGAATGGGACGATGTGCATGTCATCGTCAGGGTGGAGGATCATCCGCGTTTCGAGCGATTCGGCGACGACCTCTACACCGAGGTGCGGATCGATCCCCCGACGGCGGCTGCCGGTGGGGCGGTGAACGCCCCCACGCTGGCCGGTGAGGCCCGGCTGGAGCTGCCGCCCGGCACCCGATCCGGCCAGGAGTTCTGCCTGGAGGGGCGCGGCATGCCCAACCTGCGCGACCGCCAGCGCCACGGTGACCTCATCGTGCGCGTGCGGGTGGCGTGAGATCGCGCCTGGTTGATCCGGCGTCGCCCCAGAGGCGGCGGCCCGGCATCCCGAACCGCCGCCGGGGTGAGATCGCCGCCCCTGGTGGGCCTACGCCGAAGTATCCGGCTGCTCCGGGGCCGGGGTCACGCCCTGGGGGGAGGAGTCCGCCTCGCCGCCGAACCAGCGGAAGCCGGGGAACATCTCCGGGAGCGCCTCCGGATCAAAACGCCGGCCAAAGCGCCCCAGCCACTCGCCCAACGCCGGGTGCTGCTCCAGGAATCGCTCCCAGTCAAAGCCCGGACTGGCGAAGTTCCGCCCCCTGTCGGGCGTGGCTCCCCTGCCGGGGATCGTGAAGAAAAAACCGAACCATCCCCGACCCTCATCCCCTTCCTGTCGCCGGGGCAGAGGGACAACACCCTCCAGGCCGTGCGCTTCCAGGAACTCCCGCAGCGGCTCCGGGTCGCCGTCGGCCATGTACTGCCGCATCCGTTCCCAGAATTCCGGCAGGAGGTCCGGGTGCTCCCGGAAGAAATCCTGCCATACGCCAGGGCCGGTGGCGAACGGCATCGGGATGGCCTGAATGCCAGCTTCCGGCGGGCGGGCGATCAGCGTGGCTTCCAGCGTCAGGGTTTCGTCGGCGCGGGCCACGGTCAGCGTGACGGTGTCGCCGACCTCATAGGCGTAGAGGCGGTCGGCCAGGGTGTGCTCCTCGTTCACCGGTTCATCATTCACGGCGGTGATCACGTCGCCCACAGCCAGCCCGATGTCGTCGGCGGGGGTGTCCGCCATCACGTCCATGACCAGCGCCCCCTGCTCAACCGGGATGGTCGTTTCCAGTTCGGCGGCCAGTTCCTCGATGTTCTCCGTCGTCAGCGTGACAAATGACACACCCAGGAAGCCGCGCCGGTCGGTCAGCAGGCCGCCAGTGGCTGGCGGGACCACGACCGGCGGCTGAACGGGTTCCACGGTGACCGGCGGCGGGGCGCTGGGGGCTTCGCGGACCTCGTAGGACTGGATGGACGTGCCGGGGCGGAGGTGCAGGGTGATGTCCAGGCTTTCGCCGTCGCGGGACACGCCGAGGACGATGTCGCCGCCGGCGGCCAGGACAGCCGCCACCCGACCCAGCCGCAGGTCAGTGACCGGTCGGCCATTGAGCGTCCGCACCAGGTCGCCGACTTCCAACCCGGCCTGATCGGCGCGCGAGCCATCCGCCACGTCCCGCACTTCCCAGCCCTGATCGGTCAGGGCGAAGGTCCCCCCGGCGAAGACGTAATGATGGATCACGGTCGGCCTGGCGGTGGACGGCTCGCCGGAGGGCGGTTCTTCCAGATCATCGGGACGGACGCCCAGGGTGGCTTCGACTGCTATTGCCTCGCCGCCCCGTTCCACGGTCAGGGTGATGGTATCGCCGGGCTGGTGGGCCAGGATATACTCTTGCAGATCGTGGTCCTGGTCCACCGGCTCGCCGTCGACGGCGGTGATCAGGTCGCCGGCCTGGAGACCGGCGTCGTCGGCCCCGGTGCCGGGGATCACTTCGGCGATCAGCGCGCCGTCGGCTGTGCTCTGAACGCGCACGCCGAGGAACGCCTGCTCCTCACCTTGCGCCCTCGCCGGGCCGGGACTCGCCAGCGCCGCTAGCAGCAGCATCCCCAGCAGGACCAGGCTTCCCCTGCGTAGCCAGTGTTTTTTCATCTCTGCTCTCCTATACGCATGCGAATAAGGTGGATGATACGGCATCTATTGTCGAGTCTAACGCGGTCGCCTGAATCCGGCGTGAAACGGCGATAAGATTCTGCTAAAAAACGGTCGCGCCGGTCTGCTAAACGGACGCCTAGGGACGCCCGGAGTCGCCGCCGTTGGTCCGGCGCAGATGGCGCGGCAGGCTGATGGCCGGGCGCGTCTCGACGGCCGGTTCCGGCGGCGGCATCTGGCGGGGCAGGCGGACGGTGAAGGTGGTCCCGACGCCGGGCTGGCTTTGTGCCCCAATCGTGCCGCCGTGGGCCTGCGCGATCCACTGGGCGATGGCGAGGCCCAGCCCGGCCCCGCCTTGCTTGCGGGCGCGGGCTTTATCCACCCGGTAGAAGCGGTCGAAGATGTGGGGCAGGTCTTCCGGCGGGATGCCTTCGCCGGTGTCGGCCACGGCTATCAGCGCCTGGGAGCCTTCCGGCCAGACGGACAGCGTGATGGTCCCTTCCGGCGGCGTATATTTGATGGCGTTGCTGACCAGGTTGAGCAGAAGTTGCTTGAGGCGGTCGGGGTCGCCGTACACGCGGACTGGCTCAAAGCGGCCCAGCCTGACCTGGGTGTTGGACCCGCTCAGCACCTCGGCCTGCTCAAAGACTTCCAGCACCAGCGTGTCCAGCTCCAGGTTCTGTTTGACCAGGGGCAGTTCTCCGGCGTCGGCCTGGGCCAGCAGGAGCAGATCGCCCACCAGGCGCGCCATGCGCTTGCTTTCGCTGTCGATGGCCTGGAGCGAGTCCTCGTCCGGGCCGTAGCGCCGGACCAGGTCCACGTTGGCCTGAATGACCGTCAGCGGGGTGCGCAGTTCGTGGGAGACATCGGCCACGAAGCGCCGCTGGGCGGTGAACAGGTTCTCCAGGCGGCTGAGGGTGGCGTTGAAGATGGTGGTGAGCTGGCCCAATTCATCCGGCGGGCCGTCGTACTGGATGCGACGGCTCAGGTCGTCGCCGGTGGCGATCTGGGAGGCGGCCTCAGCAATGGTCTCGATGGGGCGCAGCGCCCGCTCCAACAGGGCGCTCCCCAGAATCACCGAGCCCAGCAGCGCGAACAGCCCGGCGACCAGCATCAGCAGCAGGACTCGGCTCCGGGCTTCCGCCACCGTGCCGATCAACACGCCGGCCTGGACATAACCCAGGGTGCGCCCGGCCTCGATGACAGGGCGGGTGAGCACGCGCAACGGCGCGCCGTCGATGGTGACGTTGCGCCGGGTTTCCTGGGCGGCGGTCAGCGCGGCGGCGTCCAGGGCGGCGTGGTAGCCCGCCAGGTTATTGGAACTGCTGCGGAGCTGACCATTGACATCCCAAACCTGCACAAACACATTGGAGGCGCGGAAGATATCCAGGTTGGGCAGGTCATACCGGATGAGTGGCTGTAGTTCTGGGAAGGACCACCACAGGCGAGGCCCGCCGATGTTGCCGATGACCTCGTTGACGGTGTCTTCCAGCGTGCGGTCCACGGTGTCGAGCAGCACCCAATGTAACACGCTGGCGACGACACCGCCGAAGATGAACAGGATCACCAGCAGCACGGCGGAATAGGCAAGGGTCAGGCGCAGGCGTATGCTCATAAAATCCACTGTTCCCGACGCTCACGCCGGGGTGAGCACTATGCGGGCTGGTCGTGTAGAGTATACGATACCAAGGTGAGAACTGCATGAGTATGGGCAGCCGGGAACGGCCCCGCCAGGCGGCAGGTCGGCGGCGGCCCCGGTGGGCGGCGGCATGACTGGACACCATGCCCGCCCTAAAGTATACTGGACCTGCTGGGCCAGACGCTGTCGAGGTGCCCTCACCTCACTCAGGCGCATGGCACTGGCGAGGACTTCCCCCGGCAGGATGGCAGGTATTTAGGGGCGGTGGCGGCGGCTCATGAGCGTTCAGGCCCGTGAAGATCAGCGTTTTGCCGCCTGCTGCGTTAAGAGGAAAATGCCGTGATTAAGGATGTGCTTTCGGATGCCGAACACCGGATGAAGGCGGCGCTATCCGTTTTGGAAGAGGACTTGGCCGGACTGCGGACCGGACGCGCCAGCGCGGCTCTGGTGGAGAAACTGATGGTGGACTATTACGGCGTGCCCACGCCCCTGTATCAGCTGGCCTCGATCGCCATCCCTGAGCCACAGCAGATCGCCATCCGCCTGTATGACCCCCATACCCTCAAGGCGATTGAGCGAGCCATCCAGGCTTCCGATCTGGGGCTGACCCCCAGCAATGACGGGATCAACATCCGGCTGAATCTCCCCCCGCTGACCGAAGAGCGCCGCCGCGAGCTGGTGCGGGTGGTCAGCCGGCGCGTTGAGGAAGCGAAGGTCGCCGTGCGCAACGTGCGGCGGTCGGCCATCGATGACCTGCGCGAGTTCGAGCGCGAGAAAGTGATCTCGGAGAACGAGCGCGATCGGGGCATGGACAAGGTGCAGGAACTGACGGACAGGTACATCAAAGAAGTTGAGGAAGTCGGCCAGCGTAAAGAAGCGGAAGTGATGGAGGTTTAAACGGCGTGGATGCTAACGGCAACACCTGCCTGGACGAAACGCCGCTGGAAAAGGTGCCGCGCCATGTGGCGATCATCATGGATGGCAATGGGCGCTGGGCCAAGGCGCGCGGCCTGCCCCGGAATGCCGGGCATGAGGCGGGAACCGAAAACCTGCGGCGGGTGATCCGGGCCTGCGTGGAATTTGGCGTTAAGGTGCTGACCATCTACGCCTTTTCCACCGAAAACTGGGGGCGGCCCCGCTGGGAGATCCGCGCCCTGTTGCACATCCTGGAAAGCGTGATCGACAAAGAGCTGGACGAACTGCACCAGGAAGGCGTGCAGCTGCGGCACCTGGGCGAGTTGGAGCGCCTGCCCAGGCATTTGCAGAACAAGGTGCGGCAGGCCATCGAACTGACCAAAGAGAACGACCGCCTCATCCTGAACGTGGCCTTCAACTACGGTGGGCGGCACGAGATCGTGCGGGCCATCCGGCACATCGTGGCCGACGGCATCCCGCCGGAGGCGATTGATGAGGAGCTGGTCGATCGGTATCTGTACACCGCCGGGTTGCCCGATCCGGACCTGATCATCCGCACCAGTGGGGAGTTGAGAGTCAGCAACTTTTTGATCTGGCAGGGGGCCTACGCCGAATACTACTCCACGCCCACCCTCTGGCCGGACTTTGACCGGGAAGAACTCCACAAAGCGCTGGTGCAGTATGGCCAGCGCGAGCGGCGTTTTGGCCGGCTGGTGGCCCAGCCTTAGCCACCCTCCGCCATGCTTCGCACCCGCACGCTTGTCGCCATCGTCCTGCTGCCTCTTTTCGTCCTGGTGGTTTGGCTGGGCGGGGCCGTGTATCTGGCCGTGGTGACGGCGCTGCTGGGGATTGGCGTCTGGGAGTTGAACCGCCTGATGAAGGCCGAGGGTTACGCGCTTTCGCTGGCGGTGTCCTGGCTGTTGCTGCTGGTGATCACCCTCTCGGTCGCCTGGCCGGAGGTTCTGGGGCCGGGCCTGGCCGCCGCCATCCTCCTGGCGATGGCGGTCAGTCTGTATCACTTCCACCGGGGCGACGCCGCCCCCCTCAACAGCTTCGCCCTCATGCTGGGCATCCCGCTGTACCTGGGCTGGCTGGGATCGCACCTGCTGCGGCTGCGGGCGTTGCCCGCTGGCGAGTGGTGGACCCTGCTGGTGGTGCCGTGCACCTTCGCCGCCGACACCGGCGCTTATTTCGCCGGGACGTGGTTCGGGCGGCACCCGCTCGATCCGCGCGTCAGCCCCAGAAAGACGTGGGAAGGGTACGTCGGGGGCGTGGTCTTCGCCGTGCTCTTCGGCGGTCTGCTGGCACTGCTGTGGGGGGCGAAGGCCCCGTCGATGCTGCTCTGGCACGGCGCGGCCATCGGCCTGATGGTGGCGGTGGTGACGCCGCTGGGCGACTTGGTAGTTTCCTCTTTCAAGCGGCAGGTGGGAGTCAAGGACACCAGCCGCCTGATCCCCGGCCACGGCGGGGCCATGGACCGGCTGGATACCGTCCTGGTGGCCGCTGTTCTGGGTTACTATTTTATCCTCTGGTTCACCTGAGCCTCGCCGTCAGCCGGTGGCGGCGAGCTTTCCCGGGTGCGTGCCCGGCTTGTGCCGCTCAATTCTTCCCCAGGCAGGGGTTGAGCAGGGCGACCAGGTATTTCTCCAGGTTGGTATAGGAGTAGTGGCGGCGGGCGACATCGGGACATCTGCCGGCCACCAGAGGGAACAGGATACGGTCGCGGCCCGGCGATTGTCCGGTCATCTTTCCCCTTATAAAGTATCAATGGCGCGGCGGTCAGTCGTCGGTGGCGGCCTCGCGGGCGCAGTCGGCGCATAAGCCGAAGATGGCGAAGTGCTCGATGCGGGCGTGGAAGCCGTGCCGCTCCCGCAGCGCCCGGCGCAGCGGCTCCAACAGCGAATCGTCAGCGTCGATGATGTGCCGGCAGTTCAGGCAGACCAGGTGATGGTGCGGCGTCTCACCGAGCCAGGAATACACGTCGTGGCCGCCGCCCAGGTCGGTCTGGGTGACGAAGCCGGCGTCTTTTAACCACTGCAAGATGCGGTAGACGGTGGTGGCATTCATGTCCGCGCCCTGCGCCGCCAGCGCCTGCGTCACTTCCTCGCAGCTCAGGTGGCTCTCCCGGCGGGCCAGCAGCACGTCCAGCACCCGGCGGCGCGGGGTGGTGATGCGATAACCCCGGCGGCGGAGGCCGTTCAGCAAATCATCGGCGGTGGCGGACATGGCATTCTCTCCCGGGGGATGGGTCATGGCTCCGGCGTCCGGGTGGGGATGGGCTGCCAGACGATGGTGTCCAGGATGCCCTGGAGCGTATCCCGCGCCAGCTCGATCCCCTCGCGCGGCTCCGTGTAGACAAAGAAGACATAATTGCCGCCGTAGACGGTGATCCCGGCGAACCACCCCGCCGTGTCTGGCTCGCCGCGACAGCCGACGGCGGAAAAGGTCGTGCCGATGGCCTCCCGCCCACCCAGGCGGTAGTTCTGCGCCAGATCGGTGGCCGTGTTACACGACGAATCAAGCAGCGCGCCGCGTAAAAAGCGCAGGCCATCGGCCCAGGGGTCGGGTTCCGGTCGGGCGCTGATGCTGGGAAAGCCCCACAGCACCACGATCCAGCCGGTGATGTCCTGGTGGTCCGGTATCGGCCCGGCAAAAACGCTGAGCGGGACCTCGCCGCGGGTGAGCTGGTCGCGCACCGGCACCGTCAGGTGTTCGGTGATCCAGCCCTCGGGCAGCGTGATGGTAACCGGCGGCGGGACGCCTTCCCCAACATCCGGCGGGCCGGGCAGGGGAGGGGGGGAGGCGGTGGGCGGCGCGCTGGCATCGACCGGCGTCAGGGTGGGG
>DAOTXK010000121.1:0-11980 GCA_034435395.1 Anaerolineae bacterium | reverse complement strand
CCTCCCCGCTGAAACGGAGAACCAGGATCAAGCTGCGTGGTGCGGGCAAAGGGACGGGTCGCTGGCTGTGTCCGCCGGCCTGCCGCTATCAACACCCGCATTCGATCCACCAGGCTGTGGGCGATATAGGGTTTGGTGACATAGGCGTCCGCGCCGCTGCTCAACCCACGACGGATCGTCTCCGGGTCCGCTTTCGCCGACAGAATCAGCACCGGAACGGTGTTGAGGGCCGGATTGCTGCGCACTCTGGATAATACTTCAAAGCCATCCATCTCCGGCATGAGCAGATCGAGAACGATGACGGCAGGCACCAGCCCTTCGTTGAGTAAGGTCAGCGCCGTCAGGCCGTCCTTCACCAGGATACACTGCAATCCTATCCGCTGAAGTAAGACCGAGATCAGCCGGCGCGTTTCAGCATCATCATCGACCACCAGTACCTGTAAAGAGGGGTTCATCACGATGGCTCCTGGACACAATCAAACGGGTTCAAAGCGAGTCGGCATCTGAACACCAACGGAAAAGCCACGGCCCTCCCGGCTTTCCCTGGGATGGACAGCTTGACACTCAATAAGCATTATACACCGAATGCCGGAAATCACACTGGTAACTCAATCTTAAAGGGCCGGGATCGGCAGCGGCGCGGCCCAAGCACCTCGAAACACATTGTTCTCTGCGGTACAATACCGCCGCACATAAAAAGGAGTGGGGAGGCATTATGCGCATTCTCATCACCGGTGGCGCCGGGTACATCGGCTCCACCACCGCCGCCTATTTCCTGCAGGCCGGCCATCAAGTCACGGTCTATGACAACCTCAGCCGGGGGTACCGGGCCGCCGTCCCTGCCGAGGCCAAGTTCATCCAGGGCGACATCGGGGATCGCGCCGCCCTGGATGTCCTGTTTCAGAGCCAGCCGTTCGATGCCGTCGTGCACTTTGCTGCCTTCATCGAGGCGGGCGAAAGTATGATCGAACCGGGCAGGTACTTCCGCAACAACGTCGCCCACTCCCAAACCCTTATTGATGCGATGATCTCACACGGTGTCAGGCGGCTGGTTTTTTCGTCGTCGGCTGCCGTTTACGCCAGTAAGGACAGCCCGCTCAGTGAAGACGATCCGCTTGACCCGGCCAACGTCTACGGCCAGACCAAGCTGATGATCGAGCAGACCATGGCGTGGTACGCCAGGCAACTGGGTCTGCGTTATTGCGCGCTTCGCTACTTTAATGCCTGCGGAGCCATGCTGGACGTGGATGGCCGCGCCATTCGCGGGGAAGCGCATGAGCCGGAAACGCATCTGATTCCGCTGACGCTGCAAGTGCCGCTGGGGCAGCGCCCGACAGTCCAAATTTTCGGCACGGACTATCCCACGCCAGATGGCACGTGTATCCGCGATTACATTCACGTGGAAGATCTGGCACAGGCTCATGTGCTGGCGCTGGACGCCCTGGACGCCCGTCCCACAGCGATCTACAACATCGGCAACGGGCGCGGCTACAGCGTGCGAGAAGTCATTAACATCGCCCGTGAAGTCACCGGTGTGGACTTCCCCGCCGAGGAAACCGACCGCCGTCCCGGCGACGGGCCGATCCTGGTCGCCTCAGCCGAACGCATCAACGCGGAGCTGGGGTGGACTCCCAGATACCCGGCGCTGAAGGACATCATCAGCAGCGCCTGGGCGTGGCACAAAAGTCATCCCCATGGTTACAGGTCGCCTGGTCAGACCTGACTATCGGCGAAGCAGCGGCCAGCCAATCGGCTGCCCGCTATTACGTGGTCAAAAGCGCCATGCACATCGCCTACAACGGCTGGTTCTGGGACCGACCTGATACTGGAAGCGGCCAATACACCCGGAATCTGCTGCGCGCCTTGCAGGAACTGCGGCCAGACCTGCAAATGACGCTCATCCTGCCGCCCCATATCACTCAGGCGGATGGCCTGCCGCCTGACCTCAGCATCGGTCATGCCCCGACTCGTTTTGGCGGTCATCTGGGCAAAGTATGGTTTGAGCAGGTCAGTTTCCCCCAAATGGCGGTCACCGTGAGCGCTGATCTGATCCACGTCCCCTACTGGGCACCGCCGCTCGTATCCCCGCTGCCCCTGGTGACGACGATCCACGACGTGATCACGTTATCGATGCCGGTTTACCAGGGGGGTCTGCTGGCCCGCCTCTACACCAGCCTAGTGGCAGCGGGCGCGCGCGGCGCGACCCACATCATCACCGACTCCCACGCCTCTGAGCGGGAGATCATCGACCGGCTGGGCGTCCCTGCGGCGCGTGTCACGGCGGTGTGGCTGGCCGCGGATGAGCGATTTCACCCCACGATTGGCGCCGAGCACGACGCCGAAGTCCGCGCCAGGTATAACCTCCCCCAACGTTTCGTCCTGTACCTGGGCAGCTACGATGTCCGCAAGAACGTGCACACGTTGCTGCTGTCCTATAGCTACGTCGGACAGGCCGTTGGCGACGACATCCCTCTGATCCTGGCCGGGCGACAACCGGCCACCTGGGGCACTGAGCGCTTCCCCGACCTGCCCCGCTACATCGAACAGCTCGCCATCGCCGGCCATGTCCGCTGGCTGGGCGAGGTGAGCGAGGCGGACAAGCCCTCGCTTTATCGCCTGGCCGAGGTTGTCGTGTTCCCCAGCCGCTACGAAGGGTTTGGCCTACCCGCGCTGGAAGCGATGGCCTGCGGCACCCCCCTGGTGGCCTGCGAGGTCTCCTCCATCCCTGAGATTGTCGCCGATGCCGCCTTCCTGGTCGCGCCGGATGACGCGCGGGCCATGGGTGGCGCGATCCTGGGCATCCTGATGCAACCGCCGCTGGCCGCCCAACTCCGCAACCTGGGGCTGAGCCGCGCCTCAGCCTTTAGCTGGCAGAAAACCGCGCAGGAAACACTGGCCGTCTACGAAAAAGCGCTGCGCGCCAGCGACAGCCATGCTCAGTAAGCCGGATGCCGCGATGAAGCGATGGGTCATGGTTGGCGCGCTGCTGGTGGTAAGTGTCTCCTGTAGCCCAGGCACCAGCCCTCGCCTGGCGCACAGCGGACTGCTGACCTACGGCGACACGGTTGAGCGACGCCTGGCCGGTTCGGAGGAACACCACTGGGCCTTTGTCGGCAATGCGGGCGACGCCGTCAACATCACATTGCAGGCTCAGGATATCCGACCGGGGCTGATCCTGCGCGATGCCGAAGGAAACACCCTCCAGCAAGTGCCCGCCAATAGTTACCCGGACCCACTCACGCTCCACGACGTGCGTCTGCCTGAGGGCGGCGCGTATACGCTGGTGATCGTCAACACCAGCGACGGCGAGGGTCGCTACACCCTTACCCTGCAACAACTGCTCCCCCCTACCCCGACCTTCGGGCCTATCGTATGGCCTTCCCCTTCAACCGAAGCAGCACCGGCATCGCCCACGCCTCCTGCCGTCGCGACGCCGACCGTTTTCGTCACCGCCGCACCGCCGCTGGCCATCCCCGGCATGCAACTGCAACCTTTCCAGGCCGTGCAGGGAGTGCTGGAGCAGCCCGGCCAGGTCGACCGCTACACGATCTTCGGACGGGCTGACGACGTGGTCAGCATCGGCATGACGGCTGTTCCCGGAAGCGCAGTCGATCCCCACATCGCCGTGTACAACCCGGCAGGCGAGGTGCTGGCCACCGCCGATAACACGTTCGGCACAGCGGACGCCATCATTCAGGGTCTCACGCTGCCCGCCACAGGAGCTTACATCGTCTTTGCGCAGGACGCGGGCAGCCAGGGCACGGGGCCATACCTCATCAGCTTCGGCCAGGGCCTGACCATGCGCGACGACTTACAGGCCCATACCCGGCCCGAAGTCGTCTACACGGGGATGCTCAGCCAGCCGGCGGTCAGGCAGGTGTGGACACTCGATCTGAATCTGGGCGACGTCATCAGCGCCGCCGTCGTTGTGGCAGGGAACAGCGCCTTCGATCCGGTGCTCGCGCTTGTCTCGCCCGATGGGCAAACGCTCTACGAGGATGACAACAGCGGCGGCGGTCGCAACGCCGCTCTGCGGCAGGTCATCGCGCCGCAAACGGGGCGTTTTCGGCTGGCGATCAGCCCGGCGGAGGGATTGACACCGGGGACGTACACCCTGATCTGGCGTTATGACGCTCAGGCTCCACCCGCCGCAACCAACTGACCACATCGCCCGTCAGGGCACCGGCACCGGTCCCAACCCGACCTGGCTGTCCACCGAGCCATCGGGCATCGTCACCGTCACGCGTTCTTCCGGGCGGGTTACATCGGGGAAACTCGACAGACTGATCCACCAGTCGCCGGGCATGGCGTCGGGCGGCAGGGGCAAGCGGACAGTGTCGCCCACCCACTCGCCAGGCGACCAACACGTGGTCGGATAGCGCGTCTCCAACGGCTGCCAGTCAACCGCCCTGGCGAGAGGAATACCATCTGGGGCGACCAGGAGCGCCGAAAAATAATAGGGTTGAGTCACCCGCTCCAGCCCCTGCCAGTCCAGACGTAAGGTGACCTCACCATGGTCGACCGTCGCCTCCCAGGCCGCCAGGCGAAACACCCCGCCAAAGATCGCATCTGCCGGTCTGGCCGCCATCAGCCCGCCGGGGGGCGGCGGCGGTGGCGTGACATCGGGCGCTTCGATCACGTTCCAGCCAAAGGCCAGGGCCACCGCCAGAAATGCCTGCGCCACGGTGACGGCACGCCAGGAGACAGAATCCGGCGCGTCCCCCGGCGCGAGGGCGTTGACGCCGTCCACCGCCGCGATCAGCACAAATGGCGAGAAGAACAACCAGACTCGCCCGGTTTCCCCCCGCGCGGTGCCGCTCAACACCAGGGCGGCCATGGTCAGCAACAGCGACAGGCTCAAGATGCCCTCCCGCCGCCGATAGTGTCGTAGCTGCCGGAAAGCCGACAACAGCCACAACACCACCAACGGCATCCCGGTCATCAATACCCACTCCCAGAAATGGAGCCATAGCCAGGGCAGATAGGGCCGGTCCAGTTCAAGATGCAGGCTCATCGCCATGCCGAGCATATCAAACGGCGTCTGTCCGCTGGCGGCCCCGTATCCGATCCAGGGGAGCGCCAGGCCGATGGCAAAAAACCCGGCCATCCTGAGCAGACGCCATGAGAATACCGCCCGAAGGTTATACCGGGCCTCGGCCAGCTCGTGGAGTACGACATAAGCGCCCAGGAGTCCCAACAGCGGCGCGGCGGAGAAACTGGAAAAGGTCAGCAGACCGGTCACAAAACCCGATCCCACGGCCCACCAGGGTCTGCTTCCGTGCGCCAGGCCGACCAGCAACATCCAGAACGCCGTGACGCTCAGCAAGGGAAACAGGGTGTTCCAGGTGGGGGCGAACATCAGCAGCGCCGGGACCAACGGCCACCAGACGACCGGCCAGCGGGCGCGGTCGCCCACCAGACGGCGTGCCGCGCCATACAACGGAAACACGGTGAACGCCGCCCAGACAGGCGTCATCATGCCAAACCAGGCGGAAGCCCATTCGGCTGCGGTATAGGCCAGTACGCGATAATTGTGGCACTGATAGGGCAGCAACCCCGCGCGCAGACGCTCCGCCAGGCCGGGGACCGCGGCCAGTAGGCCGTTGAGCATCCCGTACCAGAGCGGAAGCCCTGGTGGGCCGAGCGCCACGTGCCGGCTGTAATCGGTTGCCCGCCCCATCACACTCAGCCAGTCCCGCCACTCCCCGGCGGACCAGTCGATGGTGGCTGCGGCCAGATGAGGGCCGGTGGTGACGCCAGAAATCGTGCGGGCGAACAGCTCGTAAAGAACATCGTCGCTGCGCAGCGTGGCCACCACTAACGGCAAGACGGCGCTACCAACCAGACCCCACCCCAGCACCGGAGCCGGACGCGCCGTCTTCCGCAGCAGAAACCAGCCGCCGGACAGGTAAACGGCAACGGCCAGGATCAGCGGCAGCAGCCGGGCGGCGGCAACTGGCTCGTATGGCCACTGCCAGCCGTACCCACCCCGCAGGAACGGCCACCAATCCGCCGCCAGGGCCAGCGCCAGCACCAGCGAGAACCCGAAGATGATCCCAAACGAATGAGGACGAAGACTTCGCACCAGTATCTCACCCCGCGACTGTCCAGACGACATGCCGCGCCAGCCAATAAGAATGCCCGGACAGGCCGGGCAGGGATTCCTCTGGCGTTGGAAGGCCGCTCAACTGCTGCGCTGCTGCGTGATCCCCCCGCCAGGGCGTTGTCGGCGCAGACATGCCCCAGCATTCGCTACCAGCCGTGTTCCAGGCGGGCGATCAGGCGTTCAGGCATGTCGGCCTGGCGCATGCGCTTCTGCACAGCGGCTATATCATACGAAATCCGGCGGGGCTCCCAGACGGCTTCCTCCACCCCCAGCAAGGCGTAAGCCGCCTCTGGATTGGAGTCGCGGGGTTGACCCACTGAACCGGGATTGATGATCTGCCGGCGGCCGTTGAGATGCCGGGGCTGGCCATAAACCGGCACATACTGCTCGGTTTCGCCCTGGTCGCTGATCATCTCATAGACAACTGGGGTATGGGTGTGGCCAACCAGGCAATAAGGGGTCTCAAAATGCGGGAAGTTCAGGGCGGCGATCAGCGGGTCGAGGATATACTCCCACACTGGCTCACGAGGGCTGCCATGGGCCAGCGTATACGGCCCCAGGACAAACGTCGTCGGCAGCGCCGCCAAAAACTCAATATTGTCTGGCCGCAGGGTTTCCGCCGTCCAGGTAACGGCCTTACGCGCGTCGCTGTTGAAGGTGCGAATATCCAGCCGCCCCAGAGCAGCCCAGTCGTGGTTGCCAGCCAGACACAGATGCGGCAACGTGCGGAGCAGGTCCACGCACTCATTCGGGTCCGGCCCGTAGCCAACCACATCACCCAGACACCAGACGTAATCCCAATCGCCCTTGGCGTCTTCCAGGACGGTCTCGAAAGCAGTCAAATTGGCATGAATATCCGAGATGATCAGAACGCGCATCGAGAAGTCCCCAGTGTTATCGAATTATACGGGCGTGATGTTACCATGCTTTCGTGGGCTGAGCCACCCCCGTGGCCTGCCCCTTACATTTCCGAAAAGGACACACCACCCATCAGCGTCGTCGCTGCTCTCTGGTTCCACCCACCTGCGGCCCTTCTAACCACGAAAAGGACCCGCCTGCCGGGCAGGCGTCCCTGGCAGGCGGGTGTTCGTCACTCAGACCATGGGTGGGACGGGCGGGGATCAACCCTCGGCCATTTTCTGGTACTGATTCCAGCGGTCGATCACGTCCTTGTGTGCCAGTTCCAGCAACTGTTGGGCGCGATCAGGGTCGGCCCGCCGCAGGACGTTGAAGCGGGTCTGGCGGTACATAAACTCCTCCAGCCCTTCCACAGACATCTTCGAGTCCAGGCTGTAAGGGTTCTGCCCTTCGGCGACGGCGGGGTTATACCGGTAGAGCGGCCAGAAGCCCGTCTCTACCGCCTGCTTCTGAATCTCCAAACCCTTGCGCATATCGATGCCATGCTCGATGCAGTGGCTGTAGGCGATGATCAGCGACGGCCCGGGGTAAGCCTCCGCTTCCTGCAACGCCCGGACTGTCTGGGTCATATTCCCCCCCATGGCCACCTGCGCCACGTACACCGTGCCGTAGGTGATGGCCATCAGACCCAGGTCTTTCTTACGGTGGGGCTTACCGGCAGCCGCGAACTTGGCCACCGCTCCCCGCGGCGTGGCCTTTGACGACTGCCCCCCGGTATTAGAGTACACCGCTGTATCCAGCACCAGGACATTGACGTCCACCCCAGAGGCCAGCACGTGATCCAGGCCGCCGTAACCAATATCGTAGGCCCAGCCATCGCCGCCAATAATCCAGACGGATTTGCGGACCAGATAATCGGCCACCGCGAGCAACTGCTGGCTGACGGCACTGCCGTCTTTCTTCAGCAACGCCTTAAGCTGATCAACGCGCGCGCGCTGCGCTTCGATGCCTTCCTGGGTGGACATATCAGCGTCACGAATCTCGCCGATCAGGGTCCGGCCCTCCGGCGGCAGTGTTCCTTCAACCCGGTCGAGCAGCTCGCGGGCGAACTGCGTCAGCTTGTCGATGGTCAGCCGCATACCCATGCCGAATTCGGCGTTGTCCTCAAACAACGAATTTGACCATGTCGGGCCGCGCCCGTCTCTACGGACGGTATAGGGCGTCGTCGGCAGGTTGCCGCCATAGATCGACGAACAACCGGTCGCATTGGCGATCAGGGCACGGTCGCCAAAGAGCTGTGTCACCAGCTTGACGTAAGGCGTCTCCCCACAGCCCGCGCAAGCGCCTGAATACTCAAACAGCGCGGGCAGGAACTGCGATCCCTTGACCGTGAAGCGGTTAAACAGCGCGGGGTCGGTGTCTGGGATGGACAGGAAGTAGGCGTAGTTCTCCGCCTCGGCCTCACGCAGCGGCGGCTGAGGGGCCATGCTGAGGGACTTCCGGCCAACCTTGCGGTTCTCAGGGCAGGCCTCCACACACATGCCGCAACCGGTGCAGTCTTCCGGCGCGACCTGAACCGTGTACTTCATACCGGCGAACTGGCGGCCCGTGGCCTCTATAGACTTGAAAGTCGCTGGCGAGCCGCCATCGGCGTACTCAGCGGCATACGCTTTGGTGCGGATGGCCGCATGAGGGCAGACAAACGCGCACTGATTACACTGGATACAGATCTCCGGTTCCCAGACGGGGATTTCCGGCGCGATGTTCCGCTTTTCGTACTGAGTGGTGGCCGTCGGAAAAGTACCATCCACCGGCAGCGCCGACACCGGCAGCAGGTCGCCGCGCCCGGCGATGATCTCGCCCGTCACTTCCCGCACAAACTCCGGCGCGTCGGCGGGCACCGGTGATCGCATGTGGAAGGTGCTGGTGACCTTCTCCGGGACTTTGACCTCTTCGATGCGCTCCACCGCCGTGGCGACGGCCTTTTTGTTCATATCAACAATGGCCTGCCCGCGCTTGCCGTACGTCTTTTCGATGGCGTCGTTGATCATGGCGATCGCTTCGTCCTGGGGCAGCACCCCGGAGATGGCAAAGTAGGCCGCCTGCATGGTGGTGTTGATCCGCACGCCAAGGCCGAGCGCCTGGGCGATGCCCAGCGCGTCAATGACGTAGAACCGGGCCTTCTTCTCGATAAGCGCCTCCTGCACTTCAATCGGCAGATGATCCCAGACCTCATCAGCGCCGAAGGGACTGTTGAGCAGGAATGTGCCGCCGGGCTTCAGCGCGGAGAGTATGTCATACCGCTCCAGGAAGCTGAAATTGTGGCAGGCCAGGAAGTCCGTCTGCTGGATCAGGTATGTGCTACGGATCGGCTTCTTGCTGAAGCGCAGGTGCGAGATCGTGCGCGCGCCAGCTTTCTTCGAATCGTAGACGAAAAAGCCCTGGGTGTAGAAGTCGGTCGCATCGCCAATGATCTTGATCGTGTTTTTGTTGGCCCCGACCGTGCCGTCGGATCCCAGGCCCCAGAAAATCCCTGTATGGACGCCCGTCCGATCCGTGGCAAAAGCGTTGTCCCACTCCAGGCTGGTGTGCGTCACATCATCCACAATGCCGACTGTAAAATGGTTCTTGGGGTTCTGGGATGCCAGGTTGTCGAGCACGGCTTTGGCCATGCCGGGGTTAAATTCCTTGGAACTCAGGCCATACCGCCCGCCCACGACCAGCGGCGACTGCTTCAGACGACCGTCGGCCAGAGCCTCGCCAATCGCCGCCCGGACATCCAGGTACAGCGGTTCGCCAGGGGCTCCAGGCTCCTTGGTACGGTCAAGCACGGCAATGGCCTTGACCGTCTTGGGCAACGTATCCACAAAGGCGTGGCCATCAAAGGGCCGGTACAAGCGGACTTTAACCACGCCGACTTTCTCGCCCTGTCCGGCCAGGAACTCCACCGTCTCCTGCATGGTTTCCGCGCCGGACCCCATCAGGACGGCCACACGCTCGGCATCGGGCGCTCCGACGTAATCAAACAGGTGATATTGACGGCCGACCAGCCGGGCAAACTTGTCCATCGTTTCCTGCACGACAGCCGGACACTTCTCGTAGTACGGGTTGACGGTCTCCCGCGCCTGGAAGAACACGTCGGGATTCTGGGCGGTGCCGCGCAATACGGGCCGATCCGGCGACATCCCGCGCATACGGTGGGCGAAGATGGCCTCATCATCCATCATCGCCCGCATCTCCTCCGGGGACAGCTCCTCCACCTTCTGGATTTCGTGAGAAGTCCGGAAGCCATCGAAGAAGTGCACAAACGGCACGCGGGCCTTCACCGTGGCGGCATGGGCGATCAACGCCAGGTCCATCGCCTCCTGCACGCTACCGGAGGCCAGCAGCGCAAACCCGGTTCCCCGGGCGGCCATGACATCGGAGTGATCGCCAAAGATCGACAGGGCATGGGTCGCCACCGACCGGGCCGACACATGCAGCACCGCCGGCGTGAGTTCCCCAGCGATCTTGTACATGTTGGGGAGCATGAGCAGCAAGCCCTGTGAGGCGGTGAACGTCGCACACAAGGCTCCCGTGGTCACTGCTCCATGTACGGCCCCGGCGGCCCCGCCCTCGGACTGCATCTCCACCACCGTCGGAACCGTCCCCCAGATGTTGGTTTCACCGTGAGCTGACTTCTCGTCAGCGATTTCCCCCATGACCGACGAAGGGGTGATGGGGTAGATCGCAATCACTTCACTGACTGCATGGGCCACATGCGCCGCCGCTGTGTTGGCATCGATGGTCACAAAACGACGCGCTTGCTTCTTGGCCATGGTTAACCTTTCCTGAATACCCTTGACACAGATTTTGCGTTTACCGATCAAGCCTAACACCTTCTCCCCCATTGTATAAGTGAAAAATAGCATGACTTTGGTGCCAGTTATCACTTATACAGCGACCCCGCCAGCGCTACAGTAAGAAAGAGTAAACTATATCAGCAGCACGATAGATGCTTCATGAAGGAGTAAACCTGTGGCCAATCTTACAACCCGATACCTCGGTGTCGAGCTAAAGAATCCGCTGGTGGTTGCCGCGAGTTCGGTGTCCAGCTACGTGGATCGCGTCAAAATGGCCGAAAGCGCGGGGGCTGGCGCGCTGGTGATCCGCTCCCTGTTCGAAGAACAAATCGCGCTGGAAGCGCTGGCGATGGAAGAAGACCTGGCCGTCGGCGCAGAGGCATTCGCTGAAGCCATCACCTACTTCCCCCGAATCGAACACGGGGGCAGCAAGGAACACCTGATGTGGGTGGAAAAAACCCGCCAGGCCGTTTCAATGCCGATCTTCGCCAGCCTGAACGCCGTCTCACCCGGCGCGTGGACCGCCTACGCCACCCAGCTGGCCGATGCTGGCGTCGACGGCCTGGAGATCAACTACTACACCGTGCCCACCGACCCCACCCGATCAGCCACTGAGATTGAGCAGAATCTGTACGCGATTGTTGAAAGCATCAGGTCCAGGGTTGCCCTGCCCCTGGCGGTAAAGCTCAGCCCCTTTTACACTTCCCCGGCCAACGTGGTGGCCGAACTAGAAAAACGCGGCGTGGCAGGGGTGGTGCTGTTCAACCGGTTCCTCCAGCCAGACATCGATCCGGAGACCGAGAGCCTGGTCAACGAGATGGTCCTCAGCCATCCGCTGGAAATGAAGGTCCCCCTGCGCTGGGTGGCGCTGCTCTATGGACGCACCAAGCTGGACCTCGCCCTCAACACCGGCGTGCACACGGGCCGTGACGCGGTTAAGGCGTTGCTGGCCGGGGCCACGGTGGTGCAGGTGGCCTCCACCCTGTTGAACAACGGCATCCCCTATCTGTCCACCATACTCATGGATATCCAAAACTGGATGGCCGAGAAGGGATACCAGTCGGTCGACGATTTTCGTGGCAATGTCAGCCAGAAAAACTGCGACGATCCCCTGGCCTTCGAGCGCTCGCAGTACGTCAAACTGTTGACATCGCAGCATTAGGCTGCCCCCCAC
>DAOTXK010000120.1:0-53944 GCA_034435395.1 Anaerolineae bacterium | reverse complement strand
CAGGCCGTCCTGATGCGGTTGGCTCAAGCGTATGAAGAGCTGGGGTACCAGGAGCGCGCCCAGCGGTATCTCAAACGCGTGGTCGACCGGGGTGCGCGCACCGCCATCGGCCAGGCCGCAGAAGAGTTACTGCTGGAGCGCGCGCCGCACATCCCCCGCCACATCCAGATGCACATGCTGTACGCCCTGCGGGAAGTGTTGGGCATCTTCCTGCTGTTTCTGCTGATCGCGATCCTGGACGCCGGGGTATCGCTGACCGGGATCAGCCTGGCGGGCTGGGCCGGCCTGCTGTTCAGCCTGGTTGGTGGGTATCTGGTGGTCTCGGCGGCCTCGTCGCCGTCGCAGCGAGTGTTTCAGCGCTTTTTGCGGCCGTCAACCGCGCCGGAAAAACGGTCAGCGCCAGACGACTCCTACCTGCCGGAGGCCCTGGAGGACGAGCCGGTGCCCTCGCTGCCGATGGAAGTGCGGTACGTGCTGGGGACGGTGGGCGGGGTGCTGCTGATCGTGGCGGCGGTGCTGGTGCTGCGCAACAGCCTGCTCAGCGCCCAGCAGACCCTGAATACCCTGAACAGCGGGCAGTTGCCCGGATATCTGCTGGACATTTTTGACCGGCTGATGGCCGGGGTTCCCTGATATCACCGCCGGCCTGATTCGGAGAGCGCGCCGTGTTCCCGTTGCCGATAGCCGATACCACCCGCGTCCGGTACCGGACCATCCCCTGGATGACCATTTTCCTGATCCTGCTGAATGTCGGCGTGTGGTTCCATACCGAGGTCCAGCTGCTGTTGTGGGGGCCGACTTACGCCACCCCCCACGGCCCGATCGATGCCGAGGTCATCTCCCACTTCGTCTACGGCACGGTTCCCGACGCTGTCCGGCAGCAGCAGGGGTCGGGCGCGCTGAGCGCCATCACCTCGACCTTCCTGCACGCGCCCGGTTTTCTGATCTGCCTGCCCTTCTCCTGGCATCTCTTCGGCAACATGATCTTCCTGTTCGCCTTCGGGCGGCGGATCGAGGATGCCTGCGGCCCCTACCGCTTCCTGTTTTTTTATCTGTTGGCCGGGGTGATCGCCAGCACGGCCAGCATCATCATCCGCAGCGGCAGCGCCTACGACCGGCTGATTCCGGGTATCGGGGCCAGCGGGGCCATTGCCGGCGTGATGGGGGCGTTTTTGATCCTCTTCCCTGGCACCCGCATCACCACCATCCCCCTGATCGGCATCATCCCCATCCCGATCCGCATTAAGATTCCCGCGCTGCTGTACCTGGTGTGGTGGCTGGCCCAGCAGGTGATCCCGGCCGTCGAGTCGGCGCGGGGCGAGTCCTATTACACCACCGATTTCGTCGCCCACCTGGCGGGGTTCTTCGCCGGGCTGCTGATCTTCCTCTTCGTGCGGAAAGACCTGCTGTACCGCTACATCACCGGGTCCAAGCTGTAGGAACGGCTGGCGTCGGGAGGCGGCAGCGTTATCCTGTGCCATGGGCGGTTATGAACCGGTTGGAACGGGCCGACGCGGCGGCGGAGCGGCGGCACTGGCGGCGAAAATCGTCTGGTAGTATGATGACCCTGCAATGGCCGGCAGTCCAGAGTCCGAAGGGAAGTCCGATCATCCCCATGAATCACCGTCCATTTCACGGGATACCATCGTTGCGCCGGGCTGTTCAGGCCGGTATGAACGCCGACCATGTCTGATATGAAGCAGAACCGCGTCTATCTTGACCCGGAAGATATTGACGAATCCCTGCGGCAGTTGCGGCGCATCTACGATCTGGATGCGGAGACGCTGGAGATGCTGCGTCGGGTGATGGAGCTTTATCCGCGCCCGGTGTTGCTCTATGTGGACGAGGCCAACGCCCCGCTCTACAGCCAGATTCCGCTGATGGATAAGTTCACCTTTAATTTGCAGACCGATGAGCTGGTGCTGTTCTCGCGCGACCCGATGACGTTCATCGACGCCCTGGTCGAGATGGCCATGTACGCCGCCGGCTTCGCCACCCTGATGGGGGTGGACGAGCAATGGAAGGTGGAGTTTGTCATCGGGGCCTGGAAACCGGTGAAAAACCGTATCAAGCGCCGCCTGGGTATCCCGGTGAATGACGAGCCGCAATGGGTGGTCGGCCTGCCGCCCCCGCCGGACGAAGCCCCGCCGGAAGACCCCTACCCGTTCCGCACGCTGGTCTCCCAGCTCGATCTCGCCTCGTTCACCCAGATGGTCCGCCTGGGCGCGCGCGACGATGTGGAGGTCAATTTCCCCAGCGGGACCGATCCCCGCGTGATCCAGGTCTACATCCGGGTGAAGACGGCCATGTACCAGGTGGCGGAAGGGCTGACCCTGGACGACTGGCGCGAGTTTAACCGCCGCCTGCTCCAGATGATCCAGGAGTTGGAGGAGGAATACCAGCCCCATAATCTGCCGGTCCCGGTGTGGTGGCGGCAGATTTTAGACCGGGCCCACCCGGAAGAAGGACCCACCCCGGTGGGACAGGGCGAGAGGGACGGCATAAACGGGCCGGTCGACCCGGCCAACAACCTGCCTGCGCCGGACGCCGCCGGGCCGAAGTCAGACGAATGGAATCCGTTCGCGGCCTATCTCGATCAGTTGTTCGACGGTGACCTGCCATCGCCTGATGGGCCGCCTCCCAACGACGATTGGACTTCTCTGTAGACGCGGCGGGGGCCTATCCTCGCCGCTCCAGCGCCGCGACCGATGACTGACGAAGAGTCTCGCTATCAGCGCTACCAGGCCGCTTACTGCGCCGCCGAACCGCCGCCCTGGGATTCCGGCATCGTGCCGCCGGAGGTGCGCGCCCTGGTGGAGGGAGGGAATCGGCTGCCGCCGGGCCGGGCGCTCGACGTGGGCTGCGGCACGGGCGTGAGCGCTGTTTACCTGGCCGCGCACGGCTGGCAGGTGACGGGCGTCGACTGGATCGAGGAGGCGCTGGCGCGGGCGCGCCTCCGGGCCCGGGAATCCGGCCTGGCAGCGGGGCAGGTCCGCTTCCTGCGGGCCAACGTGGTGTCGCCAGACTTCCTGCCCGATCATCCGCCGGTCTCGCTGTGGCTGGATGTGGGCTGCATGCATACCTTCCCGGCGGACGAGTTGCTTCTCTACGCCCGACATGCATCCCGGCTGGTGGTGCCGGGGGGCACTTTGAAGCTCTACGCCTGGCGACGCCATGAGCGGGACGGCGCGGTGACGGGCCTGGAGCCGGAAGCGGTGCGGGCGCTGCTGGCCCCCGCCTTTACCCTGGTGGAAGCCGCCCTCAGCCAGGACACCGCCGATGGAGTCCGCCCGTCGGCCTGGTATACGTTGCGGCGTCTGCCGGGGGTCCCGTCAGTCGGCTTCTAATATCCCCTTGCGGGCCGCGATCAACTGGCGGACCGTCTCCAGCAGTTCGACCGGTTTGAGCGGCTTGCACATGAACACATCTGCCCCGGCGGCCAATGCCTGGTCACGGGTGTCGTGGTCGATGCGCGCCGTCAGGACGATGATCGGGAGGCGGGCGGTTTCCGACCGGGCGCGCAACTGCTGGCAGACGTCCGCGCCGCTCATATCCGGCATCATGTAATCCAGCACGATCAGATCGGGCATGTGCTGGGCCACCTTTTCCAGCGCTTGCTGGCCGTTTTCAGCTTCGTGGACGGCATAGAGACCTTTGTGGGAGAGGAGAATGCGGAGCAAAGTGCGCGTGTCGGCCATATCATCGACGATCAGCACATGATGGGGCGGGCTCATTGACGGCTTCCTTAGGTGCGGTCCTGGCCAATGCCTCGTCCCCATGATATACCAATAATTTTATTCATTCTAGTGGGGTTTGGTAAATTTTTCCTAAATTGTTCGGCATGAGAGGGCAGCACCAGCGCCAGAGCGGCGGTTCGACCGCCCCGGAGGAGGCTGGCCCCCTGGCCGGTCATCCGCAGCACATGGCAGGCGGATCGACGCCGAAGTCAGGGTCGCCGTCGGTGACCAGCTCATAACGCCGGGGCATATCCGGGACGAGGGCGCACTCGTCGCTGCGGTTGCAGATCGGGCAGATCTGCGTGCCGCCGGTCACTTCCCGCAGTTTGCCCTTGCGCACCCAGTATTGGAGCATGCCCTCCAGCACCCCCCGTTCGATGCCCAGTTCGCGGGCGACCTCCGACAGCGCCAGCGGCCCGGTCGCCTGCTCAAAGATATCCAGCACCTGACGCAATACCGTGGCCATCGTTCAACCCAACCCTACCCATAAGCCGACCTGGTAGACGGCCACCGCGGCCAGCCAGGCGATGATCAGCGTGTAACCCGCCTGGAAGATCGTCCAGCGGATGCCGAACTCCTGGCGCATGGCGGCCAGCGACGACATACAGGGGATGTACAGCAGCACAAAGACATTAAACGCCAGCGCGGCCAGCGGCGTGAAGGCTTCCCGCAACGCCGCCTCCAGCGTGGAGTCGCCGGTTTCGGTCGTCTGGCGGCCCAGGAAGTCCGCTTCCGGGGCGTGGAGGAGCGGCAGCAGGTTGATCGTGCGCGGCACGATGTTCACCACTTCCTGGGCGGTCAGGATCAGCGCCTCGCCGAAGCCGCTCGCTATCCCGGCCAGATCATCGACCAGTCCGGACGGCGGCGCTTCCCCGGCGGGCGGCTGGTCGTGTTCATGGGCCGCCCCCACGTAAATCTGGCTCAGCGTCGAGACCACCACTTCTTTGGCCACCAGGCCGCTCACCAGCGCGCCCGTCGCCTCCCAACTGGGGAAACCCGCCGGGGCGAAGACGGGGGCTGCCGCCCGGCTGATCGCGCCAAACAGGCTGTCGCCTGGGGCGACCCGGTCGAAGGCGCGGCGGTCCTGCCCAACCGGGACGGCCAGCAGGAACCACACCAGCACCGACGTGATCAGGATCACGGTCCCCACCCCCCGGATGAACTTGGCCGTCCGCTCCCGGATGTGCAGCCAGACGCTGGCGAAGGTGGGCAGGCGGTACGGGGGCAGTTCCATCACAAACGGCGGCGTGGGCTTGTTTTTGAAGATCGTGCGCTTCAGCACGAAGCCGGTCAGGATCGCCACCAAAATGCCCAACAGGTACAGGGCAAAGATCAGGTGGCCGGAGGCCGCGCCGAAAAAGGCCGAGCCGAAGATCACGTAAACCGGCAGGCGCGCCCCGCAGCTCATAAACGTGGTCAGGAAGGCGGTGAGCTTGCGGTCATCGGGATGCTCCAGCGTGCGGGTGGCATAAATGGCCGGGACGTTGCAGCCGAAGCCGACCAGCAGCGGCAGGAAGCTCTTGCCGTGCAGGCCCAGCATGGTCATGAAACGGTCCATCACAAACGCCGCCCGGGCCATGTAGCCCGATTCTTCCAGCAGGGCGATGGCCAGGTACAGGAAGACCAGCACCGGGAGGAAAACCAGCATCCCTCCCACCCCGGCTATGATGCCGTCCACCAGCAGCGACTCGACCCACGTGCCCCGCAGGCCCAGCACACCGAGCAGCGCGACCGCCCAGCGGGTGAACGGCCCGGTCATGGTCGCGTCCACCCAGTCCAGCAACGGCGCGCTGACGTTGGCCACCATCTGGAACACGATCCACATCAGCAGCAAAAAAACGGGCAGCCCCAGCCAGCGGTGCGTCAGCACCTGGTCGAGGCGCTCCGAAGTCGTGATCGGTTCGCGGGCCGGGCGGGTGACCGCCTGCCGGACCAACTCGCCGATGAAACTGTACCGCCGGTCGACGATCAGGGTTTCCGGGTCTTCGTCGCAGGCGACCATGATCCGGTCGGCGTGCTGCTGCCTGGCCGCCATCAGCGCCGCCCGATCGGCGTCGTCGAGTCGCGCCAGGATATCGTCCTCGCCTTCCAGGAGCTTGAGCGCCAGCCAGCGCGGGGGACACGCCCACTCGCGGCTCGCCCGGCGGTGATGCCACGCCCGGCGACGGCGATGGCGGCGGCGACGGCGGGCGATCCACTGGAAGACTGGCGCTTCGCCGAAGGGCGAGGAATGGCCCTGGCGATGGCCGCACGGATGCGCCCGCCCGTGGACAGCGGCCTGCTCCAACCGCCGCTGAAGGGAGGCCAGGGTATCTTCCAGCGGCTGGCCGTAATCGATCAGCCCTGGCCCGGCCTCATCGAGATGGTGCCCGCCGCCGGCCACCGTCAGAATGGCCTCCCGCAGCGCCGCCAGGCCGACGCCGTGCCGGGCAGCGGTGGCCACCACCGGCACGCCGCCCAGCCCTGCCGACAGCGCCCCCATATCGATCTGGATGCCCCGCGCCTCGGCCAGGTCGGTCATATTGATTGCCACCACCACCGGCGCGCCCAGTTCGATGAGCTGCACCACCAGATACAGGTTGCGTTCCAGGTTGGTGGCGTCCACCACGGCAACCACGACATCGGGCTGCTCGTTCACGATAAAATCGCGGGTGATCGCTTCTTCAACCGAATACGCGGTCAGGCTGTACGCGCCGGGCAGATCGATGACGGTGAAAACATGAGCGCCAATGATCGTCTGGCCCTCTTTCTTTTCGACTGTCTTACCCGGCCAGTTGCCGACGTGCTGATGCGCGCCGGTCAGCGCGTTGAAGATCGTGCTTTTGCCGGCATTGGGATTCCCGGCCAGCGCAATGGTGAAATCCTTGACCATGAATGTCCGTTCTATATCCACCTGCGCCGGAGCCGGGTGGAAAACACCCTCAGCACTCCACCACGATCACCCGCGCTTCGGCCCGGCGCAGCGATAGATGGTAACCTTTCAGCCGATACTCGATCGGGTCGCCCAGCGGGGCTGCTTTGATCATCTCAATTTCGGCTCCGCTGACCAGCCCCATATCCATCACCCGTCGGCGGAACGCGCCTTTGCCGCCGATCCGTTGGATAATGGCGCGCTGTCCGGGAAGGAGCTGGTCGAGCGTGCGCAGCCTCGTCGTCGCCGAAGGTGTGGATGACATTGCCTCTCCTTTTATGGGGATGATAACGTTGCGTCATGCCGTGCGATAAAACCTGCTCTGTCTAACAAGATAATAGATAATGACTAAAAATGCAATGGCGATCATTATCCATTTTAATGTTGCCGCAATTGATGCCAGCAGCACCAGCGACGCGGCGGGTTCGGTCGGATCCGCCAGGATGACCAGATGTAACGTATTTTCGCCGTAATCGAGCGCCGCCGCCAGGAAGGGCACGGCGACTGCCCGTGCCGCCTGGCCGCGCCCCGGCCCTTTCCTGGTCGGGTGGAGGGCGGCGATCAGGCCCGCCAGGAAGATCGCATAGGCGATGGGGAACAGGTAATCCAGCCACAGAGTGCCCCGGAACTGGGCCACGCCCCCTGCCCCCCAGCTATCGATCACGGCGCGGAAGTTTTCCACCGTGAAGGCCAGTTGCAGGGCAAATACCGAGTCGCCGCCCCGCGCGCTGGCGGTGCCTTGCAGCAGGAGCATCAGGGCCAGGGCGCACAGACCCGCCGTGATCAGGATTCTCCGGTCGGTCAGGATGCGGTAGAACGTGGCGATCATGCCGGATAGCGACCCAATGCCAGGACTTTCCCCGTACGAATTCTGTCATCATAAGTATGATCGCCCTTGGGAAACCCTCCCAGTGACGCATGTCACAAGAATGTCAGACGCTTGTTGCAAACCATTCGCAATAAGGCGGGGATCGGGCGGCCTGTCTTGTTTCGGCTGGCATGGCCCGGAGAGGTGACGCCGTGCGCATTTACGGCCTGGATTTCACCAGCGCGCCAACCCGCCGCAAGCCGATCACCTGCGTGGCCGGCGAGTGGCGCGCCGCCCGTCTGCGCGTGACCGGCCTGGAGGAATTAACGGACTTCGCCGCTTTTGAGGCGTTCCTGGAACGCCCTGGCCCCTGGATCGCCGGTCTGGACTTCCCGTTCGGCCAGCCGCGCCAGCTGATCAAAAACCTGGGCTGGCCGACCGACTGGGCGGGTTACGTGGGGCACCTGGCGGCGATGGATATGCGGGCGTGGGAAGCCGCGCTCAAGACCTACCGCGACGCCAGACCGCCGGGCGACAGGCATCACCGACGGGAGACCGACCGGCTGGCCGACGCCCGCAGCCCGATGATGCTCTACGGCGTGCCAGTGGGCCGGATGTTTTTCCAGGGCGCGCCGCGCCTACTACGGGCTGGCGTGAGCGTGCTGCCCTGCCATCCCACCGACTCCGACCGGATCGCCGTCGAAGCCTATCCGGCGCTGGTCGCGCGCCGGTGGATCGGGCGGAGGGCTTACAAGTCAGATGACCGGCGCCGGCAAACTCCGGCACACGCGGCGGCGCGGCGGGCGGTCATGCGCGGCTTGCGGTCGGACGAGATGCGGCAGCATTATGGCTTCAGCCTCGCGATTGACCGGGCGCTGGCGGACGAGATGATCCGCGATCCCAGGGGCGACGCCCTGGATGCGTTGCTGGGCGCGGTTCAGGCGGCCTGGGCCTGGGCGGGCCGCGGCCACGGCTACAACATCCCCGCCGACTGCAACCCCGACGAGGGCTGGATCGTTGATCCAGCGACGGTGAGATGACGCGCCATCTGAGATGACGCGCCATCTGAGATGACGCGCCATCAACAACCGGGCTATAATGCGTGGCGGGACAGCAGCGATTTCAGGAAGCTCGCCTGGCCGCCGTGACGGGCCATCCGTAAGGCGGTGACTTTTCCCCTGGGGAGGCCAGCGAATGATCCATCTGCTCGAAGAACTCTCCGGCAACGCCTGGCCGGCCTTGCAGGTCCTTCTCTATGACGGCTGGGTGCTGCGCTTCGCCGAGGGTTACACCCGCCGCGCCAACTCGATCACCCCGCTGTATCCGTCTGCCCTGCCGCTGGACGAGAAGATCGCCGGCTGTGAAGCGGTTTACGCGGCCAGAGGGCAGCCGACCATCTTTAAGATCACCTCGGCTGCCGAACTGGGGGCGCTCGACGACACCCTGGATCGCCAGGGTTACGCCCCGGATGCGCTGACCAGTGTGCAGGTGCTGGACGACCTGGCGGCCCTGCCATCCCCCACCGGGCAGACGGTCGTCGCCGGGCCGGACCTGTCGGACGCCTGGCTGGCCGATTTTTGCGCCTTGAGCGGCCTGGAGGCGCGCCGCATGCCGACCATGAGACGCCTGCTGGGCAACATCATCCCGGCACGCTGTTTCATGGCGCTGCGGCAGGACGGCGAGACAATCGCGGCAGGGCTGGGCGTGCTGGAACGCGGCCACCTGGGCATCTTCGACGTGGTGACGGCCGCCCACCGCCGCAACCAGGGGTTCGGAAGCCAGTTGATGTTGAGCCTGCTCCATTGGGGCCGGACCGGAGGGGCCAGGCGGGCCTATTTGCAGGTGATGCTGAACAACGCCCCGGCCCTGCATCTGTATGAGAAGCTCGGCTTCCAGGAGGTTTATCGTTACTGGTACCGGGTCAAAGCCCTGCCCTGAACGCCGCCGTTGGGGGACTGGCGGCAGACGCCTGATGTGTTATGCTCAGAGTGCCAACCCTACCGAAGGTTACGGTTTTGTCATGGCCGCAGATTATTTTGACGGCCTGCAACCCACCGGCAGTATCCGCGACGCCGTCACCAGCTTCCTCACCGCCGCCGGTAAGGCGCATACCCTGGCCCACACCCGGGCGGTGGTGGGGCAGGCGCGGTTGCTGGCCGCGCGCTACTGTCCGCACATGGCGGCGGATATGAAACGAGCCGCCGTCGCCGCCTGGTGCCACGATCTGGCGGCAGGGGTGCCGCACGGGGAGTTGATCGCCGTGGCGGAGGCGTGGGGTGTGCCGCTCACGGACGCCGACCGCGCCGCCGTGCCGCTGATTCACGGGCCGCTGGCCGCCGAAGTTGCCCGGCAGCGGCTGGGCATCGCCGACCAGGACATCCTCAACGCGATCCGTTATCATTCAACCCTGCGGGCCGGGGCCAGCACGCTGGAAAAGGTGGTCTTCCTGGCGGATAAAGTGGCGCTGGACCCAACCGCGCCGCGCAGCGACTTCCTGCCGGCGTTGAAGGATGCGGCCAGCGTCAGCCTCAACCGGGCGGCGTTCGTGTACCTGGAGTGGGTGATCAATAACGGCCCGGAGATGGGCTGGACGATCCACCCCAACGTCTGCGCCGCCCATGCGGAGCTGCGCGCTCAACTGTCAGCCGTCAGCGGGCAGCGATCCGCCGTCGGCCATTAGGGACCGCGCGCCAGTCACCTCCGGGAAAGCCGACGTGTTGCGGATTCCTGCTTCCAGAGAGGATGAGGCGCATGGAAACGTCCCTGCCGATGGTGCTCTCGCATGTGCAGGCCCGGCCGCTGCTGGAGGCGCGGCGCAACGGACAGCCCACCGCCCGCACCTCGCCCGATCTCGGCCTGACCACGGTTGAAGTCCGCGTCGAGCAGGCGCACGTCATCTTTCCTGATGGGCAGACGCTAACCTGGGAGACGATTACCGCCATCGCGGCGGCGACCACGAGCTGTTTTGCGGTTCGCGAGGGCGAGGTGGAAAAAGTTTATACCTTTTCCGAGCTGACGGGGCGTCCCTGTAGCCTTATGCCGACGGCTGGCGCGCCCACGCTCCTGGTGGCGGGGTTTCCCATGCACCGCATCAAAGACGCCGAGCCTCATCAAGACTCGGTGAACAAAGTGAAGGCGATTGCCCCGCTGCGCGGTCGCGTGCTGGATACCGCCACCGGCCTGGGATACACCGCCATCGAAGCCAGCAAGACGGCCCGCGAGGTGATCACCATCGAACTCGATCCCGCTGTGTTGGCGGTGGCCCGCCTCAACCCCTGGTCGCAACCGCTGTTCGACAGCCCCAACATCCGGCAACTGGTCGGCGACAGCGCCGAGTTGATCGCGGGATTTGACGACGGTTACTTTCATCACGTCATTCACGACCCGCCGACCGCCAGCCTCGCCGGTGAACTATATTCCCTGGCGTTTTACCGTCACCTGTTCCGCGTGACCCGGCGCGGCGGTCGCCTCTTTCACTATCTGGGCAATCCCGACAGCCAGCTGGGCCAGCGGGTGATGAAAGGCGCGGTCCGACGGCTCAAAGAGGCAGGATTTGTGAAGGTGCGCCCCTGCCCGCACGCTTTTGGGGTGGTGGCCTGCCGGGCGTAAAACCAGCGCGGCACCCGGCTAGTTCACCGGCACCACGGACACCTCATACTCGGTGCTGCCGTCCCAAGAGTTGTCATCCAGCGTCACCGGGAACAACCCGCTCTCGCTGGCGGTGAACACCATCGACGCCTCCATGACCCGGCTGAACGACAGGCTGAACGTATTCCACTGGGCCTGCTCAACTGCCAGATAACCATAGGCTTCCCTGCTGGTCTTGCTCGTGAGGCGGTACGTCTGGCCCGCCGTGGCGGTGAATCCCATGCGCTCGACGCTCTGGTCCTCCCCCATGGTCACCGCATACGGCCCCCCGTCCAGCAGGGGCAGCTCATCCTGCTCAACCATCAGGTTCAGCGCCCCGACCACGTTCCCCATAACCGGTGCTAGCTGGAGCGCGTAGACGCCGCTGACGGGCAGGACCACCCGACGGAGGTACGGCGCATAACCCACCCCGCCATCATCGTCATAGGCCACCTGCTGGCCGGTGGGGTCCAGCAGCGTCAGCCGGACATCCAGATCGGGGTTGTCAGTGTAGATGTTGAGGACATCCCCTTCATTCCCGACGAGGGAGAAATTTATCATCGCATCGCCCTCGCCCAGCTCCACTGGCGTGGCGCTGTTATAGGCCAGCTCGACCACGGTGGTGGCGGTGAGGATCAGGGTGTAAGCGCCGGTGGCATTGCCCCCATAGGCACGCACCAGGATGGCGTAGGCCCCCGCCGACGGCGCGGTGAACACCAGCGCCGAATTGAGGCTCCCGCCGCTGTCATCATCCGAGGCGATCACGTTGCCGTTTTTGTCCCTGACCTCCAGGTAAGCGTCAAAATCGTCGGAGTTGAGGGCAATCGACACCGATTCGCCCTCGCCGATGACCACGTTGTAGGTGGCCG
This sequence comes from Anaerolineae bacterium, assembly GCA_034435395.1. Classification (GTDB taxonomy): domain Bacteria; phylum Chloroflexota; class Anaerolineae; order Aggregatilineales; family Ch27; genus DAOTXK01. The sequence goes on along the minus strand of DAOTXK010000120.1, from coordinate 41,992 downwards.
TGGCGTCGTTGAGCGTGCCCTCCACCGTGTCCCCCACGTTAATCGCCCCGCCCTGAGCCAGAACCGCCGCCACTGGCGCAACGGCCATCACGACCACCCACACCGACGCCCCAAACCATTGCTTGAACATACCCTTCTCCCCTGTTGAACGGCCATCGTTCCACCTGACCGCCCTGAACACCGTCAGCATCACACCCCGCCGCCCAAAGCGGCCAACGACCATTATAGGCGTTTCCCCCGCCCGAACCACCGTGCCGGAAGCGCTGATTTCCACCCTGCCCAGGCCGCGCCCGGCTACCCGAATGTTTGGGGGACAGCTCCCCGCATCTTTGTTTTACAGTGGTCGCAACAGGCCGCCTCCCGCGCCTGGGTCGGGCTTACCAAAAAAACGGGAGGATATATGTCGGCCACGATCGGTCTGTCGGTTTTGCTCATCGGCTGTGGCGTGCTCTGCCTGCTTGCCAGAGACCTGACCTGGGAATGGCGGCGGGCCGATAAACCACCGGGCGCAACCCCGCCGCGAAGGAGCAGGGGAGAGGGTGGCCCGGTGACGCTCGGCATCATTGGCCTCATCCTCGGCGTCGCCATCCTGATGGGCCATCTTTCGGGCTGCGTCCCCTGACCGACTCGTCCGTCGATGGCGCTAAGGAGGGCTGACCAGCAGGCGGTGGCGGGCCGTCTGAATCCACTTGAGCTGCATGTCGATCTCCATGAGCATCCCCTCCACGATCAGCCGCTGGTGCAGCGACCAGTCGCTCCATTCGGGGTCGCGCTGGGTACGAAACATCACTTCATACGCGCGGGCGGCTCCCTCATAATCATCCAGCCAGACCAGAATCTCCTCCCGCGAGAGGCGATTCTCGGCGAACAGGAACTTCAGCATGGTGATGTCCCGCTCTTCGGTCACATCGGGCTTTCCCAGCGGGGCTTTCAGCCAGGCATCCACCAGCCGCTCCCCCGCCGGGGTCAGCCGATACATCTTCCGCGGCCGCGTCTCGTAGACCACTTCCAGTTCGCCGGCGATGACACCGCGTCTTTCCAGCCGTTTGAGCATCGGGTAAACGGAGCCAGGGCTGGCGCTCCAGCGGCGATACACCTCGGTCTCAAAGGTGCTGATGATGCTGTAACCGGACTGCGGCCCGGTGCTGATCAGCCCCAGCACCACGTACTCCAATGTCGTTAACTCGCGATCCTGCTCGTCAGCCATGGCGCTCGCGGCCTTCCCATTGTCGCTTCGTAATACCGTGGGGCGATATATTACGTCCTGTACGTCAATCCTCTCCATCCTAATCCATTTTGACGCTGCCAGCAATCGAAAGCGCCCATCCGCCCTCTAACTCCCACCACCGTACTACTTGACAGCGTAATATATCATGATAGATTGATTACGAAACGTAACATCACGCTGCGTAACACATGGCCGGAGAGAAACGACCGGTGCGCCATGGGCCACAAACTGACCATTGACTTTGGCACGACCAACAGCCTCGTCGCGCACTGGGACGAGGGGCAGGACCAGGTGGCGTTCCTGCCGCTGCCCGGCCTCAGCCTCGACCCCGGCGGCGCTCCAACCGACGACCTCCCGCCCCTGGTGCCCTCGTTGCTGTACGTGCAGGATGGCGCGACCGGGCAGGCCGTCGCCGGGCAGGCCGTGGGCGCGGGCGGCCTGGACGGCCAGCCGGATAACCGTCTGTTCCGCAACTTCAAACGCGGCATCCTGGCCGCCTCCCCGCCAGACCCCCGCCTCATCGATGGCATCCCCTGGACCGACCAGGACGCCGGGCGCGCCTTCATCCGGACGCTGCTGAGCGCCCTCCCCTACCCCCGGCACGCGGTCGACCAACTGGTGCTCACCGCGCCGGTCGCCTCCTTCAGCGGCTACCTGGCCTGGCTGAGTGAGGTTGTCGCCGACTTCCCGCCGGACCGCGTCCGCGTGGTTGACGAGTCGACGGCGGCGGCGCTGGGTTATGCCGTGACCGAACCCGGCGCGCTGGTCCTGGTTTGCGACCTCGGCGGCGGCACGCTGGACCTCTCCCTGGTCCAGCTGCCGGAGAGCCGGGCCAGGACGGGCGGCTTCTTGAGCCGCCTGCGCCGAGGAGGAGCCAGGGAACACGCCGCGCGGGTGATCGCCAAGGGTGGTCGCCTCCTGGGCGGCAGCGACGTGGATCAATGGCTGCTGGCCCACGTCCTGGACCGGGCGGACCTGACCGTCGAGACGCTGGGCCACCACTATGCGGCGCTGCTGACTGCCTGTGAAAAGGCCAAAATCGCTCTCTCCACCCAGGAGGCAACCAACATCATCTTCAGCGCGGCGGGCCGCCAGCACGCGGTGACGGTCACGCGCCGCGAGCTGGAAGCCCTGCTGGACGCCCACGGCTTTTACACGGCCCTGCGGGGGGCCATCGACCGGGTGATGCACATCGCCCGCCGCCAGGGCGTCTTCCAGGAGGATATCCACGCCGTGCTGCTGGTCGGCGGCGTGTCGTTGATGCCTGCCGTGCAGCGGACGCTGAGGCAGTACTTCGCCGGGCAGGCCGTGCGGGTGGACAGGCCGTTCACGGCGGTGGCGGAAGGCGCTCTCCAGGTGGCGGCGGGTTATGGCCTGGAAGATTACCTGGCCCATAGCTACGGCCTGCGCCACCTGAACCCGGGGACCGGGCGGCACGAATACGATGAGATCATCGCCATGGGGAGCGCATACCCCACCGCGAAGCCGGTGGAGGTCGTCCTCAGCGCGTCGCGGGCGGGGCAGGCAGCCATCGAACTGGTCGTCGGCGAGATCGCTGCGGAGTCGGTGTCGATGGTGGAAGTGCGATACGAGGGCGGGCAGACCGTTTTCGTGGCCCAGGCGGGCGACGAGCCGCCGCACATCATTCCCCTCAACGAGACCGAGGCGGCGCAGCAGCTGGTCCGCCTGGACCCGATCGGCCAACCCGGCGAGGACCGGATCAGGGCGGCCTTCCGGGTGGACGACTCGCGCCAGCTTCGCGTCACGGTCACCGACCTGAAGACCAGAAAGACGCTGATGCGGGAAGCGGTGATTGCCACCCTCGGCGAGAGCGCCCCGGCCCCAACGGCCAGCCAGGTCTGCGCCTTCGACATCAACGAGAGCCTGCCCTTCGAAGAGCAGATGGCCCGGTTCCGCGAGGAGCTGGCGCGGGCGATGGCCCCTGAAATCAGGCGGGCGCGGTACGGGCAAACCGCCGACCAGGACGGCGGTCCGCTGACCGCGACCACCGGCCATGAGCCATGCCTCGCCAGCGGGAGCGAGGGGCGCGGGGAGCGGCGGCTGTCTCTGCGCCGCCTGGGCACGATGCTCAACGCCCTGCCGCCGGAGGCCATCTCGCTGGAGGCAGCGGCGGTCATGCTGCGCAGCGAGGATTTTTACGTGCGCCACGGCGCGGGCGGGCTGCTCGCCAGGCGCGGCGACCGCGACGCCCGGCGCATCTTGCAGGAGGCGCTCGCCGACGCTCATGCGCCAACACGGGCCAGCGCCGCCCGCCATCTGTACGCCTTCTCCTGGTTCGCGGTGGAACCGCTGCTCCGGCAGGCGCTCGCCGACCCCGACCACCGCGTCCGCGAGGCGGCCATTTACGCCCTGTGTGACCGGCGCGACCGCCACGCCTACCGGCTGGCCGCCGAGGCGCTCCGGGATGAGGTGGACGACGTGCGCCGGGCGGCGGCCTGGCGGCTGCGCGACCATCAGGACCTGGCAGCCATCCCCGTGCTGGAGGCGGCCCTGCTGGCCGACGACCCGGACGTCCGCGCCGAGGCTCTGGAATCGCTGGGCACCTGTAACAACCCGGAGGCGCTGGCCGTCGTCCGCCGGGCCATCGACGACGATCCCGACCCCTACGTCAAATACGCCGCCACCCTCAGCCTGATCGAGCTGGCAGGGGAGGCATGCCTGGCCGACCTGGCGGATATCCTCCGCGCCACCGACGGCACCGTCTGCCAGCACATCCTGCGCGGGCTGTTCCAGGCGACCAACTATCTGCACATCGACCTGGCCGCGAGCCAGGCCGTCGAGACGCTGCTTGACGCGCTGGCCAAGGCCCTGCGCGATCCCGCGCCGGAGACGCGGCTCGCCGCCGTGTGGCCGCTGGCCTGGATGGGGCACGGGCGCGCGCCGGACATCCTGGTCGACGCCTACCGGCGGGAGAGCGACAGCGGGGTGAAGGGTGAGATGCTGCGCATCACCAGGGCGCTGATGTCCCCGGCGGGCGAGGTTATCCTGGCGGACGCGCTGGCCAGCGAGGACCAAGCCCTGCGGGAAGCGGCGGCCCGGATCGCGCCCACGGCCCAGGCCCCAGCAGACCGGCCAGCCGCCGACAGTAGCCCGATCCTCCCGGCCCGCATACAATAGACAGGACGACGGACGATCGGTCCGTAAAGGGAAGCGCTGGCGGCGTATTCGTGTGCGCCGTTAGCGCACGGGCACGGACAACGCCGATTCTTTCCTGAGTGGCACCCGCCAGAATTCGCCCTGTCCGTGTTTTCCGCCCCTCCAGCCGTTTTCGGGTGGATGTGTATTGTGGAAAGGGGGCGTGCCTCATGCGGCCCCACCATGCCGACGCCGCTTTCGACTTTGTGATCATCGGCTCCGGCTTTGGCGGGAGCGTCGCCGCCCTGCGCCTGACGGAAAAGGGCTACCGCGTCCTGGTCCTGGAGCGGGGCAAACGTTTCCATGACAACGACTTCCCCCGCCGCAACTGGAACCTGCGCCGCTACCTGTGGATTCCGGCGCTGCGCTGCTTCGGCATCCAGCAGATGACGTTCACCAGGGACGTGCTGGTGCTGCACGGTTGCGGCGTGGGCGGGGGCAGCCTGGTCTACGCCAATGTGTTGATGGAGCCGAGCGACGAGCTGTTCCAGGCCCCCGGCTGGGCGGACCTGGCCGACTGGAAGCAGGTCCTCCGCCCACACTACCAGGCCGCTCGGCGCATGCTCGGCGTGACCACCAACCCGCGCCTGTGGCCCGCTGACCATGCCCTGCGCGCCATCGCCCGCGAGATGGGCAACGGCGACTCCTTCCGCCCCACCGAGGTCGGCGTTTTTTTCGGCGAGCCGGATCAGGCCGGCCGCCTGGTCCCCGATCCGTACTTTGACGGGGAAGGGCCGCCGCGCGCCGGGTGCGTGCACTGCGGCGGCTGCATGGTCGGCTGCCGCTACAACGCCAAAAACACGCTGGTCAAAAATTACCTCTACTTCACCGAAAAAGGCGGCGCGGTCATCCGCCCGGAAGTCGAGGCGATTGATATCCGACCGCTGCCAGAGGGCCAGCGCGATGGCGCGCGGTATGAGGTGGTCTACCGCCGCTCGACCGCCCTGCTCCGCCTGCCGATTCGCCGCGTCCGGGCGCGCCAGGTCGTGGTGGCCGGGGGCGTGATCGGCACCCTGCGCCTGCTCTTCCGCTGCCGGGACGAGACGCGCTCCCTGCCCAGGCTCTCGCCGCGCCTGGGGGAAGGTGTGCGCACCAACAGCGAGGCGCTGTTCGGGGTGATGAGCCGCGACCGGCAGACCGATTACTCGCAGGGCGTGGCCATCACCTCCGTGATCAAGGCCGATGATGTGACGCACGTCGAGCCAGTCCGCTTCTCCGACGGCTCGTCGTTCATCCGCCTGCTGGCCGCCCCCATGATCAAACGGAACGCCCGCGCGTCGGTCAACCTGCTGGCCACGCTGGCGGCCATCCTGCGCCACCCGCTGACCTTCCTCGATGTCAAGTTTTTCGCCCGCTGGGCCAGACGCGCCACCATCCTGCTGGTCATGCAGACCGAGGACAACCGGTTCCATCTGAAGCCGGGCCGGGGACCGCTCACCCTGTTCCGGCGCGGGCTGGTCTCGGAACGGGACTCGGCGCAGCCCATCGCCCCGGACGAGGCCATGACTCACCGTATCGCCCATGCCTTCGCCGACCGGACAAACAGTGTCCCCCAGGCGTCGTTCACCGAGAGCCTGCTGGGCATGGCCTCGACCGCCCACATCCTGGGCGGTTGTGTGATGGGCCGCAGCGCCGAGGAAGGCGTGGTGGACATCACGTGTCAGGTGTTTAACTATCCCGGCCTGTACGTGGTGGACGGTTCGATCCTGCCCGCCAACCCCGGCATCAACCCCAGCCTGACCATCGCCGCCCTGGCCGAATACGCCATGAGCCACATCCCGCCGAAACCGCCCTAACCGGCAGCCTTACCGGGGAAGAAAAACCCATGGAACTGCCTGTCCTGCTCCTCCTGCTCGCCGCGCTGATCATTGGCCTCCTCTGGCTGGCCAGCCGCCGCCGCTGGCGTCCTGATGGCTCGCCGCCCGCCCGCCGCCCGGCGATACGGGACGCTGAAGCGCTCCCCTGGGCGCTCCCGGCGGACCAGCCGGAGCCGGGCTGGGAGTACTGCCAGCTGATCTGCACACCGGTGGGGGAGGACCGCTGGCTGGTCTGCGTCCGGCGCTACACCCTGGACGGCCTGACCGGCCAGGAGAAACACCCCGATTACGTGGACGGACAGTCGGTGATCGGCCACCGCCGACGGCTGGCGGCCCAGGGCTGGCAGGAAGTCCTGGCCACCCAGGATGGCGCTCGCCTGATCTGCGCCTACCGCCGCCGCGCCTGAAGACCGCCGTCGCGCCTGGTCGCCAGCGCCAGGCCGACCGTCAACAGCCGTTCGAAACGGCATCGAGGAGTTCGCCATGTCTGACACGTTGATCGTGATCCAGCGCGGGCTGCCGGAGGCAAACCGGCGTCAGGCCGCCGAAATATTCTACGAAGCGCTGTTCAGCCCTTTCTTGCCGGAGGACGGCGGCGTCGCCCTGCTGGCCCGACTCTTTGACCCGGCGCGGGCCATCGTCGCCCGGCGCGGCCCGGACCTGGTGGGCCTCGCTGGCCTGAACTATGGGGGCAGCCGCCTGGTTCGCTGGCAGCCGCGTCTTTATCTGGAGGAGCTTGGCCTGCTGCGCGGGCTGTTTTACGCGGCGGCGCTGCGCTTGTACGTCCGCCCATTGCGGGAAGGCCAGCTCCTCATGGACGGGCTGGCCGTGCACGCCAGCGCGCGCGGCCAGGGGATCGGCACCCGCCTGCTGGACGCGGTATGCGACCTCGCTCGCGAGCACGGCTACCGGTCGGTGCGCCTGGATGTGGTGGACACCAACCCCCGCGCGCGGGCGCTGTACGAGCGGATGGGATTCGTCCCGGCGGCCACCCATCATTTGCCGGGCCTCCGGCGTTTCATCGGCTTCTCCGCTTACACGACGATGATCAGGCCGGTCTGAGCGCCGCCCGGTCAGGCCGTGGGGCGCGGCTTCCAGGTTCGCCGCCGCAGAATCAGCACGCCGGTCCACAACACGACCGCCGCCAGCATAACCGCCGCCCCGCCCAACCGCAGCAACACCCGCACGCCGAGGGCATCGTAAATCCATCCCGCGGCGGAACTGCCGACCATCATGCCCAGGCTGCCGCAGGTGCCCATCAGCGCCAGGTAAAAGGCTGTATTGTGGGCGGGGCTGCTCTGCCCGACGAAGACGACGGGCGCGACCAGGACAAAACCCTGCGCGATCCCGGCGGGGATGGTGAGAACCATGGCCTGAAGGGGCGTCCGGACCAGGGAAAGCAACAGCCAGCCCGCCCCCCAGATCAACAGGCCCGCCCCCCAGACCAGCGCCGCGCTGTGACGGCGCAACAGCCGGTCGGCCAGCAGCATCACTGGCGCTTCGATCAGCGCCGCCAGCGAGGCATACAGCCCGACGGCGCTTTTGCCGCCCCCCAGGCCGTGGTCGATGAACTCATAGTTCCAGCCAAAATAGCCGGACTGTCCCACTGCGCTCACCAGGGCGGTGGCCATGATGACGGCCATCACCGGCGAAAGCCGGCCTATCCGGCGGAAGGCCGGCGCCGGCGCTTCGGCGGCGTCCGCCGCCCCGACCGGCAGCCGGGCGGCATACACCCGGCTGAAGATCAGCACGCCGATGAGCATCAGCCCCGCGCCCGCGAACAGCCAGGCCGTGCCGAATCGTTCGGCCACTGGCCCGCTCATGATCCCCACCAGGGCAAAACCCAGCGACCCCCATAGCCGCAGGCCGCCATACGCCCCGGCGGGATGTTCGCTGATCCAGTGCAGCGTGAGCCGGTCGCGCATCGCCATATCCAGTTGCATGATCGCCCGCATCACCACCACGCCGCCGCCCACCATCACCAACACCGGCGCGAAGCTCAGGCAGCCCAACGCCGCCATTTCGGTCAGCAGCGCGGCCCACAAGATCGACCGGTGACGCCCGGACCGATCGGCCAGGGCGGACGCCAGCAGGGTCAGCAGCAGGCCGAGCAGGCTGGCCGCCGCAAACATGCTGCCGATCTGCACGCCGGAGAACCCCAGTTCCAGCAGGTACTGGTTCATGTAGGGAAAAGTCAGCGCCACCGCGCCAAAGGCACAGGCGTAAATCCCGGCCACCTGCCAGTATCCGCTGACCCGCCGCATGAGATGATCCTTTCACGGGGAACAGGCCGGCCCGCCATCCTCGACGCCTGGCCGCCTCATCCGACGAATGATACCACCGTTCGCCGCCCCTGGCGTGCCGAGGCGTTGGGCAGCCGTCGGTTTTGTGGTACACTCTAATCAAATGGGGATTTGATAACAGCCCTGCCGCTGGCGAACCGCGCCAATGCCTGGCCATCAGTTCTTGTATGGAGTAGGAGGTCATGACCTTGCACATCGTGGTTGGCACCCGCAGCACCCCCGATACGGCGGCCAGACTGGCCCTGGCTGCTGACGGGAGCGTCACCTGGGGGGATTCGCCCCTGGTCATCAACCCCTGGGATGAATATGCCGTCGAGGAAGCGCTGCTCCAGACCCAGGCGCACGGCGGCACCGTGACTGTGATGGCGCTCGGCCCGGAGCCGCACACCGAGGCGCTCAAGCACGCCATCGCCATGGGCGCCAGCGCCGCCATCCGCCTGTGGGACGAAGCCTGGGCCGCGCTGGACAGCCGGGGCTTCGCCGCCGTCTTCGCCGCCGCGGTCCGGAAGCTGGGCGAGGTGGACCTGGTGCTCTTCGGCAAAGAGGCGGCTGACGAGGCCACCGACCAGCACATCTTCCAGACCGCCCGCCAGCTGGGCTGGACGCTGCTCAGCTACGTCTCCCGGATCGCCGACCTGAACCCGGACGCCCGGACCATCAGGGTCGAGCGGCTGCTGGAAGAGGGTAAATTGATCGCTTCCGGCCCGCTGCCTGCCGTCCTCAATGTGATGAAGGGCATCAACGAGCCGCGTTATCCGTCCTTCATGGGCATTCGTAAAGCGACCAGGGCCGAGATCCCGGTGTGGGACGCGGCAGCGCTGGGCATCGCCGCGCCCGCCCCCAGGGTCCGCGTGACCGGGTTTCGGGACCTGCCCGCCCGCGAGGGTGCGTGCACCATTATCGAGGGGGATAGCGTCGCCGAGCAGGCCCGGCTTCTGGTCGACCGGCTGATGGCGGAGAAGGTGGTGTGAGATGAGCGCTGTGTACGTCTGGATCGAACAGTTCCGGGGCCGGGCTGTCCCGACCGCCTGGGAAGCGCTGGGCAAGGGGCGGGAAATCGCCGCCGCCCTGGGCGTCCCGCTGGTGGCACTGGTCTTCGGCCAGGGCGTGGACGCGGTGACGAAGGAAGCTTTCCACCACGGCGCGGATCAGGCCATCCAGGCCGACGACGCCACGCTGGCCGATTACCGCCTGGAGCCATACGCCGCCCTGCTGAGCCAGCTGGTGAAAAAGAACGCGCCAGCGGTCGTGCTGGCCGGGGCCACCAGCCGGGGCAAGGAGCTGCTGGCCGCCGCCGCGCTGGATACCGACTCCCCCCTGTTATCCGACGTGACCGAGCTGTCGGTGGAGAACGGCGCGCTGAAGGCCACGCGCCCGGTCTACGGCGGCAAGCTGCTCAGCGATCTGGCGTCATCGGCGGAGGGGACGCAGTTCGCCACGCTGCGCAGCCGGGCCTTCCGCCCCCTGGAGCCGGACGCCAGCCGGAACGGCGACGTGACCACGGTCGCGCCCGTCCTGGCCGAGCAGGACATCCCCACCAAAATCGAGGGTTTTGAGGCCGCCGCCGGCGAGATCAGCCTGACCGACGCCGCCATCATTGTCTCCGGCGGGCGGGCCGTGGGCAACGCGGAGGGCTTCGCCCCGGTGCGCGCGCTGGCGGACGTGCTGAGGGCGGCGGTGGGGGCCAGCCGCGCCGCCGTGGACGCGGGTTACATCCCCTACACCCACCAGGTCGGCCAGACCGGCAAGGTGGTCAGCCCGGACCTGTACATCGCCTGCGGCATCTCCGGGGCCATCCAGCACCAGGCCGGCATGCGCACCAGCAAGGTGATCGTGGCCATCAACAAGGACCCCGAAGCGCCGATCTTTAAGCTGGCCCACTACGGCATCGTGGGCGATATGTTCCAGGTGCTCCCCGCCCTGACGGCGGAATTTAAGAAGCGGCTGGGGAAGTAGACCCGACCGGAACCCGGAGAGAGGCTCGCGGGGAGGGCGTGGCGTTGGACTGAGGTCGGTGGCGTCGGACTGGGGTCCGACGTTGGAGTCCGACGCCGCCGCTCCCCGGCGGGCGCTAATGGGCGCTGGCCGACGACGCCTGACGGGCCGCCGGTTCCCGGCCCGGCGCCGCCGCCGCCCGGAATCCCACATACATCAGGACCGCCGCGATCAGCTCCCCGATATACAGATACTGGCCGTAGCCCAGGCGGGTCAGCGAGCTAGCGAAGCCGATGGACAGCGCCCCCACCGCGATCAGGACGTTGCCCACCACCCGGTTGGGCAGCACGCGCTTGCGCCAGAACAGGAACGCCGAGTAGAGCGCCCCGCCGACCAGCGTCACCAGCCCGTAAATGTTGAAGAACGGCGTGGTCAGGCGGACCGGCGCGCCCGGCGGCATGATCGCCCGGTACTGCTCGCTGATCGGGACATCCGGGTCAAATCCGGCGGCGTCCAGCGGCGTGGTCAGCATCAGCGCGCCCGCGATCACGCTGCCGATCACCAGGACCGCCGTCACCACGCCCACCCAGCGCCGCTTGACCAGCAGGTTCAGCGTGCCGTGCCCCAGCCAGGCGGCGTTGAGCGCCGCGCCGAACAGATACCACAGGACAAAAACCGCCGGGCTCCAGTCCAGCGCCAGATAGGCTTCGGCGAAGCTCCCCGCCCCGAACATCAGCAGGCCGATGCCCCAGAACAAAAACGCCGGCGTGCGGCGGACGAGATACCGCTGGAAGACCGACAGCGTGAAGACGGCCATGACGATGGCGGAGATAAACGGCAGAATGTTGTGGACAGGCATGGTATCCTCCTTGTTAGGGTGAGGGATGGCCGCTGGTCAGAGCCAGGGCACCAGGCCCAGCAGGACGCCCAGTGCAAACAGAATCAACCCCGCCATGATCACGGCCAGCGCGATGAACATGGCGGGCATGATCCGCTGATAAAACAGGGACCGTTCGGGGATTCGGTGGGCCTTGAAGGTCCGTCGGTCGTTTGGGGACCTGTCTGCCATGACCCCTCCCAAAATCACAGAAATATCCATAAACACTCAGGGATGACGTAGAATATTATACTTTATCAGAGATTTAAAGCAACAAATCTCACACGAATTATCTGCAAAATGTCACTGTTCGGGAGTCCAGGCGGCCCGGCTGGCCCGGCAAAATCAGCCGCCGCCGATGCTGCTCCTCACAACCGTGATCGGCAGGGAAGACGGTGCCGCCGCCTCAACGGGTGGCGGGCCGCGCCTGACGCCGCCGTACCTGCACGATCAGCGTGCCCACCGCCGCCAGGCCCAGCCCGGCGATCTCCTGCGCCGTCAGCGCTTCCCCCAGAAACACCCAGGCCAGCACCGCGATCTGGATCAGCATGGTGTTGTTGATGATGTTCGATTCGATGGCCGAGAGCGTCCGCAAGGACAGGTTCCATAAGGTGAAAGCGAAGGCCGTGTTGACCACCGCCAGCGCGGCGATGATCAGCCAGTTGGCGGCGCTCAGGACGGGCAGGCCCTGGACGATCAGCCCACCCGCCAGCATCAGGACCGAGCCGACGCCCATGCTGATCACGGTCACGATCACCGGCGGGATCGCCCCGCCCCGGTTGACGTAGCGACCCAGGACGGAGGAGACGGCGTTGGCCAGCAGGCCGATGGTCACGGCGACGATCCCGATCACCTGTTCGGCGGGCACGTCCACCGGATAAAAATAAATGGCTGCCCCGGCCAGGGAGAGCGCCACCCCGCCCCACTGCGCCCCGGTCAGCCGCTCCGCCAGCCAGGTGATCCCCAGAAAAGCCACGGCGACCGCCGAAAAATTGAGGAACAGGCTGACCGTGGCCGACGGCAGGCGGTCTAGCGCCACGAACTGCGTGCCCTGCGTCACCGTGTAATACAGCACCCCCAGCAGGATCAGCCAGCCCCAATCCTGGCGGGAGAGCGCCCGGACGGCGGTGCGGTGGGCCGGGCGCAGGATCACCGGCGGCAGCAGACACAGGAAAGCCAGCGTATACCGCAGCCCGGCGAAGGTCAGCGGCGGGATGTCCTCCAGGCCGATCTTGATCAGCACAAACGATGTGGACCACAGGAAGGTGACGAACAGCGCCTGCCACACGGCGCGCCAGTGAGGGGATAGCCTGGTCACGGAGGCACCTCCGGAGAATCAAAAAAGGATCAGGCACGGAAAACTACACCAACCCGATCCCTCCTGGCTTTTCTCCCGTAAGGTGCCGCCGCGTTTATCGCAGCTTTTGTGGCGCTCGGTCGCGGGCGCGCCTGCCGCCGACGGGCAAACGCCGGAACCCTAGCCACCTGATTGGCAACGGCATTATACATCACCGGGGGAAAAAACCCCAGTCGTTCGGCGGCTGGGCAGCCCTTTCCCGTCCGCGCCGGAGGGATGACGAAAGTCATGCCGACTGATGACAAAAGCCCGGCTTGACCGGCGCGCCAACCCGATCAAAAATATGAACGAACGACCGTTCATGTTTATGGAGATGGGATGACCAAATACCAGCGCGGCCAGGCGCGGCGTGAGCAAATCCTGAAGGCAGCGGACCGGCTCTTCCGCCGCCAGGGATACGCCGCCACCAGCATGCGCCAGATCGCGGCGGAAGCCGGGTTCGGCAGCGCCGTCAGCGGCCTCTACAACCACTTCCCCAGCAAGGAAGCCATCTTTGAGGCCCTGCTGATCAGCCGCAGCCCCTACGAGGAACTGCTGGACGCGTTGGAACAGGTCGCCGGCGAAGACTTTGAAGCCCTGCTGCGGAGCTGGTTCCACGCCATCTGGCCGATCATGGAAGCGCACCAGGACTTCCTGCAACTCGTCTTCATCGAATTGCAGGAGTTCGAAGGGCGCACCCTGGGCAGGTTCCTGGGCCGTTTTCTGCCGCGTTACTTCGGCCTGTTCAGCCGGATCACGGCGATGCCTGGCGTGCGCCGGGACCTGCCGCTGCCGGTGATGGTGCGGGCTGTGGCCAGCCTGATGGTCGGCTACATGCTGACCGAAATTGTCGCCCGGCGCGCCCTGTCTGACCAGGTGCCGATCCCGCTGGCGGTCGGCGAGGAGTGGCTGGACGGCCTGGTGAGCATCCTGGCGCGGGGCATGAGCGCCCCCGCTGCACGGCCCTCAGAGCCGGGAACGGAAAGCGACAGGCCATAGACTGGTTGGGGAAGATGCCATGAGTGACGCCGTGATTGTCGAAAACGTCAGCAAGTCCTTTGGCAGGATACAGGCCGTGCGGGACCTCTCGCTGCGCATCCCTCCCGGCCTGACCTACGGCCTGCTCGGCCCCAACGGCGCGGGCAAAACTACCCTGATCCGCCTGATCGCCGGCCTGCTGCGGGCTGACGGCGGCCAGGTCCGCGTGTTGGATGCCGCCATGCCGAACAAGGCGATCCTGGCCCAGGTCGGTTACATGACCCAGGTCGCCGCCCTCTACGAAGAGCTAACGGTGCGGGAAAACGCCGCCTTTTTCGGCGCGATGGCCGGGGGTGTCACCCGAAAACGCATCGATGAGGTGATCGCCCTGGTCGATCTCGCCGAACGGGCGGACAGCCTGGTGCGGACGCTCTCCGGCGGCCTGAAGCAGCGGACTTCCCTGGCCTGCGCCCTGGTGCACCAGCCGCGCCTGCTGCTGCTGGACGAGCCAACCGTCGGCGTCGACCCCCAACTGCGCGTCCAGTTCTGGCGTTACTTCCGCCAGCTCAACCAGGAAGGCGTAACCATCGTCGTCTCCAGCCACGTGATGGACGAAGCCGAGCGCTGTGACCGGCTGGGTTTCATGCGCGAGGGGCGGCTCCTGGCGGAAGGCAGCAGCGCCGAGCTCCGCCAGCGGGCCGGGGCGGCCACGCTGGAAGAAGCCTTCCTGCGCTTCGCCGGAGACGGTGGCGCTGGCGGTTAGCGCCCCGGCCAGGCGACCTGTTGCCAGGGGGAGGCCCGGCATGGCCTCGCCGCCCTGAGCCGCACGAGGGATGGAAAAGGATAAACCCATGGACCGTCAACGCATACTGACCCTGGCCGGGCGCGTCTTCCGACAGATCATCCGCGACCGGCGCACCGTGGCCCTCTTTCTGATCGGCCCGCTGCTGGCCCTCACCCTGGGCGCGCTGCTGCTGCGCGCCCCGGCGGGCGATGTGGCGCTGGGCGTCGTCAACGAGGACGAGGGCGCGACCATCATGTTCCTGGGAGAGGTCTCCCTGGCCGATCAGATCGTCGACCGGCTGGCGGCGGGTGACGGCCTGCACCTGACCCTCCTGCGCCGGGACGAGGTCGACAGCGCGCTGCGGGAGGGCCGGGTGCGCGGCGTGGCCATCTTCCCGCCGGACTTCTCCGCCAGCTTCGCCGGGACGCGCCAGGCCACGGTCGTGCTGCGCCTGGAAGGCTCCAACCCGATGGACGCGGTGGCCCTGCAGGGTAATCTGCTGCGCCTGGCGATGCAGGCCATGGCCGGGCTGGCCCCGGCGGCCCTCACCGGCGGGCTGACCGCCAGCGGCGAACTGCCGATCACGCTGGTGACCGAATACCTCTACGGCGGCGACGAATACGACCTGCTGGATTACGTCGCCCCGGTCTACATCGCCCTGATCGTGTTCTTTTTCGTCTTCCTGCTGACAACCGTCTCCTTCCTGCGGGAGCGGTCACAGAGGACCATCGAGCGGCTGTTCGCCACGCCGGTCAACCGCTGGGAGATCGTCACCGGTTACATGCTCGGCTTCCTGGTCTTCGCGCTGGCTCAGGCGGCGCTCCTGCTGCTGTTTACGGTGGGCGTCCTGCGCATCCACTATGCCGGCAGCCTGCTGATGGTTTTCCTGATCGAGGCGCTGCTGGTGATCGTGGCCGTCAACCTGGGTATCTTCCTCTCCACCTTCGCCCACAACGAGTTCCAGGTTTTGCAGTTCATCCCGCTGGTGATCATCCCCATGATCTTACTCTCCGGCCTGCTCTGGCCGGTGGCCGACCTGCCCGGCCTGCTGCGGCCCCTGGCTTACCTCATGCCGCTGACCTACGCCAACCAGGCCCTGCGGGACATCATGATCAAAGGCTGGGGGCTGGCGGAGGTGTGGCCACACCTGGCGGCGCTGGCGGTCTTCTGCCTGGCGATGCTGGCCTTCGCCGCGCTCAGCATGCGCCGTGAGGTGGCCTAGCCCGGACTCTCCCCGGCAGGACGGCTCACCAGCGGGATCATCCCGGGCCGCCTGGGTGTGCGCGCTCCATAAGTGGTTTTTCAGCACCCTCACCGCCAGAATCGTGTTATTCTTTGACCGATCGCGCGTGACATCCGCTGGCAGGGCGGAGGGCGATGGACGCCCCGGTCGAAGAGACGCAGGCACTCCTGAAGATAGAACAGGCCAACTTCCGGCACCTGGTGTGGGATATTGCCTGGTTCGGCCTGGCTTTCCCGGCGGTCGGCAGCTTCCTGTCCATTTTTGCCATTCAGCTTGGCGCGACGCCGTTTGAGCTGGGGTTGCTTTCGTCGCTGCCCTCTATTTTCCTGCTGCTGGCGTCGGCGCTCAGCGACGGGTGGCGCGCCCGCTATGCCGACAGCATCAAGGCCCTCTTATGGCCGGCGACGGGCATGCGCGTCCGCCTGCTGATCTTCGCCTGCCTGCCGTTCCTGCCAGGGGGGTGGCAGATTCCCGTCCTGCTGGCGGTGGCCGCCCTGGCCGCCGTGCCGCAGGGCATCTCGTCGATCATCTTCCTGGTGATGATGCGCGAGGCGGTGACCGACCAGCGCTTCACGGCCCTGATGAGCCGCCGCTTCCTGGCGCTGAACCTCGGCCTCGGCGCGGGCACGCTGGGCCTGGGCCTCTGGCTGGAACGAGCGCCCTTCCCCGCCAACTACCAGGTGATGTTTGTGGTGGCCTTTGGGCTGACGATGGTCAGCCTGTGGCATGTGCAGCAGATCCGCGTGATCAGCGCCACGCCGCTCCCGGCCAGCACGTCGCCCGCCAGCCGTCCCTGGCGCTCGCCGGAATTCCGGCGGCTGGCCTCCATCGTCGGCGCAGTGTTTATGGCCTTCTTCGCCATCGTCCCGGTGATCCCCCTGCGACTGGTGCACGGCCTGGGAGCCAGCGAAGGGTTTGTGGCCATCTACGGATTCCTGGAGCTGACCGGGGGCGCGACCATGGCGACCGTCGCTCACCGCCTGATCGACCGGGTCGGGCTGCGTCATACGCTGCTGCTGGGCATGACCGGCACCGGCCTGGCCGCCGTCATCCTGGCCCTGGCCCCCAGCCTGTACCTGGCCCTGCCCGCCGCCCTGCTGTCCGGGGCCTGCTGGACGCTGACGGACATCAGCCAGTTCACTTTCTTCAGCCTGAACACCCCGGCGGAGAGCCGCGCCCGCCGCACCAGAGCTTACTTCCAGGCCGTCTCCATCGCCATTTTCGTCGGCCCGCTGCTCGGCAGCACACTGGCCGATAGCGGCCTCAGCCTGGGGACCGTCCTGCTGCTCGGCGCGGGGCTGCGCTTTCTGGCCGGTCTGCTGGTGCGGTGGGGGGCGGCGGCCACGCCCTCCCCAGCCGCGCCCGCGGTGTCCCCGGCGTAGGCGGCCGCGTCTCCACCCCCGGGGGGGATGATTGATCCCACCGCCCCATTCCTGGCCCTGTTCGCCGTAACCAACCGCTGTACAATGGTGTTATCAGCCATGTTTTCGCCTGCCACATGCCGGCAGGCAACTTGAGTGCGATGAGCGTCTCCGATGAGCGCCTCTGTAGAAACCAACCTGGAAAACCTGCAAACCGAGAAACGTAACTTCCGGCACCTGATAGGGGAAATCACCTGGTTCGGGCTGGGCTGGCCGGCCATGGGTTACTTCCTATCCATCTTCGCCATCAAGCTGAACGCCACCCCCCTGGAGCTGGGACTGTTGTCGTCGTTGCCAGCGGTTTTTATGTTGCTGGCGTCGGCCCTGGCCCCCTGGTGGCATCGGCGTTATCCCGATTCCCGGCGAGCTTTACTCTGGCCGACCCTGGCCAACCGGCTGCGGCCCCTGTTGTATGCCCTCGTGCCGTTCCTGCCACCAGCCTGGCAGATCGCCGCCCTGCTGATGATCGTCTCGGTGGGGGCCATCCCCGTCGGCATCGCCAACGTGGTTTTCCTGGTGCTGCTGCGCGAGGCGGTCAGCGATTCGCGCCTGACCGCGCTGGTGAGCCAGCGGATGCTCGCCCTGAATCTCAGCCTGGGCATCAGCACGCTGGCCATGGGGTTCTGGCTGGAACGCACGCCCTTCCCCTGGAACTACCAGGCGATGTTTCTGCTGGCCTTCGTCCTGTTGCTGCTTAGCCTGTGGCAGGTGATGCAGGTGCGCGTGTTATATGCCACGCCGCTCCCGACTCCAGCCGATCACCCGGCGGAAGGTCTCGTCTGGCAGTCCCCGGATTTCCGGCGGATCGCCCTGATCGTGGGCGCGCTGTTCACCGCCTTTTTCACCCTCATCCCGATCATCCCCCTGTATCTGGTCCAGGGCCTGGGCGCTAACGAGGGTTTCGTCGCCCTCTACGGCTTCCTGGAACTGCTGGGCGGGGCCGCCGTCTCCATGGTGGCCAGCCGGCTGGCCGCCCGCCTTGGGTTCCGGGCCGCCATGACCTGGGGCATCACCGGCACGGGGCTGGCGGCCATCATCCTGGCGCTGGCCCCCAATCTCTATTTCACCCTGCCCGCCGCTTTGCTCTCCGGCGCCGCCTGGAACCTGACGGACATCAGCCAGTTCAGCCATTTCAGTCTCAGCACTCCCCCGGCCAGCCGGGCCAGCCGGACCCGTGCCTACTACCAGGTCATGTCGATCGCCACCTTCGCCGGTCCTCTGATCGGCAGCGCCCTCGCCAGCGGCGGCATCGCCCTGCCAGTCGTGCTGCTGTTCGGGGCAGGGCTGCGCCTGCTGGCCGGGGTCGTGACCCGGCAGGAGAGGAACTGGTCGGCGCGGGCTTCGTCGCCCGCGGCCCCGGCCTAGAGCTAAGCGGGTCGAGACATGGCCGGTTCGTTCACCGTCCGGTGGGCCGTGCCGGATGACGCCCTGGGGATTGCGGCGGTCAAAGCCGCTGCCTGGCCCGGCGAGGCCAGCGAGGCTGCCCATATTGCCGCTGTGATCCGGCAGCCCGGACGCGCGACGCTGGTCGCCATCGAAAATGGCCGGGTGCTGGGCTTTGTGGACGGGTTCCTGACAAGCGCGCTGGCGGGCGTCCGCCGCTGGGAAGTGGACCTGCTGGCCGTCCATCCCGATCATCGGCGGCGCGGCATTGGCCGGGCGCTGGTGACGGTCTGCACCGACGCCGGGCGGGCGGCAGGGGCGGCGCTGGCGCGGGCGCTGATCCAGCTGGACAACGTCGGCAGCCAGAACACCTTCGCCCGCTGCGGTTATCAGGTAAACGGGGCGGTGTGCCGCCTGTTCGTCTCCACCAGCGGAGGAGCAAGCGGCCCCACTCCCCCCCCGGACGCCCACCTCATCCCGGTCGTCACGCTGAACTATCGCGGCCTGTGGATCGAGGGGAAACTATCGGCGGCGGGATTCGAGGCGGCCAGGGCCGTCCGTGCCCGCTTTGGCCTGAACCTGGTCGGAGCCGCCATCCCGCTGGCGGAGATCGAGGCTCTCCGCGCCGCCCATGGGGCCGGATTCAGGGCGGTGGGGGATTACCAGTGGTGGCGGCGGGCGCTCTGACGGGGCCTGAGGGGCGACGCGCCATGCCTCCGGATAGACGAGAGCCGACGGCCTCCCTCACCCCGTGACCTCCACCTCGGCGATGATCACGTGATCCGCGCCGTCGGGCGTGAGCAGGCGCTCGCCGGTATCCGCCCGGTACAGCCCGGCTTCCAGGCGGTGCACCCCCGGCGGCATCGCCTCCGGGGCGCGCAGGCTCCGCCGGTCAGCGGCCAGCAGCCCTTCCCACCACAGCCGGGTGGGAATCCCGGCGGGGTAGCTGTCATTGGCATCCCACACCGGGCCGCCGGTCGCTGGGTTGAATGGCCCCAGCAGGTGGAAAAAGACGGTGTAATCCTCGGCGGGGATAGCCTCCGCCTGCCAGTAGAGCGTGACCGTGACGGTCTCGCCGGGGGAAAGGTGGGTCCGGTCGAGGGTGTAGCCCAGCAGGCGCAGCGGGCCGATGGGCACGTTGACGTTGGCCGGAACCTGCCCCGTCACTGGCGCGACATGCGTCACCCGGAACGGATACGCCACGCCGCCCGCCCGCAGCGCGTACTCGCCCGGTGCGGCGCTGGGATACACCGGGAATTCCAGCAGTTGCCATTCTTCCGCCGTCTGGGTGACGATCACCTGGCCGTCGTGTACCAGGTCGACCGCCAGGCCACCCGGCACGCCGATGCGGATCAGGTCGCCGGGCCGGGCCTCGCGGATGGGCGGCGGCAGCACCCGGTCGCTGGCCGGCGGCTGGCGGTCATCCGTGCGAGTGTAGAGGCTCAGGCTGTTGTAACCGGCCACAGTATGGTAAACCCGCCGGTAGTGGGCGTCGATCCAGGCCCGCTGGCGGCCCTGCGGATCGCCCTGGGCCGGTTCGATCTGCAACAGCCAGAACCACGACCGGTCGCCGATCAGCGCCTGCATCTGCCCGTCGACCGCTTCGCCCGCGTCCGGCACGCCGATCAGGTCGTACTGGGCCGACAGCCCGTTCTCCAGCCGGTCCAGGTTATAGGTCACCAGCGGGTAGCGCTCCCCGGTGATGAAGACCACCGGGTCGCCCGGCTCCGCCAGGACGGCCAGCGCGCCGACAATGCTGGCGTGGTCATCGCGGAAGTAGCGCCCATCCAGCGCCTCCAGGTCCGACCAGCCGTACAGGGCGATCAGGCCAACGCAGGCCGCGAGACCCAGGGGACGCCACGCCCGGCGGAGCTGATCAAACGCCGTCCCCATCCCGGCGGTGAGGATGGGGAGAAAGATCACAAAGTAGCGCTCTTCCGGCTTGGGGGCGTACCATTCCGAGGCGCGGACGCTCAACAAAAAGATGACCAGCGGCGGCAGCAGCGCGAACAGGATCACCAGCAGCCCGGCCGGCCAGTCCCGCCGCAGGAACAGGGCCAACCCCGCCGCCAGCGCCGCCATCACCGCCAGCGTGGGCAGCGCATAACTCTCCACGTTCACCGACCGGCCCACCGCCAGCAGCGTCGCCCCCAACTGGTACACCACATCCAGCGACAGGCCGCTGGTGCCCCCGCCGCCCCGCCGGATGCGCTCGTAAGCGTACAGCATCCAGACGCCCAGCAGCAGCCCCGTGAAGGCCATCGCCGCGATCCAGCGCCCGTGAAACGCCCGCTTCCGGCCCCGCCAGGTGAGCAGCCAGTGCAGGTTAAGCAGGGCCAGCACACAGGCGGCCAGGTAATGGGTCAGCATGGCCGCCGTCCCTGCCACCACCAACAGCGCCCACCAGCCGGACCATCGCTCCCCGACCCACAGATAGGCGCAGACGGTCAGGGCGGCGAACAAAGCCACCGTGGCGTACATGCGCGTCTCCTGCGACCAGCGGAGATGCAGCGGGGCCAGCGCCAGGAACAAGACCGCCAGCAGCGTCGCTCCCCGCCGTCCGCTCAGCCGCCGGGTCAGCGGATAAACGGCGGCCACCGTCAGCACGCCCGCATACACGGAGGGCATCCGGGCGGCGAACTCGCTGATGCCCGCCAGCCGAATCCAGCCGCCCAGCAGCCACTGATACAGCGGGGGATGCACGTCCCGCGTGGTCAGTTCCGTCGCCTCGGCCAGCGAGCGGTTAGACACCCACACCGACCACGCCTCGTCCCACCAGAAGGCTTTTTCCTCCAGGGCGCGGGCGCGCAGGCCGAAAGCCAGCAGCAAGATCAGGGCCAGCGCGATCAGGATTCGGGGTTTCGTCATCGCTCGCTCCCCGTCGCACGCGGCTCAGCAGGCCGCCATTTTATCATACCGCAGCCATGACGTTTGGGCCGGAGTCGCCCGCCGCTGGCGCTACCCGGCCGGCTCGAAGCGCCAGATGCTGCCGTTGTAATTCACCACGTACAGCTCGCCCGCTTCGTCCTCGCCAAAGGAGCTGATCAGGTTGCCCGGCTGTGCCAGGAACAGGTCCGCCTGCCAGGCCCCGGCCTCGTCGCGGTAGGCCGCCCAGATGTTGCCCGTGCACCAGTCGCCGTAAAAGTACACTCCCGCCAGGTCCGGCAGCGCCTCGCCCCGGTACACGTAACCGCCGGAGACCGAGCAGCCGCCCGCCGCGTGCGCGTATTCGGCGATGGGGGGCACCATGTCCGGCGGGGCCTGGCCGCCGGAATAGGGGTGGGTGCCTTCGTAACGGTTCCAGCCATAATTCTGGCCGCCGGGGCTGCCCGCTGGCTGGAAGTTGATCTCCTCCCACAGGTTCTGCCCGACATCGGCCAGGTACAGGTCGCCGGTCGCCCGGTCAAAACTGAAGCGCCAGACGTTGCGCAGGCCATACGCCCACACTTCCGGCGTGCCCAGGCCGCTCGCCACAAACGGGTTATCCGCCGGGACGGCATATGGCTCCTCGCCGTCCACATCGATGCGCAGGATCGACCCCAGCAAAGTCCAGGGGTTCTGGGCGTTGCCCTGGGGATCGCCCGCCGAGCCGCCGTCGCCCACCGAGATATACAGGTAGCCGTCCGGCCCGAAGGCCAGGTGACCGCCGTTGTGGTTGGCGTAGGGCTGCTGGACGGTCAGCAGCGTCCGCCCACTGCCCGGATCGGCGGCGTTCGGATCGTCGGCGGCAACCGCGTACTCGGCCACGACCGTATCCCCGTCGCGGTTGGTGTAATCCACGAACAAACGCCCGTTGTCGGCGTAATCCGGGTGGAAGGCCAGCCCCAGCAGCCCGCGCTCCGAATAACCGCTGATGCGTGAGACCGCGCCCGACAGATCAAAAAACGGCGCTGGCAGCCGCTCGCCATTCTGCACCATCCAGATGCGCCCGGTCTGCTCGACCACAAACAGCCGGCCGGAGTCATCCCCGGCGTTGGTGAGCAGCAGCGGGCGATCAAAGCCCTCGGCCACCAGGGCCAGCCGCACGCCCGATGGGTCCGGCGGCGCGCTGCGCCGGGTGATCGGCTCCTCGCCGCCCTGCCCATATGCGGCCAGCGCCGCCGACAGCATCAACACAACCGCCAGTACGACAACAACCGATTTTTTCATCACCTTTTTCCTTCCAACAAATATGCGTTTCCCCTGGTAGAGCGCGCCCCCGGCTGAAGGTGGCGCGGAAAAGGCCATGATAACCATTGTTCGGGTTCGCCGCCAGGGATAGTAGCGTCGGCATGGATGCCGACGGTCCTGTCGCCGCCACCTATCCCGCCGCAGCGTAACGACCCGGCTTTGTGTACAATAACGGGGAGGCATTGCTGGCCGCGCT
The DNA here is from genome assembly GCA_034435395.1 of Anaerolineae bacterium. Taxonomy (GTDB): domain Bacteria; phylum Chloroflexota; class Anaerolineae; order Aggregatilineales; family Ch27; genus DAOTXK01. Next base: position 19,165 of record DAOTXK010000120.1, on the reverse strand, counting down.
GTCCATCCGAACCCAGGCCGCCCCACCGGCCAGGGGCGCGCCGGATACAACCGCGCCGCCGACGCCATCACCCGAGGAGCGAGCCTTGAGTACCGTCTCGACTGTCTACAAGGTCGTCATCGCCGGCGACGCCAACGTGGGCAAAACCAGTCTGATTCGCCGTTACTGCGAGGGCAAATTTGAGGAGTCGCGCGTGATGACGCTGGGCGTGGACTTCCAGACCAAAACCCTGCGGCTGGGCGACCGGGACATCAAACTCTCGATCTGGGATGTGGCCGGGCAGGAGCGGTTTGGCAGCTTCCGGGATACGTTCTACCGGGGCGCGCGGGCCGTGGCCCTGGTTTATGATGTGTCCGAGCCGCCGAGTTTTTACAGCCTGCCCCGCTGGCGCGACGAAATCCGGGCCATCGCGCCCCACGCGCCGATGGTGCTCATCGCCAACAAGGTGGATTTGCCAAACGCGGTTCCCACGGAAGAAGCGCGCCGGTGGGCCAGGGAGCAGAACATGCCCTTTCTGGAGACCAGCGCCGCCACCGGCCAGAACGTCGAGCCGTTGTTTAAAGGGCTGGCTCACCTGGCGGTTAATGTCATGGAATAGCGGCGAGCCTGCCGCTCCCAGGGCCGGCCCCGACGCTGGCCGACTTTGCGAACGGTTGTTTTTCTGCTAAGATGGTCAGGAGCATGACAGAAGGCGAGGGATGAGGCTGTGAGCGGCGCGCACGATCCCTTACAATCCCCGGCCACACCTCCGCCGCCGGACGATCCTGGACGGAGTGATGAGGCGGCGCGTTCGCCGGTCCGCCCCTCCCGGCCTACCCTCAACCCGCCCGCCAAACCCCGCCTGATCCCGGCCAAGCCCCCCACCGGACCGCTGGATAAAACCACCGACCAGACGGAGAGCCGCAGCCCGGCCACCGTTGCCCGGATGAGCCCCCAGGAAACGCTGGAACACCTGCGCCAGCGGATGACCAGCGTGGCGGAGGAATTCGCCCAGGGGCGGATCAACCGCGCCCAGTTCCACGCCATCTACAACCGCTACGGCGAGCAACGCCTGATCATCGAGGCCCTGCTGAGCCGCAATCCTCAGTCCGACGCCTGGAAAACGGTGGCCCGCCCCGGCCATACCAGTTTCCTGCGGCAGCATTTTGCCGCGCGCCTGCTGTTTTACGCCCTCTTCCCGCTGGGTCAGATCAGGCCCATCGTGCACCATGGCAGCCGCCCGCCCCGCCCCAAAGACATCATCCCGATTTTGCAGGCCCTGCCGGACTTCATCCAACAAAAAGGCCCGCTGGGACCGGCCAAAAAGCGAGTCAGGGACGGCAGCTGGCTGGTCATCGTGCCCGGCAAATACACCGTGAGCCTGCTCCTGTATTCCCTGGAACCGTCCGCTCAGCAGATCATGCGCGTTGAGGACCTGCACGCTGATTTCGAACGGGCCAACGCCCGGGCCCTCAGCCAGGCCGATTACACCCAGGAGCGGCTGGTCTTCCCGCAGCGCGCCCTGTTCGAGGCTCCGGCGGCAGACTCCGCCCCCTGAACCAGCCCCGATCGACCGCCCCAGACCGCCCCGGCCATCACTGGCGGGATCGCAGTTCGGCCTGCAACTGATCCAGCAGAGCAGCCGCCTGGTTCAGGGCGCTGACGGCCTGCCGGGCCTGTTCCTGCCCCACGTCGAGCAACGGACCGAAGTTGCCGGTCGAACAGCCCTGCTGAAAGTTCCGCAACGAATCCCGCGCCAGGGCCAGGCCAACATTTAAGGTGATGGCCGCGTTTTGCAGCCGTGGCTCCAGAGCGGCGATCGCCGGCGTCACCAGGGTGTAATCGATCAGGTCGTCGGCGCTCAAGGCCTGCCGACACCCAAACGACTGGCCGGTGCGCCGCACATCCTCCCAGAAGGTCGGCAGCAGGGTCCCCACGCCGCGCCCGCCCATCACCACATCGATGCGCTCGCGCATCCCCCGGATATAGGGCGAAGGGTCGAAGGCTGGCGTTGGTTCGAGGGTAGGCCCCCCTGGGGACTCGGTGGCGGTCGCGGCTGGTGGCGGGCCGGGAGAGAGTGGCTCCGTCGGCTGGCCGGGCGTGATGGGCGGAAGCGCCCCCGCCTGGGCCAGCAGGTCCGCCGCGTCATCCAGCAAGACCAGTGCCCGCGCCACAAACTCCAGATTCTGATTCGCCGACATGGGGAAGATATTGGCATTACAGCCGACCAGCCAGTTGCCAGCCGGGACGGCCAGCTGATCGATGGCCGCCACCAGCGCCTGCCTGGCCTGCGGCAGCGGGGAGGAGACCGCCCCCTCAATCGCCAGTTCCGCCAGGTCCCGCGAATTGGTCGAGCCGGGCGCGGGCGCGGGGATGTTGCAGTCCAGCGGGCCGCCATCGCGCATGGACTGCCACGCCTGCCCCTGATGTTCGGCGTCGGCCCGCACCCGGGCATACCGGCTCTGCAATATCGCCAGTGCGTCCTGGGTGGCCAGGGCCGACGGCGGGAGCAACAGCAGGACGACATCCACTACCCAAAAAACGACCATCAGGGCCGCCAGGCCGATCAGCAGCCGCCTGAGCATCTCCGGCGAGATCAGCGGGTCTTTGACGGTGCTGGGGTCCGGCAGTTCCACGTCGATCTGCTGGTCGATGGCCTCTCTGATCGCCTGGAAAGTGCCCAACGCTTCCCGGGCGACCTTTTTCACCTCCGGGCGCTCGTCCTCGTTGAGGTAGACATTGCTGATTTCCGGCACGGCGCGGGGATCGCCGATGGCCGCCAGCCGCCGCAAGGCCCGGATACGGACGCCGGGTTTTTTATCCTCAAGCTGATCGACCAGGTCCTGAACAATGTCGTAGCTCATCCAACCAACCCTCTCCTGGGCCGACATCCATCGGGGAGCAGGTGTCTCCCTTAGCTGGTATGATACGGCAAGTCCCCGTCTGGCGAAAGCGCCCCGGCATACCCAGTGCCGGCTCATTCAGAAACCGACACCCCTACACAAAAAGAGCCGCTGCTCCGAGCGGCTCCACCTCAGCGAAACTCACGCCTTACGGCATAAAACTGCGAATGAAGTCCAACGCATACGTGTCGACGCGGTTGGAGTAGGTCACACCGGCGCAGTTGCCGTTGGTCACATACGAATTCACCGCCAGGATGATGTTCGTGCCGCCCAACAGGTCCGGGCCGCCCGAATCGCCAAAGCACACGCCGCCCGAACCCCGTGACGGATTGGCTCGCAGCTTGATAAACTCGTCGGCGTGGACATGGTTGCTGGCGACCAACTCGGTCGGCGCATAGTAGCGGGTGGGAGGAAAGGAGTCCCAGTCCCATTCCGGCGGCCCTCCCCCAACCAACCGCGCCTGGACCCCGTAGCCGACCAGGTCGACCGGGGTGTTCATGGGAAGCGTATCCACCAGACCGGCTGACGGCAGCGCCGCGAACCCGAAGTCATTGACCGCCGCATCCAGCACCACGACTGCCACATCGTGGGTGTCAAAGCCGGGCAGCCCTGGCGCGCACCCCGGACAATAACCCGGGTCGCGGTGAAAGGTCCCAGTCACTACCCTCGCATAGGGCGGAGACTGACCAAAGAAGACATACGCAAAATCGCTCAGAGCAGGCTCGGCACAATGGGCGGCAGTCACCACCACCGTCGGCGCGACCAAAGCCCCTGAGCACAGGCTGCCGTAACCTGGATTCCTGGGGTCTGGCCAGAACACCAATCCCACATAGGGATGGGCGGAATCCGGCTGACCGTTGCTGATCGCCAGGGCGCTGCCGCTCACCCCCAGTGCCAGAGCCGCGACAATCCCCAGCATAATAAACCTTTTCATCGTTCTCCTCCTTATGTATATTGTAGGTGATGGGATTTGATGCGGGCACGCCATCTCTCTGCCAGACAACAGCCCGAACGACGAAAGAGCCATGGGCAAGCGCCGCTCGCTGCTATTCGTCACCCCCACCCCTGGCTCAACGCCGGACGACAGAGATATGGTAATACAAAAATAAAGCACGATTACACTTTATGATAACCAGAGAGCTTTGTCAACATTTAACCCTGTAAAGCCATTTTGAGCGGCGAATCGACAGTATAATGCGCCTAAGGGGCCGGTCCGCCCTGACAGTCCTGGGGACACAGAGGTTTCCGCCATGCGCCTGATCGATCTGTCCCACACCCTGGGGCCGGATATCCCCCGCTTCAGCCCGTCCGTCCCGGCCCCCACCATCAGCCCCTACCTGAGCCACGCCCAGACCGCCGCCTCCGGGCGCTACCAGGGCTGCTCGTGCGAGATCAGCCAGGCGGCCTTCGTTACCAGCCTGAGCACCTATCTCGATTCGCCCTATCACTTTGACCCCACCGGGGCGCGCATCCACCAGCTGGCGCTGGAAGACTGCGTGCTGCCCGGCGTGTGCCTGGACTGCCGCCCGCTCGCGCCGCGCCAGCCGATTCCGGAGGCGGTGCTGGACGGCGTGGACGTGAGCGGTCAGGCCGTGCTGTTCTGCACCGGCTGGGATGCGTATTGGGACGACCCGGAAGCTTACGCCGCCTATCCCTTCCTGACGCGGGCCATCGCCGAACGGCTGCGCGACGGCGGTGCCCGGCTGTGCGGCGTCGATTACCTGGCCGCCGACGACCAGGCCGACCCCGCCCGCCCGGTCCACACCACCCTGCTGCTCAATCGCATCCTGATCGTGGAGAACCTGACCGGCCTGGAGGCGCTGATCGGGCGGACGTTCACCTTTCATGCCGCGCCGGTCAAGGTGGAAGGGGCGGCGGCGTTCCCGGTCCGGGCGTATGCCGTGCTGGACTGAGCCGCTCGCGAGACGACTACCGATAATCACCTGGCGTCAGGTCTTGTTCGGTGAGGTACAGGACGCCGAGCACAAAATCGCCCTGGGTGAAGCTGCCCACCCACACGTCGTACTGGCCGCTGGCCGGGCCGACAAACGTGATCATGGGATTCTGCGTGCCGGCGGAATCGTCGTCGCAGGTCCATTTGCCGTCCGGGCTGCGGACCACCAGCGTCGTGTCCCCATCGCCGACAAAGAAAAACCGCAGCCGCCCGGCGGTCCCTGCCGTGTACTGCACGCGGACATCAGGGGCGCTGGCGGCGTACCCCTGAGCCTCACCGACGCAGCTATTGGCCAGGTTGGCCCGCACGTCCACCCCGCCGCCGCTCATCAGGCGCACCTGGTATGGGTCCGGCAGGAAATCCGCCGCCAGGATCGCCGTCCCAAAGCTGGGGGTGGCGGCCAGGTCGAAGCCGCCGATGACCAGCGGTGGGGGCGTGGGCGTCGGAGTGCCGGTGAGTCCCGGCCCGATGGCGGTCGTCCCGCCAGGAAGGTTGCCCGGCGTCAGGTCCCGCCCGGTGATGAACAACTGACCGTTGACGACCTCGCCCCGGTGGTAGCTGCCGACCCATATGCTGTACGCGCCGCCCAGCGGATTCTCGAACGTGATCAGTGGGTTCCGGTCCCCGCCGGAGTCGTCGTCGCAGGTCCACCGCCCATCCGGCCCGTAGATGACCAGTGTGGTGTCGCCGTCCGCCCGGAAGAAAAACCGCAGCCGCCCGCCCGCGCCCGCCGTGTACTGCACGCGGTAACCCGGCGCGCTGGCCACGTAACCCTGGGCGTCCCCTGCGCAGGCGGTTCCCAGGTCGGCCCGCACGTCCACCCCGCCGCCGCTGGCCATCGACACGGTATGCGGGTCCGGGGCAAAACCCGCTCCCAGCGCCGTCGCCCCATAGATCGGGATGTCCTGAGGGTTCAGCAGGCGGCTGCGCGCTGGCGTGCCGACGGAGTCCTGCCCCTGCGCCGTGATAGACAGCATCCCGGCGACCGTGTCGCCCGGGTTGTAGCTCCCCACCCAGATGTTGTACCACCCGCGCCGTGGCTCCGCGAAGGTGATCTGCGGATTCTGCTGGCCCCAGGAGTCGTCGTCGCAGTACCAGCGCCGGTCCGGGCTGTAGATCACCAGCGTCGTATCCCCCTCGCCCAGGAAAAAAAAGCGGAGGGTCTCCTCCGGCCCGCCGGCGTATTTCACCCGGTAATCGGGCGCGGTGGCGGCGTACCCCTGGGCCTCGCCCAGACAGGCGTCCCCCAGCGCGGCGCGTACGTTCACGGTCCCGCCGCTGGATAGGCGCACCACGTGCGGGTCCGGGGAGAAGCCCGCTTCCAGGATGGCTTCGCCAAAGCCCGGCGGCGCGGTGGGATCAAGCCCGCCCTGAGCCACGGCTGCCGGCAGAAAGGTGGCCACCGCCAGAACGACGGCCATGATTCCCGGCCCCAACCGCCAGCGCCAATCCATGATGTCCCCTTCCCGATGCGGCCTCCTCAGGAACATAGCCCCATTGTATCACCGAATGATTGAGGAATACCCCGTCCCGCCATCCACTTACGGCAGATCGACCGGGATGCGCCCCGGCGCGCCGACGTGGCCGTACAGCATCCGGGCCAGCGCGGAGAGGGCCTGATCGTGGCCGCTGTAGGTCAGCAGATACGTCCCGATGTCGGGATAGGCCAGCAGGTCATAGGGGGAGCGGATGGCCACCGCCACCGTCCGCTCGACGGGCAGCGCCCGCACCAGCGCTGCCAGGTCCGCGTCGAACCAGGCGTCCTGGGTCAGGATCACGACCGTCCCCCCCGCCTCCGCCGCGGCCATCACGCCGTCCCAGTCGGCCTGGGTGACGCGCTCCGAGATGCCGACCAGGGCAACGTCCGGATCAAACGCCCGGAAGGCGGCAGGCGCGCCGCTGGCGTTCAGCGGATAAACCACCGTGACCGGCCCGTCGGGGTCCAGTGGCAACAGGTCCCCCCGATCACGGAGCAGCGTCAGCGCGTAAGCTGAAACTTCGTAGCTGAGGGCCTGGTGCGCTTCCAGGTTGAAGGTGGCCGTCCCCGGCTCCACCGGCGACCAGTCCAGCACGCCGTAGCGCGACTTCAGCGCCAGGATGTGCCGGGCCGACTCGTTGATGCGCCCCTCGTCGAGGATGCCCAGCTGGACCAGCCGCACGGTATGGGCGATAGCGGCCAGTTGCTGCTCCGGCGTGACGCCACGCCCGAAGGTCAGCATATCCACGCCGGCCGTGATCGCCCGCTCGACGGCCTGCTCCAGCGGATACTGCTCCAGCACCGCGCCCATGCTCATCGCGTCGGAGAGGACCACGCCCTCAAAGCCCATCTCCCGCCGCAGCAAGCCGGTGACGATGGCGTGGCTGAAGGTGGCCGCCTGCCCGTCGCCGCTCAGGGATGGGTAGACCACGTGGGCCGTCATCACCGCGTCCACGCCGTCAGCGATCAGGGTGGCAAACGGCAGGAGGTCCGCTTCCAGTTCGGCGCGGGAACGGGTGTCGCTGGGCAGTTGCAGATGGCTGTCCTCGGTCGTCCCGCCATGGCCGGGGAAATGTTTGGCGGTGGTGATCACGCCGCCCGCTTGCAGGCCGCGCATCATGGCCGCGCTGAACTGCGCCACCAACGGCGGCACCGAGCCAAACGACCGCACGCTGATCACCGCATTGGACGGGTTGGCGAGCACGTCCGCCACCGGGGCCAGGTCCATGTTGATGCCGACGGCCCGCAGTTCCTCGGCCATGGCCGCGCCAACCCGCTCCGCCAGCGACGGGTCCCGTGTGGCAGCCAGCGCCATCATATTCGGCCAGGCGGTGAAGCCCTGCCGCAGCCGGGAGACGATGCCGCCTTCCTGGTCGGTGGCGATCAGCAGCGGCACGCCAGTCGTCTCCAGCGCCGTCGCTTGCAGGCGGTTGACCACGGCGGCTGTCTCCGCCGGATTCCCCACATTGTGGGCGAACAGCACAATCCCGCCCGGACGTCCCCGCTCGGCCAGTTGGTAGAGGTCCAGCGTCGGGCTGGGATCGTAGTAGCCGAGCATAAACATCTGCCCGACCCGCTCCTCCAGGCTCATCCCCGCCAGGATGGCTTCGACGCGCCCCTGGTCATAGGCGGGGGTCGGCGCGGTGGTGGGAGTCGGCGGGAGGGTGGGCGGCGGGGTGGCGGTCGGCGGGGTGGCGGGCGCGGTCAGGTTACAGGCGAGCGCGGTCGCCAGCAGGACCGTCAACCGCCCCCACCAGCGCCTGCGCTTCCACCAGCGCGCGTTTGCCCTGTTCGGATGCATGGCGGCTCTTTTCAACAATTGCCAGTTGCCGGAAACAGGCGGCCAGAGGTAGGATAAACGCCCTGAAACGCCCGGCCCGTCATGACAAGCCCGTTTGCCGGGTCGCCTGAATCCTGTACAATCTGGGTACTCAGACTATTATTAGCGGCGGGTTGTCATATGCATTTGCATAATATCAGCGAGATTCGCCAGTCAATTGATTCGACGCAACTGGCCTGGAGCCTGGCGTTTGCTCTGCTGATGGTGGTCACGTGTATCGCCACCGGCCAGTTCGTCGAAATCTATTATCCCGATCCGGTCCGCCCTGACGACCTGATCCTGGACATCATCCCTGAGATCAGCTTCTTCATCGGTTTCGGCGAACTGATCAGCCTGGTGCAGGGGGTGCTGACCGTCTACTGCCTGGGACGCCGCCAGTTCAGGGAAGCCCCCATATTCCTGTTCCGCCTCAGCGTGATGTTCATCCTGCGGGCCTTCGCCATCACCTTCACCCCGCTGGCGCAGATTCAAGTTCCCGCTCAGACCTTCGGCGACAACCACCTGATGGCCCGGTATATGTACAAGGGGATGTTTTTCTCCGGCCACGCCGGCAGCGCCTTCACCCAGTATTATTTTTTCGCCCAGCGCGAGGACAACTGGCTCAAACGGGCGCATCTGACGCTGGCCTGGTTGCAGGTGGCGTCGCTGATGGCAGGGCATTCCCACTATACCATTGACGTTTTTGCCGCCTTTTTTGTGGCGTATTTTGTGACTCACCACGACTTCGGCCAGTGGGTGCCCAACGCCTGGCGGCACTGGCACTGGGCACCCTGGGCCACCCGAGAAATGCGGCAGGTCCGCCAGCGGGCGGTCACGGCAGCCCATCGGCAACCTTACCGGCGCGGACCAGGACCCGCCTGCCCAGCCTATCATCGCGCGGATGGGGGGCGGTCGCCCGTCTTCCTGCCCCGGTCGGGCATCTGGACCGGCAACCCGGGCTGCCGCTGATCGTGCCCGCCCGGCCATTCGACTGCCATCGCCAGAGGCCGGGCCTCTCCCTCAGCTATCGCCCGCTCCAGCGCGCGCCTTTCCCGGGAAGCAGATCAGCGCCGCCAGGATCACCAGCGCCGCCCACACACCCGCCGCCGCGCCCAGGTGAACCACCCGCCAGACCGTCGCCAGATGCGACCAGATTTGAAGCGCGCCGACCCCGACCTGAACCAGAAACAGCGCGCCCAGCAGGATGGCCCAGCGGCTCGCCAGTGGCCGGGCCGCGCGGTCGCGCAGCGTGATCCCCACCACCACCAGCAGCAAGACGCCCACCGCCGCCGCCGCGTACCGGTGGCCCAGGTGCAGCAGGGCCGGGGTCGCTGCATCCGCCGCTGGCCCGATACGCCCCTGGCACAGCGGCCAGTCCGGGCAGGCGTAGGACGCGCCCTCCCCTACCACCACCGCGCCCGTGGTCAGCAGCAGAAACAGCGCCACGACCGCCGCCAGCACCAGCGCTTCGTAGCGGGCCGGATAAACTTCCCGGTCGAGCGCCGCCGGACGATTAGCGACCAGCGCCACCACCAGCGAGCAGGCGAAGATGATCAACGCCGCGCCCAGGTGCACCGCCACCGACAGCGGCTCCAGCTCCGTGAGCACCACGGCCGCGCCCAGCAGGAATTGCAGCCCCAGCATCACAACCATCAGCGCCGCTGGCCAGGCGATCCAGCGCCGGTCGCGGTACCGCCGCCAGGCCACGATGGCCATGCCCAGGATGAGCAGCCCGCCCACCCCGGCCACCAGGCGGTGGCTGAACTCGATCCGGGCGGTGGTCTCCGGCGGCGGCAGGGCCTGTCCGTAACACAACGGCCAGTCCGGGCAGCCCAGCCCGGACCCGGTCACCCGGACGACCCCGCCGATCACGATCAACAGCCAGACCCAGGCCGACGTGAGCACCGCCAGACGCCGGAAACCGGGCGTCATCGCCGCCGGGCCAGCCAGCGACCGATCCACCGCTGGAGACCCGGCATCCACTGAAGCAGTCATCGCCCCCCTCGCCATCTCCACACTGCGTTCCTCACACACCTGCTGGCGGCGGACCGGCGTCTACCAATAACAGTCGCTGTCAGGCCAGCCGCCTTTGGTGGCGACAGTATATCGCATCCCCCGCCCAGGCTGCACGGTCATTCCGCCGCCGATGCGGGCACCCTCGCCAGACGGGAGAGCGGCGCCGGGCGGGCCAGGCCGAGGCCGCCCCCCAATGAAAACCGCCCGGCGGGGGCGAACCACCGGGCGGTCGATGCTCTTTATGGCCCGCTTACATGCGCCGGGACGCCCCGGCCCAGCGGCCGGCGTGCCTGGCGTAGGCTTGCCGGCCCAGGCCCGTCATGATCGTCGCGCCCAGCCCCCAGGCCCCCAGAGCCAGCAGCAGCAGGTAATACACCGGGCGAGTGGCCGCGCTGAGGTTCAGCAGGCCGGGCAGGAAGGTCAGTACCAGCGCGCCGAGCGCCGCCGCCAGCGGGCTGACCCGCCGCACATCCATCGCCGCCAGCAGCCACGCCCCAATCGGCAGGCTCAGCGCCGTCCAGCCGATGAGGGCCATCAGCAGCAGCGCCAGCCAGGCCAGCCCCAGGAAGGGCAACAGGCAGGCCGTGACGATCAGCACCAGCGACAGGACCACCAGCGCGCTGACCGCCCCCAGCACCACCAGCGTCAGCACCCCGATGATGCCCATGGTCACCGGCGCGGTCAGGGCGGCGTCACTCACCCGGCGCAGGCGCAACGGCATCACCAGCGTGATCAGGGCTGCCAGCGCCCCCATCCCCAGCGACAGGAGGACGTTGCGCCCCAGCCAGTCCGCCGGGGACATCTCCGGTATCCGGGCCGGAATCCGGTTGAGCAGCCCCCAATCCCAGTCCGCCGGGTCAAAATTGTCCCACTTCCACTGCGACAGGTCCAGGGCCACCGGCGCGATATCGCCAAGTAAAACGCGGACCCGGTCGCAACTGGCGCTGTAATCGCCCACCACGTTGACGTTCGACTCGCGGTGAATGGCGCCGCCGCACAGGGTGACATTCCCCACCACGTACATACCCGACCCCAGGACGACACTCTCGCCCAGGACAGCCAGGTCGCCGTGGACCTGCCCGTTGAGGGTGATGTTCTCGCCCAGCAGAGCCACGTTGCCCGTCACCTGGCTGCCGTGCTGCAAGGTGACGGTCTGCGCCACCACCACCAGGTCGCCCTCGACGCGCTGGCCTTCGCGCAGCACATAATGATCGGTGAACACCACGCCCGACGCCCCCTCCTGGGCCTGGGCCAACAGGACGGGCAGCGCCAGCCACAGGGTCAACAGCATCAGGAACAACAACCGCCGGTTTTTCATCCCCCGCTCCGTACCGTTTGCACCGGGATGACGATCGTCGCCGGGCGGTTCTGCTGCTGCAAGAACCACACCAGCCATCCCCAGACCATCACCAGCGGGATCACCGTCAGCAGCAGGGCCGGGGCCATCGGATATTGGGCGGTCAGGCCGCCAACAAAGAGCAACAGGCCCTCCAGGAAACCGCTGATGGCGCTCAGAACCTGGACCAGCCCCAGGAACAGGCTCGCCAGCACACCCGGCTCCACGGCGGCGGGCACCACGACCAGCAGCAGGACCACCGCCAGGGGTATGCTGACGAGCACGCCCAGCAGCCCCAACCCCAACAGCAGCCGCAGCCGGCGGCGGGGCGCGTAGGCTTCATGCTTGCCTTGCTGGATGCCCAGCATCACCTGCGCGGCCAGGTCAGCCGGCGCGGCCACCATCGGCGGGTGGCGAAACAGATCGTCCACCCGGCGGAGCTGCTCGTACAGGTCCGACTGGCTGGGGCTGTCCTCCAGCCAGGCCTGCAACTCCGCCAGGGCCGGGCCGGTCAACGGTTCATCCAGCGCGCGATTCATGCGTTCATGTTGTGGAGTCAAGCCCATGGTTAAAAACCCTCCATCGCTGGTCTCATAGCCTGCGCCTGATTGGGACTGGGAGCCGGTTCCAACAACTGGCCCAACGCCTGCCGCGCCCGGAACAGCCGACTCTTGACCGCCGATTCGGTGGTATCCAGCGTGTCGGCGATCTCCGCATAACTCATGTCGTACCAGTACCGCAACACGACCACCGTCCGATAATCGGGAGGGATTTGCGCCAGCAGGCCCTGTAACTGGTGTGAACGTTCGACATCCAGAAATGCCTCTTCCGGGCCGGGCTCGGCGCTGACCAGGGCCGGATGGGGAACCAACGCCTCGTCTTCCAACGACAGCCAGGTCAGCCGCCGCTTCCGCAGCCGGTCAATACAATGATTAGACGTGATCGACAGCAGCCACGTCTTAAATGGCCGGTCGATATCATAGTGGGACAGATTCGCATACGCCCGCAAGAACGCCTCTTGGGCGGCGTCTTCCGCCTCTTGCGCTTCGCCCAGCAAACGGTAGGCCAGGTTGAAGACGGCATTCTGGTAATGCTCAACCAGGTTGCTGAAGGCCACCTGGTCCCCGTCCCGCGCGCCCATCACCCATTCGCGGACGATTGGAGCTTCTTCGGACACGAAAAGTCTCCCCTAAGGCAGGCCATTGCCTCACTATCGTAGTATACGCGCGAAACACGCCTGAGTTGCGCCACCCCTGACGTTTGCTGCCCTGGCGGTGCGTGAAGGCGGCGCGTGCGGCCCGGATGCGTCGCCGTTTCTAACGTTGTTCTGATACAAATGGCGCATACTGACGTTGACGGAGACCGTCCAAACCGGTACAATGTTGGCTGGCGGGTGAGAAAGCCCGCCGAGTGAGGTGCGTATGCCAGTCTACACGTATCAATGCGAAGAGTGTGGGGTGCGGTTTGATGCCAGGCAGAGCTTCAGCGACGCTCCCGTCAGCGTCTGCCCGGAGTGTGGGGGGCATACCCACAAGGTGATCGGGCCAGTTGGGGTCGTCTTTAAGGGTTCAGGCTTCTACGTCACCGACAGTCGCTCCTCCCGCTCCAATCTCACCGGTTCCAGTGCTGCCAAGAAAGACGGCGATGCCAGCGCCTCGACCGCTGACAAGACGAGTGGCGAGCGCACGAGCAACGACGATTAGCCGGCGGCCCGCTACCCCCGCCGACCAACACAAAGACGACCCCCGCCGGTCGTCTTTTTCTGTCCCGCCGGGCGCTCCCGCGCCACCAGTGACAGCCTGCCAGCGGGCAGGGTTTGCCCCCGCCCTCATAACTGGAAGCCCGGCGAGGCCCGCACGATCTTCTGCTCGTAGTTGTAAACGAACTCCTCCAGGCGTCGGTGCAGCCGGGTCCAATCGTCCCCCTGCAGCACGTTACGCATCTCTTGCAGATCATCGGTCACGATGGAGGTGGTGATCTGCGGGCAATCCCCATATACGGCATACCACGATTCGCGGGGCTGGAGGCCCAGGCGGGTGATGCCGGGCACCCACTCGCGCACCATAAATTCGAAGTATTGTTGATCATGGCCTGGCCGGATATCCCAGCTCATCATTAACTTGTATTCCACAATAAACTCCCCCTTTGGGCACGGCCGCTGCTCGGTGGCGGAAGCGCTGGCGGCTCACTGCTGCGGCTCCAGCACCACCACCTGGGTCTGCTCCGGCATGCTCCCGGCGGCCACTCGCAGGACGGATTCCGTCTGCACCTTGCTGATCCCCATCCCCTTCAGGAACCGGTCGATCTTGTCCAGTTTAAGCGTGGTGTACGGCGTTTTGTAGTGCATGGGGACGACGATATCCGGCTCGATCAGGCTGATCACCTCCGCCGCCTGGGTGGCATTCAGCCCCTGGCCGCCGCCCACCGGCACCAGCGCCACGTTGACCGCCCCCAGCGCGTCGATCTCCGACTGGCTGGGCACGTAGCTGAGATCGCCCAGGTGCACGACGTTCAGACCGTCGAAGTCGAACAGGAAGACGATGTTGCGCCGGTCCTTTGTGATGTTGTGCATGGCCACGCCGATGACGAACACGCCGCCGATCTCGTACTCGCCCGCGCTGGTGATAATATGGGTGGACTTCGGCCAGATGCTCAGATTGGCATGGCCGGGCGCGTCATGGCTGGAGGTCACGATGTCGGCCCGCAGCTTGGGCAGCTTGTAACCGATGTCCCCGTTATAGGGGTCAGTGACCACCGACGCCATACCGCGTTCAAACAGTCGAAAACAGCTATGACCGTACCACGTGATATCCATCCGAGACCGCGTCCTTTGGTCACATCACAGACTGTCCATTCGCTTCAGCAGCCCGCTTCAGCGGCCCGCTCCCACGACCCGCTCCCGCGACGAGCACGGCGATTATACCGAAAGGGGACAGGGGCTGCCATAAGCCCTGTCAGCCGTCAACCAGGGGGGGCCGGGGGCGGTGGGCAGACTCTTTGCAGGAACGTTTGTGCGTGCGTATAATCCCCTCAAATGAGCAGGGAGCGCCCCATGTCTGTCGCCGACGAAATCAAAGCGCGTCTCGATCTGGTGGCTTATATTTCGGAAAGCGTCGCGCTCAAGAAGGCCGGTCGCACCTATAAGGCACGCTGTCCCTTTCACCAGGAACGCACCCCCTCCTTTGTCGTCTTCCCTGAGACACAAACCTGGCGCTGTTTTGGCGCGTGCGGCGAAGGGGGTGACATCTTCTCCTTCGCCATGAAGACGAACGGGTGGGATTTTAAAGAGGCGCTCCAGCACCTGGCCGAGCGCGCCGGGGTCGCCCTCAGACCGCGCACGCCGGAGCAGGTTGAGCAGCAGTCCGCCTTTGAGCGCCTGCTGGGCCTGCTGGAGGAAACCGCCCATTTTTTCCACCGCCAGTTGCTGGAATCGCCAGCGGCGGCCCTGGCCCGCGACTACGTCGCCCGGCGAGGGCTGAACGCGGCCACCATGGAGGCGTTCCTGCTGGGTTACGCCCCGGACGGCTGGCAGATCACGCTGGATCACCTGACCGGCCTGGGTTACGCCGTCGATGACCTGGTGGCCGCCGGGGTGGCCGTCCGCTCCGACGACGGGCGGGTCTATGACCGCTTCCGTCATCGGCTGGTCATCCCCATCCGGGACGGGCGCGGGCGCGTGATCGGCTTTGGGGCGCGGGCCTTGCGCGAGGATGATCAGCCCAAATACCTCAACTCGCCGCAGAGCGACCTGTTTGACAAGTCGCGAACCCTGTTCGGCCTGGACCTGGCCCGCCGGGAAATTCGGGAGACGGAGACAGCGGTCATCGTCGAGGGCTACATGGATGTGATGCAGGCTCACCAGGCCGGTTTCCGCAACGTCGTCGCCCAGATGGGCACCGCCCTGACCGAGCCGCAGCTCCAGTCCCTGCGCCGCTACGCCGACCGCCTCATCCTGGCCCTGGACCCGGATCAGGCGGGTGTCAGCGCCACCATGCGCGGCCTCGACGTGGCCCGCCAGAGCCTCGACGCCGCCGGCCCGGCGATCTTCAGCCGCGACGGCTCCATGCGCCAGGCCAGCCGCCTGGGAATCGACATGCGCGTGCTGGAGCTACCCCCCGGCCACGATCCCGACGCCCTGATCCGGGACCGCCCGGAGGAATGGGAACGGCTGGTGAGGGAAGCTGAGCCGGTCGCCGATTACGTGATCCGGGTCGGGACGGCGGGCCTGGACCCGCGCGCCGCCACCGTCTTCGAGAAAGAGAAAGTGGCCCGCGCCCTGCTGCCGCTGCTCACGGCCACCGAAAGCGACCTGCATAAGGAAGCCAACGTGCAAAAGCTGGCCCTCCGGCTGCACCTCTCCGAGCGGCGGCTGATGGAGATCGCCCTGGAGAGTCGATCCGCTGCCGCCCGCCAGCGTCCCCTCCATCCCCAGCTGCGCCAGCGGCGACGCACCCCTGCCATGGACCGGGCGGCGGCCCGATGGCGGCAGCCGTCACCGCCCCCACCGGACGCGCCCCCCGCCCAGCCCTGGGAGGAAGGCCCGCGCCCGGAAGATGACGAAGCCCCGCCGCCGGAGGATGAGACCACCGTCGAGATCGGGGCGGGCGAAGCGGCATCCCCCGGCAGCCCGGACCGGATCGCCCACCGGCATGACTATCCCACCCGCCTGCAGGAAGCCTACTGTCTGAGCGTGCTGCTGGACAGGCCCGAACGGCTCTACAAGGCCAACCGCGTCCTGCGGGAAGTGGCGGAAGCCGCCATCGCCGCCGCCCGCGACGAGGCTCTCAGGCGGTACATCCACCAGGCGCTGGGGCCGCTGGATGCCGAGGACTTCCACGACCCCGCCCATCAGGTCATCCTGCGGGCGTTGCAGCAGGCGCTCAGCCAGGACGACATGGAGCCGCAGCGTTACATCCGGGAAACCATGGGCGATTCGCTGGGCGACCAGGTGGACGAGCTGCTGGCCCGGCGGGACCCGCTGCTCGTGCTCCAGTCTGTGCTTCCCGGCTCTCTGCGCCCGGAACTCCCGTCCATCCAGAAGCAGCAACGCAAACAGGGCCGCCTGCCCAGCGAGCCGGACACCGAACTGGTGGACAAGGTTTTGTCTCTGCGGCAGGAAAGGCTCAAGCGCGCCATTGAAGAACTGCGCTTCGCCTTGCTGGAAGCCGATCCCGATGACAAACCGATGTATGACGACGTCATCGACGCCTATGACATTGCCATTTGGCACCTAGACCGGACCCTGCACCGCCGGGCGCAACTGGCCCACCAGTAACCCGTTTCCACCCGGAAGTTGGCATTTGAATTTTGCCGCCAGACGTATTATAAGCAAGAAGGTTGGCGCGGACGGCTGGCCACTACACCGCTCAGGACTCCCCCACCCACGGTATTCACCCGGTTGTTGCCGTTGTTGGCGCTGGGCACCGGAGGTTTTCATGGCTAAACGAAAGAGGCGTACTGAGAAGTCCCGGTCCATTGAACCAGCGGCGCTGGCCGCTGATCGTCGCCAGGATGGGCCGGATGAGGACGCCCCCGATGACGACGAGCTGGCGCTGTTCGACGATGCCGACCTCGACGAAGCGGAGATCGATGTCGGCGAGGACGAGGAGGACCTCGACCTGGAATCCCTCAGCCCGCTGGACAGTCTCCACGAGCTGGATTCCGGCGAAGACGAGGACGAGGACGAAAAACCGCTCTATGAAAGCCTGGGTTCCCTGACCGATGATCCGGTGCGGATGTACCTCAAGGAAATCGGCCAGGTCGAACTGCTTGACAACAACCGCGAGATGTGGCTGGCAGCGGAGATGGCCGCCGCCCACCTGCTTGACGAGTGCGCCTCGGCGGCGGATGAGCAACACCTCAACCAGACGACGGATGTCGTGCTTCTGCTGGTCCAGCACGCCAACGCCGCCTGGAAAACGCTCTGTCGACAGGCGAAAGCCTTCGGCCTGGAGCCGCCCGACCTGGACATGATCATCGACGAAGCGCAGGCCCTGCGCGCCGATTGGAACCGCGATGCCGAATCGGGCATCCGCCACTACCTCCGCCAGCGGGATTGGGGCCACGACAATGAGTGGACCGACCTGGCACGCAGCCTGTTCGACGTGTTCCAGGCGATCTACCTCCTGCCCCCCACCCTGCAGGATGCCCTGCGCAGCAACCGGCTGACAGCCAGAACGGTCAATAAGTGGATCAAGGCCACGCCGGACGCCGCTGAGCGTATCCTGGATGCCTTCGAACTGGCCGAACGGCGCGCCAAAGAAGCGGGCGAAGCCCTGACGCGGGCCAACCTGCGGCTGGTCGTCTCGGTGGCCAAACGGTACATGGGCCGGGGCATCAACTTCCTGGACCTGATTCAGGAAGGCAACATCGGCCTGCTGCGAGCGGTCGAAAAATTCGACCACACGCGCGGTTATAAATTCAGCACCTACGCCACCTGGTGGATCCGGCAGGCCATCAGCCGGGCCATCGCCGACCAGGCCCGCACCATCCGCATCCCGGTGCATATGGTGGAGACCATCAACCGTCTGATGCGCGTCGAGCGCGACCTGATCCAGCAGTTGGGCACCGAGCCGTCCGCCGAGCAGATCGCGCTGGAGATGGAATTCCTCACCCCGGAGGAAACCCGGGCGATCAAAAAGACCTGGGAGAGAGGCCAACCCCTCACCCAGAGCCAGCAGCGGCGGTTGCGCCGCGCCGCCAGCAAGGTGCGCCGTATCATGCGCATCAGCCAGGAACCGATGAGCCTGGAGATGCCGGTCGGCCAGGAGGACTCCTCCTCGCTGGGCGACTTCATCGAGGACGACAAGACGCCCGGCCCGGTGGAGGCCGCCAGCCGCCAGCTGCTTAAAGAGCAGATTCGGGGCGCGCTCCGGGTGCTCATCGACCGCGAGGGCGAGGTGCTGGAGATGCGCTTCGGGCTGAACGACGGCCAGTACCACACCCTGGAGGAGGTCGGCAAACACTTCGGCGTGACCCGCGAGCGCATCCGCCAGATCGAGGCCAAGGCCCTGCGGAAGCTCCGCCACCCGACGCGCTCCCGCCCGCTGCGTTACCACCTGGAGACCTGAGCGCCGCCTCACGGACGCCGGCCCCCCTTGAGACGAACGGGGCGGTCGTGAACAGCCGCCCTCCTTCCCGCCGCAAAGGCCCATGATCGGGCGCGGCGAGGGCCGGAAGAACTATCGCATGGCGGAACGTCTCCCCGCCGAACCCATAAACATCAGCAGAACCGGCAAAACCGCCAGGGCATCTGGACGGCGGGAGACGCCCGACTTTGCGTAGAAATTACGGCGACCAAAAGGATTGATCGTGATGAATGGTAAACAGTTATGGTGGGGGATCGCGGCGTTACTGGCCGCGCTGCTTATCAGCGGCTGCAACCTGACCGCCCAGCCGACCAGCACGTCGACCGCCACATCGACAGCCACCCCCACCGGGACTCCCACCGGGACTCCCACCGCCACCCCAACGGCCACCATCACCCCGCTGCCGACCGCCGCCACTACCGCCGGGAGCGGGGGTCTGCCCGCCATCGTCGAGGAGCCGGTGTCCGGCCTGCGGGGCACGGTGGTCGGCCTGCCCGCCGGGTCCCAGTTCGACGACTACTTCCAGAGTCAGGGCGGCCCCAGCTACGGCATCTCGTCCATCGATCCCGCCATCGCCCAGCAGATCGCCAGCC
>DAOTXK010000119.1:0-14508 GCA_034435395.1 Anaerolineae bacterium | reverse complement strand
GGGGCAAAAATTCGGGTGTGGGGCCTCCACCTCTGGGCCCTCGCCTTTGCTGAAGTCTTCCGCCCTCCAACGGTCCTGCCCGTCTACCACACCGAGCAGAAGCCCGCCGCCGCCACCCCCGCCGGGACCGGGGCCAGGGCCACGATCATGACCACGATGACCAGCAGCACGAAAGGTATGGGCACCAGAAAGACGGCGGTAAACCACCTGCTCTCGAACTTCAGGTGCATGTAATACATGGCAACCAGCGCCACCTTGGTCAGCGACAGGATGACTAGCACCACTGGCCAATGAGACGCCACCGTCACCTCGATCAGGGTGATCAGCGCCAGCGCGGCAAAAATCGCC
This sequence comes from Anaerolineae bacterium, assembly GCA_034435395.1. GTDB lineage: Bacteria > Chloroflexota > Anaerolineae > Aggregatilineales > Ch27 > DAOTXK01. The sequence continues at coordinate 14,160 of DAOTXK010000119.1, read as the reverse complement.
AGGTAATTCGGCCGCTTCTGGCGCTCGCCGGCGGTCAGTTGCGCCGTATATTCAGTCATGGTCTTCCCACCTCCCGCTTCAACGCGAAATCAGGTAGATGATGGTGAACAAAATGATCCAGACGATGTCGACAAAGTGCCAGTAGAGTCCAAACACCTCCACGCCCACCGCCGATGAGGAGGACACCCTGCCGAGCAGCGTCCGCGCCAATAAAAAAGCCATCCAGGCGATGCCGATGAGCACGTGCAGGCCGTGAAAGCCGGTCAGAGTAAAAAACGCCGACCCATACAGGGTGCCGGTGGTGATCCCATGCCCCATCAGCGCCGACCACTCCAGCAGCTCGACGCCCAGGAACAAGGCCCCCATGACCATCGTCGCGATCAGCCAGTTGCGGAAGGTCCTCACCCTGCCCTGCCGGATGGCCGCTAGCGCCGATACCGCGCCGAAACTGCTGGACAGCAGCACGAACGTCCCGACCGTCATCAGCGGCACATCTAACAACCGGGCGACATCTTCCGCGCGAGCCTGGTAGCCCAGGAAGGTGGCGATCAGCCCCGTAAAAAACATGATCTCTGACGCCAGGAAGACCCACATCCCCAGCATCCGGCTATTCACGCCCATGGAGGGAGACAATTCTTCAATCAGCGAAAAATTGCTGATCTTCCAGACTCCTCCCAGCAACAGCAACAGCCCAAACGGAAAGACCAGCGGCCAGGGCAATGGATACGCCAACAGCACCAGCCCCACCCCGGTCACCGTCGCGCCGAACCCGACGACGACAGGCCCCCAGCTGGGCGGCGGCAGGTGAATCGCTTCATGGGTGTGGGGCGAGGTTCGACTCTCGCTACTCATCGGTCCCTCCCTTGATCAAACCCAATCGGACATCGCGCGTCGGGCGCAGGCTGTGTACCACGGGAATCTCATCGAAGTTATGGGGGGGCGGCGGAGAAGTGGTCAGCCACTCCAGCGTATCGGCTTCCCAGGGGTCGTCGCCCGCCTCTTGACGGCGCGCCGCGCTCCACAACAGGTTGAGCAGGAACACCAGCACCGAGGCCGCGATCAAAAAAGCGCCCGCGGTGGACATCACATTCCACACATCCCAGCCGCGCTCCGGGCTGTAATCGTAGATGCGGCGCGGCATGCCCATCAGCCCCAGGATATGCATGGGGAAAAACGTCAGGTTAAAGCCCAGGAACATCAGCCAGAAGTGCCACTTGCCGATCCGCTCGCTGAGCATCCAGCCCGAAATCTTGGGCCACCAGTAGTACAGACCGCCAAAAACAGCGAACACCGTCCCGCCAAACAGCACGTAATGCAGGTGCGCCACCACCCAGTACGTGTCGTGAAGCTGGGTATCAATGGGCAGGATCGCCTGGAAAATGCCAGTGATGCCGCCGACCACAAAGGTGCTGATGAACCCGACCATAAACCACAGCGGGGTATCCAGCCGGAGGGACCCGCCGATCATGGTGAAGATCCAGTTAAAGATTTTGACCCCCGTCGGCACGGCGATGGCCATCGTCGAAAGCACAAAAAACGCCTGCGTGACTGGCGTCAATCCCGTGGTGAACATGTGGTGAGCCCAGGTGGCAAAGCCCATCGCCCCAATGGCGATGGAGGACCAGACAATCGCCTGGTAGCCGAACAGCGGCTTGCGGGAAAATACCGGCAGAATTTCCGAGACCACCCCCATCGCCGGCAACACCATGATGTACACCGCCGGGTGGGAGTAAAACCAGAACATATGCTGCCAGAGTATCGGGTCGCCGCCACCGGCTACGGCGAAGAATTGTGTGCCCAGGTTGCGGTCGGCCAGGAGCAACATCAGCGCGCCACTCAGCATGGGCGTGGCCACCAATATCATGAACGCCGTCACCAGCACTGTCCAGGTGAACACCGGGATGCGCCAGATCGTCATCCCAGGCGCGCGCATGTTCAGGATGGTGGTGATGAAGTTGACCGCGCCCATCAACGACGACGCGCCCAATAACTGCAATCCCAGAATCCAGATGTCTACACTTGGCCCCTTCTCCAGCGTTGTGCTCAACGGCGGATAACCCGTCCAACCGATAGCCGCAGCGCCGATTGGCAGGATGAGGCTGCTGAACATGAACAGTCCGGCAAACAAATACAGCCAGTAGCTCAGCGCATTAAGCTGCGGGAAAGCCATATCCCGCGCGCCGATCTGCAGCGGCACCAGGTAATTGCCCAGCCCCACCAGGATCGGGATGACAAACAGGAAGATCATCCCCGTCCCGTGCATGGTGAAGAGTTGATTGTAAAGGTCTGGCGCGGTGGTCCCCTGCGCCTGCGCCAGCCCGCCCAGCACGTCATCGCCCGGCGCGGCCAGTTCCAGCCGGATCAACAGCGCCAGGAGGCCGCTCAGGACAAAAAACACGATCGCGGTGCCGGTATACAGGATACCGAGCCTCTTGTGATCGACCGTGGTGATCCACGCCAGCAACCCCCGTGGTTCCGCCTGTACCCGCACGCGGGGCGCTACAGATGTCGCCATAACCGTTTACCTCCCTTGCCCAAACTTGCCCAGCAACTCACGCGCTGACAACGCCGCCCTAACCGCCCGCTGATCATTGCTCCAGAATAAAGGCCATCAGGTCCGCCAGGTCCTGCGAGGTCAGCCGGTCGCCATAGTTCTGGGGCATCACGCAGACAAACCCCTCCACCACGAAGTCACAGGGCCGCAGAATTGACTCGGCAAGGTACGCCTCAGCCGTGTAACCGTCCCGGCGTTCAGCCGCCCGCTGGCCCAGCTCCTGAAACGTCGGTCCGACCAGCTGCATACCGTCCAGCGAGTGGCAGGCCTGGCAGCCCAACCCGTTGTACAGCGCCAGCCCGGCAACCGGATCACCGACCAGCGTCTGCGCCTCTGCGCCTAGATCAACTTCCCCCGCCGCCTGTTCTGCCGCGACGACTTCCGCGGCCCGACCTTCCATCCACGCGGCGAATTCATCGGCGGCCAGCACGTCAAGCGTGATCAGCATCCGGTAGTGCTCCAGGCCGCAGAACTCGGCGCACTGCCCGACGTACTGACGGGGTTCATCCACCTGAAACCAGAGACGCTGCACGCGGCCCGGTATGGCGTCCACCTTGCCCGCCAACTCTGGCACCCAAAAGCTATGCTGCACGTCCCTGGACGCAATTTCCAGCACAACCGGGCGACCGGCAGGCGCATTGAGCGCCTCACCGTCGCGGCTGTTCAGGGTGACGCCGGCGTCCGGGTAATAATATTCCCACCCCCACGTATAGCCCGTCACTTCAACGGTCAGCGGCTCCGCGCCAGCCGGCAGGCCGCGCGGCTGCTGGTAAAAGCCCAGGGTGAAGAAGAACAGAATCACCACCAGGACCGCTGAGCCGACCGTCCAGCCCACCTCCAGCCGGGTGTTGCCATGCACCTGGTCCGGCGTTTCATCGTCGGCGCGCCGCCGAAAACGAACGATGGCGAAGATCAGCAGCCCTTCCACCAGCAGGAAGACCAAAATCGCCAGGATCAGAACCACGCCAAACAGGCCGGAAATGTCCCCGGCATCCAGCGAGCCGGACTGCACGCCGGACTGCGCCCTCACCTGGCCGGGGATAACCAGCAACAGCAACAGGCCCGTAGCGCCCCAAGCCCACCGGTGTAAAGCCTTTCTCCAATTCATGTGCCCATCATCCTGACCTGAACAGTTGAGGAACGGCGGAAATAACTAGACAAAAAGTGTCATATTTCACAAAACGACCGCCAGAAGTCTAACAAATAGGCCCCAAAATGTCAACTTAAGGCCGGGAAAAATCTATAAGAAATCCGTTAATACGTGCGCGGCTCCCTAACTTCTTGGCAGGGGTATTGAGGGCATCCGCCGCCAGCCAGCCGGCAGGGCATCCTGCCACGTTTCCGGTCTGGTCAGGGCGTAACCGTCGACGCGCCTCTCTCTCCCCTGGCCGGTGGAAACCAGCACGTCATCCGAGGGAAGATATGGCAGGTCCAGCACCGATACCAGTTGCTCGAACGCCGCTTCGGGATTGAACCCGGGCGCTAACAGGCTGGCGATATATTGTTCGTCAACATCCGCGCGGAGCACCACCCGCAGTTTGGCCGGGTCGCCCAGGTAATATGACCATACATCGCGCGGGATTTCCCGCGTGGTTATCGGCGCGCGGGGATGTTGGCGCTCCTGAAAGCGCCTCAGCACAAAACGGTCGATCGGCTCGGCCAGATCAAGCGTATTCACATCACGGGACGACTCCAGCATCTGCAAACGGTGATTGGCATGGAACTGAAGATTCGACTCAAATGCGCTCACCGTCCGCCCAACCCGATGCAACCGGTAGAGGAAACCCATCTCATCGAGCTGCAACTCAAAGGCGATGGTGCTCAACTGGCCGCTCAGGTTTCGCATCAACAGGTGATCGACCGTCCCGCTGCGGCCCAGCAACAGGGCTATCCATTTGCGGCGCGGAGCGGTCAGGAGTAAGGAGGCGTAAGCCAATCGCTGGCGGCGGGCGGCATTGATGCGGAGGATGGCCCGTCCCAGCGCTACCTGATCGTCAGTTTTGATGAAAACAAAGGCGTGCGGTGCCATCATGCCTGCATTGTGACGGGAATCGGTAGACGACGCAACCCCTAGCGGGTCCCGACCTCAGCCGTACAAAAGCCAGGGCGCTCCACGGCGGAACGCCCCCGGACATGAGCTTCATGATGGCCCCGCCTCACCTCTGGTGCAGCGCCCGCCAGACGCGCTCCGGCGTGTACGGCAGTTCCCGAATCCAGACGCCAGTCGCATCATGGATGGCGCTGGCCAGGGCCGGAGCGACGCCGTCTTTGGGAATCTCCGCTACCGCCTTCGCGCCGTAGGGACCGCTTGGCTCGTAGGTCTCCACAAAGATCACCTCCAGGTCGGGCATCTCATTCGCCTGGTAAATGCGGTAATCGCCAAAGCGGGTGTTGACCACCTTGCCGGTGTCCGAGTAAGCCATCTCCTCGCTGTGGGCGTAGCCCAGCGCCTGGGTCATGCCGCCCTCCACCTGGCCCGACGCCGTGATGGGATTGATGGCCACGCCGCAATCGACCACCATCAGCAGCCGCTCAACCGTCACCTGCCCGGTTTCAGTATCGACCAGGACCTCCGCAAACTGGGCGGCGAAAGGCGGCGGGCTTTCGTAGCTCATGTGAGAAGCCGTCGCCATGATCTGGTGTTGATCTTCCTGGTGCAGGCTGTGCAGGGCCACCTGCTCCAGCGTCACCGAGCGCCCGTCCGGCGCGACCACCCGGCGGTCCACCAGGTCCAGCTCGTCCGGCTCAACACCCTTGATCAGGTGCGTCGCCACATGCTGAAGAACCTGCTCGCGGACCTCGGTCGCCGCCTTAAAGACCGCGCCACCGCTGATGTACGTCGTGCTGCTGGCATAAGCGCCGGTATCGAAGGGGGTGAAATCCGTATCGGACGAGTAGATGAGGATGTCTTCCAGCGGCACGCCGAGCGTCTCCGCCGCGATCTGCGCCAGCACGGTGTCTGAGCCGGTGCCCAGGTCGGTCGCCCCGACCAGCAGGTTAAACGAGCCATCATCGTTGATCTTGATGCTGGCCGCGCCCATATCCAGCCCAGCGATCCCTGAGCCGTGCATGGCCACCGCCATGCCCAGACCGCGCTTCACCGGGCCGTCGCCGGGGTTACGGCGCTTCTGGTCCCATTGCACGGCCCGCAGGCCGATCTCCACGCACTGGTCCAGGGCGCTGCTCCGCACGATCTGCTCAAACCCTTCCCGCCCCTCGCCCAGCGCCCGCGACATGACCATCGAGTCGCCGACCTTGATCCAGTTCCGACGCTTGAAGGCGATCACGTCCATGCCCAGGGCGTCGGCGATCTCTTCCATGTGCACTTCCAGCGCGTAGAGCGCCTGCGGCGCGCCGTAGCCCCGGTAAGCGCCGGGCACCGGGCGGTTGGTGTACACCACATCACACACAAAACGGCTGTACGGCGCATTGTAGGTGGTCAGGCCGCGAAAGCCGGAGACCATCTGCACCGTCAGGCCGTGCGTGCCGTAAGCCCCGGTGTTGCCAATGATATACAGCTCCGCCGCCACGACCCTGCCGTCTTTGGTCACGCCGGTCTTGAAGCGTAAGACCTGCGGATGGCGGCTGCGGGAACTGGTGAATTCCTGCTCGCGGTTATACTCAAAGCGCACCGGCCGCCCGGTAGCGATGGTCAGGTGCGCGCACAGGTCTTCGATCAACATCTCCTGCTTACCGCCGAAACCGCCGCCGATGCGCGGTTTGATCACGCGGATGCGTTTGACGGGCAGGCCAAGCAGCGGGGCCAACATGCGGCGGGTGTGAAACGGCACCTGCGTGCTGGTGCGGACCACCAGACGATCGTCCTCATCCCAGTACGTGATGCAGACGTGCGGCTCGATGTGCGCCTGCTGCACCTGGTGCACCCGGTACTCACCTTCGAACACATGATCGGCTTTGGCCCACTGGGCTTCAGCGTCGCCTTCCTGCGCCTCGATATGATGGACGATGTTGCGCCGCGCGTCGTAGATACCCTCCACGTCCGGTTCATCATGGATCACTGGCGCGCCGGGTTTCATAGCCTCCTCGGCATCAAACACTGCCGGGAGCACCTCGTAGTCAACGGCGATCAGCTGGAGCGCCTGGCGGGCGATCTCAGGCGTCTCCGCCGCCACCACTGCCACACGGTCCCCTACATGGCGGACCTTACGGTCCAGGCTGACCTGATCGTAGGGCAGCGGATTGGGGTAACTCTGTCCACCACTGGCGTAATGCACACGCGGCACGTCCTGGTAGGTCAGCACGGCATGGACGCCCGGCAAAGCCCTGGCCGCCGTCGCGTCGATATGCCTGATGCGCGCGTGAGCGTGAGGGCTGGTCAGCAGAGCGGCGTGCAACATGCCGCGCATCTCGAAGTCATCGGTGAAGACGGCGCGCCCCAGCGCCAGCTTGACCGCATCAACTTTCGGCTCCGGCTGGCCGACAACTTTGCGCGGCGCAAGCTCCGGCGGCGTGACGACGATGGGCAGCGTGCGCGTCTGGACCTGCGGTCCGCTCTCCTCACCAGGAAGCGGTGGCTCACCCCCTTCGCCAGGATACTCAAAAAACTCGACGGGAAGCGGGATCGCCCGCTCCAGCGGCGCAAACGGCTCCACTCGCTCGCCGCGCAGCGCGGCGGCCGCGCGTAACACCGCCTGCACCGGCTTCACGTAACCCGTGCAGCGGCAGAGCACACCCGCCAGCGCTTCCCGCACGTCCGCTTCGGTGGGATTCGGCTTCCTGTCCAGCAGCGCTTTGGCGGCCAGCAACTGCGCCGGGGTGCAGTAACCGCATTGTATCGCGCCGGTTTCGATGAACGCTTGTTGTAGCGGATGCAGCTCCTGGGCGGTGCCCAGCCCTTCGACGGTCGTGATGTGATGGCCATCGGCCTGCGCCGCCAGCATCACGCAGCTATTGACCGGCCTGCCGTCCAGCAGCACGGTGCACGCGCCACAGTCGCCGGTCTCGCAGCCGTGTTTGACGCTGAAGTAAGTCTCGCGCCGCAGCACGTTCAACAGGCGATCTGAGGGGTGAATGGTCAGCGTTTTGGTCGTCCCATTGATGGTCAGCGTGATATCCATGTCCTCCCCCATTCCTCCGTCACACCCTGGCCTGCGCCAGCGCCCGGCTGGTCAGGACGCGGGCCATCGCCCGGCGGTACTCGACGCCCCCCCGGTAGTCGGCCACGGGGGCGATCTCGGCGTCGAGGGCAGCGAGCACCTTCTCGATGCGTCCTTTCTCCAACGGGCCGCCGACCAGGGCCGCTGCCGCCGCTGCCGCCAGGCGAGCCGGTTCGGGCCACACGCCGGTCAAAGCCAGCCGCGCCCGGGTGATGGTGCCTCCCTCATCGATGACCAGCACCGCCGCCGCGCTGACGATCGCCGCATCGGCAGGGGTGCGGGCCACGTGCGCCTCTCCCCACACCTGGCCGGGAGCGGGGGCCGGAATCTCGACCGCCGTGATCAACCCCTTCTGCGGCACGGCAGGCTGCTCCACCACCGCCCCCATCGCCGAGAGGGGGATGCGGCGCTCCTCCGGCATGGCGAAAATCAGCGTCGCGTCCAGCGCCAGCAGCGCGGCGAAGGCTTCGGCGACCTCTCCCGGATATTCGATGGCCTCTCCCAGGGTGATCGTATTGCGCCGGTTCCAGGGCAGCGAGCGGGTCAGCGCCTGCCGCAGCAGGGGCGGCATCTGGCCGTAGCTGGCCACCGCTTCAAAGGTGGCGTTAGCGCCCAGGAGCAACGTGCCATCCTGTGCCGTCGTCATCCGGGAAAGCTCGTTGATGGCCTGCAAATCGACCACGGCCTCATAGTCGGGATCGTCGGTGGTGGCGAACCGCAGCGCCCCGCCGCTGAGCAGCACGGCGGTGATATGCGGCTGGGATAACAACCGGACGGCCTCGGCGATGGTCTGGGGTCGGTAGTAGCCGGATGGGTTACGGGTCATTCACACCTCTCCTTACGATCAGGCGCGCCGGCCCTGGGCACGCCTGTCGACTCCCACACGCCATGACATCCGCCTCCGCCCTCTTACAGCGGCGGCGGGCACTCGGTCAGCTCGACCACGCCGCCCCGATAGACCCAGCCCTGCACCTGAGCGCCATCCAAAACGATATTCACCAGGAACCAGGTGTTGCCGTCCTCGCCGCGAGTCTGTTGTAGCACGTTCATCGCCTGGCCCTGCAAGGCCACCATCACGATCCGGCTGCCCGTCAGGCTCGGCTGGCTGCGCACGTTCACGCCGCCCTCCCGCTGCACAAACACCCGGCATAGCACCGGCGGCGGCGGCGTGTTGCTGGGTGTCATGGTCAGGGACGGAGTCAGCGTGATGGTGGGAGTCAGGGTGACGGTCGGGGTGTCGGACGGCGTTGGCGTGTCGCTGGGTGTATAGGTCAGCGTGGGCGTGTAAGTATGCGTGGGCGTGTTGGTGTGGGTGGGCGTCAGCGAGGCCGTGACGGTCCAGCTCGGCGTCACTGTCGGCGAGGCGGTGAACGTTGGCGACGGGGTGCTGGTGAAAGTTGGCGACGGGGTTGGCGTGGGCGTGCTGCTCGGCGTGAAGGTCAGGGTCGGGGTGGAGGTTGGCGTCGCCGTCGGCGGGTTAACAATCGCCTGAAAGACCGGCTCCCAGCGGGACCTGGTGGCAAGCAGAATAACCACGCCAATCAGGACCAAGACCAGCACCACCAGACCCTGGCGCAGGCTGCGCCGATTCCGCAGGCGGCGCAGAGCGACTTCCAGCCGCAGCAGGTCCGTCCGGCGGCCCAACACGCGGAACGGTTCATCTTTCAACAGACTCAACCAGCGCTCCGCCGAGGGGATGTCGCCCTGGGCGATGGCCCCTTCCACCCGGTCGATGTATCGCTCCATCAGGTCGTTGACCACCTGCCGGTAGCGGGGGTCCTGAGAAAACCGACCGAGGGCGGCCAGCATGGCCCGCGCCTGGGACAGTTCGGCGTCCACGTTCTGCGCGATCAGGGATGACGACCGCTCGATCATGGTGCGGGCTTCGTGCATCTGCGCCTCATCCTGACGCGCTTCCTGCAACTGGGCATTGATGGCCTGATCGCCGGGGTCCAACGCCGCCGCCGCTTCCAGCGCCCGGACCGCTTCCGTGGTCAGCCGCAGGCGCTCGTCCAGTGCCATCGTGCTTTCCATGCGGGCCAGGGCCACCCGCGCCTGATCGTTCAGCTGGGACTTGATCGCGTGCAGGCGACTCTGCGCCTCCTGAAGCAGAGCGGCCAGGCGCGTGCTGCCAGGAAGCTGCTGGCGCGTCATCACCAGGTTGTTAATCACATGCTGCAAGGTGGTCGCACGCTCAATGAGCGTGCCGCCCATGGCCGCCAACTGCGCCTCAGCCTGCTCGGTTTGGGCCAGGATATGGCGGGCCTTCTCCAGGCGGTCCTGGGCCATCGGATCGTTGGGCACCACCCGCAGCGCGCCTTCGTACTGGCGGATGGCATCCGGCCAGTCGTCGGCGGCCATCAGCCGGTCGCCTTCGCGCAGTAATTCCCGCGACAGGGCCAGGTCCTGAATCTCCAGCAGCGCCTGTTCGGCGTCCTTCCAGGAAGGAATCCCGGCCGCTTCCGCTATATCGCGCGCATCACGGTACAGCCGCTCGGCGTCATCGTAATTCCCGGCGCGCGCCAGCGAATTGGCGCGGTTGTAAGCCACCCGCGCCTCAAAAGGAATCCGGTGGTCCGGCACAATGCCCCGCAGGATATTGTCTTCGGCTTTCTGACGGTATTCGAGAGCCGTGGGGTTATCCGGCTGCCGTTCCAGAATACGATTCGCCAGGTCAACAGCCTCCTGGTAATCGCCAGCGTAATACATCTGCGTCATCTGTGAGGCCAGCGTTTGAATATCCACGGTGCGCCCACCCGGCGCACGTGGCTCGGCTGGCTCTGGCCCGCCCGCATCCGCCGCCGGCGCTCGCCCGGCCACCGGCTGCGGGGGCGCTGGTTCCACGGGTGGAGGTAGCTCCTCGGACGGCGGCTCCAACGGCAGCATGATCCCATAGCGCCGCAACAGCTCGCGCACGCGCATGTTCAGCATCTCACTGCGGGCGGCTGCCTGCCGGAGCAGCGCCAACGTCTCCGGATTCTCCGGCTCGAGGGCCAGCGCTTCGGCCAGGATGTCCACCGCCTCGTCCACATCGTCCTCATCGCCGGCCAGCTCAATGCGGATGCGCGCCCGCCGCAACAGCCCTTCAATGGCGCTGGTGTCCGCGGGTGCAGCCTCTTCCGATGACGATTCGCCGCCTGCTGCTGACGTCCGCCTGGCCAGCAACGCGAACAACTCCCGCGCCGATGCTTCCAGCGGCGTGTTTTTGGCCGCGGTTAACAGACGACGGGCTTCGCTCTCCAGCGCCGTCACCTCCATCGGGTCCGGCATGGCGGGCAGCGTCTCAATCCGCGCCCGCAGCTCCGCCAGTTGTTGAGTCAACTCATTCATAGGCACTCCGGTTCCATACAGCCACCACCGCGCAGCCCCCTCAAGGAATCACGCGCCGGGCGAGCATCTCGTTGATCGCGGCCAACAGACGGTGCAGTTCCTGTTCAGCATCCTTATTGATCCCCTCGGCGATGGCCGCTTCGCGCAGCAGGTCACGCGCCTCCCGGATGGCGGATTGCCCGGCCCGCAACTTGGCCAGACCGGCGCGCGTCCGCGACCGGACCAGGCGGAGCGCGTCATCGGCAGGACGGTGGGGGAAATCCCACCCCAGATGCCGGGCCGCTTCCGCCAGTTCCCCGAAGAACTCCTCCACACTTTGAAAGGCGCTGGCCGCGCCCTTCTGCAACAGGCTTTGCAATCCCTCGCTGAGAGTCGGTTCCACACCGAAGTCCAGATGATTAACATCCGCGTAGCGCTGGTTAAGGGTGGTCGGCGAGGCTGGCTGGGGCACCAGCGAGGTTTTCTGCGGCGATAACCCGGTCAGAATGGGATACAAGATACCCACGCAGAGATGGTGCACGTCCATCTGGAACATCTGGGCCGTCTGAGTGCTGGCCTGTTCCACCAGCCGCGAGCTGTTCCAGTCGATCACGCGCAACATCTGCCCATCCCAATAGACGTGTTCCAGCTTGTGGTCCAGGTATACGATACGCTGCTGATGCGCCAGCTTCAACATTGTCGCGAACTGGAGCGCCAGGTCGAGGGCCTCCTCGGTGGGCAAACGCCAGCGCACACCGGGGAGATTGGGCTTCATCAGGTAGAACAGGTTTTCTGTACGCGGCAGGTGTTCCAGCGCCAGATAGGGCCGCCAGCCACGCTCAACAAAAACATTGGCGTCCCGAATAAACCCCAGCGTATCCGCCTGATAGGAGACAATCGCGCCGTCAACCGGGCGTTCATCCACCGAGGTGATATACCCGCTGTCCAACAGGCGCACGACATGCTCGCTGCCGGACATCTTCATCAGGAGCTCGGCTTCATTGGCGAACGCCTGATACTCCCAGGTCAGCTCACCCACCACGAAATGTTCCGGGCGCAGCACCTTGAAGGCGACCAACTGTCCGTTCCGACGGTCGACAGCATCCAGCACACGGGCGTAATGTCCTGGCGCGAAGCTGTCGTTAAAATTCTCAATCCGGTAATACTTGTTCAGGCTGGCTTCTTGCACGAAGTTCGATCCTAACTCGGCAGACGGGGCGTGGTGTCCACAATCACTCTAACTCGGCCATCAGATCGGTCACGGAAATCACGACGCCGCCCTGCTGCACAAACAGGAATGGCATCACCGGCGCATTGGGCGCGGTCAGGAAACGGGGGGAGTCAATGGGTTGCCCATCGAATAACAGGTCCACCGTGCCGTCATCGTACCGGACCAGCGCCAGTTCCACCCGCACCTCATTCACCGGCAGTGTGCTGCGCGCCCGGAACTGGTCGCCCACCCGCGCGCCGACGTTGATCGCATCCTCGCGCACCATCTGCACCTGCACCGCCACGCGGCTTTCGTCTGCGCCCTGCAAACCCAATCCAAAATAGACGCGGCCCTCAGCCACTAAGGCAGGATCGTACTCACGAAGCCGGAGCGTGACCTGAACGCGCCGCAGCCGGATGGCCGCATCTTCCCCAAATATCTGCGACAGCAGGTCTTCGGGCAGCACCACGCGCAGCACATCCTCCCCGATTCCCTGTTCGCGCAGGCCCAGCTGCCAGCCACCGCTGAGATCGCCCGGCCTGAACCATGCCTCCGGCCAGGGATAAACGCTGGCGTACTGCTCCAGGGCAAGCAGGATATTCTGCTGGCCATGTAATGGCCCGGCCAGGGTGGCCACCGGCGGCGAAGACAGGAGCGCATTCGGGGAAATCGCTGGTGTGAGAGACGGTGAAAGGGGCGTCACCGTCGGCACGAGGGTGGGGGTATCCGTCGGGGAAGGCAACGGCGTATTCGTCGGCAGGAAGAGGGCAGCCGTCGGCAGAAAGTCCTCTCCGGGGGCCAGGGTGGGAATCGGGGTCTCGGTCGGGCTGAGGGTGATCGTCGGGGTGTCGGTAGGCATCACCGACGCCGTAGACTCCGCCGCGACCGCTGTGGAGGTCTGAACAGCAGCCAGGGTGGCCGCCGCCATCGCTTGCTCGCTGAGGGTGGGCGTGAACGTCTCCCAGGTCACCGCCACCGGCCCCGCCCCACCACTGCCCGACAACCATGACAGTCCCAGCAGGCCGAGCACCCCCACCGCCACCAGCGCTCCTCCCCACAACAGGCGGCGTCTGTTCAGTCGCAGCCGCAAACGCAGAGGCAGGCGCGGCAGGGGCTGACCCTCAACCTCGGCGATGGGCAGCGGCGAACGTGGCCCCAACGGCTCGCCACCATCGGTATATCGCGGCACTGGTTCATCGGTCGGCGGCGCGGGGTACTCCGGTTGACGCTCGATCGTCTCCCGCCAGAATCGATAGAGCGGATACGCCGGATGGCTATCCAGGCCGGGCCGGTGAAAAATCTCGTCCAGATCGTACAACTTGCGGGTGCGGCGCTTGTGCTCGTCGGTGTAGACGCCCAGCACATCGGCGTAGGTATCGCGCCACCCTCGGAACGTCCCGGCGTAATCGGCGCTCAGAAACAACTCCGTCTCCTCGACCAGTCGGGCGTGCCATTCATGCAGACGCGGATCAGGCGTCTCCTGGGGCGAGGCGGCGGCCTCCTCGATCCGCTGGAGGGTGACGCTCAACGCGGCGGCCACCTGATGACGCCGCTCCAGCCACTCCCGAAACGGTGTCAGTTCAAGGTGCGCCAGTCGCTCGCCCTTACCCAGGTTGGCTTGAGCCTCCTCCAGCAGCGCGCCGACTGCCCGGAAATCGCCTCTCTCCCATTGAGGCAGCGCGCGCTCGACCCCCCTCAACGCCTCCACCAGCGGCCCCAGCACAAGACGCAGCGGCGACGACTCCGCGGCACGCCGCGCCTCGGCCAGGCCATTGGGCGTTTCCACGGCGTCGATCGTCTCGGCGATACCGACCAGGGCCTGCCGATCCCGAATCACGTTGGTGAGCGCAAGATAGGCGTGGTGCCGCTGAGCATTGGGCAGCGCCTGTTCCGCGGCGGCCCGCCAGAAATCGGCATCACCAGGTTGTTGCTCATACATCTCCAACACGCCGCGCAACACATAATGGAAA
>DAOTXK010000118.1:0-9364 GCA_034435395.1 Anaerolineae bacterium | reverse complement strand
GCTACCAGCTTGGGCAGGCTTACCTCAGGCATGACTACCTGGAAGAGGGCACGCCGATTGCTATTTACACCGGCTCCCAACGGCTCAACCTGAGCAAGCCGTTCGGCGAGCTGCGCATCGGGGACCGCGCCCCGGTGCCGGACGCGGCGACCGTCCTCAGCCGCTTTCCCAAACGGTAATCCGTCAGGCGGTCACAGACGCAGGCAACAACATGCAGCGCACATCCTGGGGGGTGAGCGGTTTTGGTGATCCGGGTGGCCTGTTCCCCATACTTGCGCCGGGCGGAGGCGAGTAGCACAATTACGGCGAGCAGTCGCCTGAGATCGCGCCCCCTGTCCCTGCGGACTCCCGATGATCATCCCCACCACCCAGACTTCACCGCTGCCGTTTAACCCGATGCCAGAGCGGTACCCGCTGCGCACCGTTGTGGCGGCGATGGGTGTCGCCATCTTCGCCCTCATCCTCGGCGCGTTCATCGTGGACATCATCTGGGGTGACTTCCACGCCCGGCACGACGGGCGCTACGCCAATTTCCGCGGCTCCTGCTACTGGGTGGGCGACGCCCGCACGCTGACCCGCATCAGCCTCTACGGCTATACGGATTACTTCTACGATCTCTCCCATCGCCATCTCACCGACCTGCCGGACCGTTCCTGGTGGCCGGTTTTCCCGCTGATCCAGTCCTGGGTCATCCAGCTCAGCGGCGATGGGGCCTGCTCCGGCTGGACGGTCAACGCCATCGCCGTCGTCCTGCTCATCCCCGTGCTCCAGGCTCTCACCCGCACCCGCCGGATCAGCCTGCTGCTCGGCCTGCTGATCATCCCCTACGCTCTGTGGCTGTATGTCGCCATGGCGGAGGGGCTGTTCCTGTTGTTCTCCGGGGTGCTGTGGTTGCTGTGCGCCCAGGCCCGTTCGGACGCCCGCCCGCGCAATGCCCTGGTCGGGGTCGGCGCGCTGCTGATGGGCACGCTGGTCGGCCTGACCAAACCCAACAGCATCGCCCTGATGCCCGCCTTCCTGGTCATGGGGATCATCGAGGGCCATCGGCATGCCCGCCGCCTGGCAACAGCGACTCCCCTGCCCTGGCGGGGGCGTCTGCGCCGCTGGCTCAGCGACGCCAACCCCGGCTGGGCGGGCATCCTGGCAACCACAGGCATCGCCCTGGGCAACGGCCTGTGGCTTTACCAGACCAGCGGCTACTACCCGTTTTACGTCCTGCTGGCCCAACGCACCCTGTGGTTCAAACAGTTCTACCCCGGCGACCTGGGCACGCTGTTCAACTACTTCGCCGGGGGCTTCCTCCAACTGGCTGAGGGCAGGCTGGACCTGCTGGGCATGGAGCGGTTGATGCGCCTCAGCGCGCCACTGCTGATCGGGATGCTGGCGCTGCAAGAGCTGCCGCCGCGCTGGCCGGGAGGCAGGCATCACCGGGTGCCTGTCTACGCCCGGTTCTCATTGCTGGCCATCCTGGCCGTGATGCTGTTCAGCGGGCAGGTGCACGCCATCACCCGCTACGCGATGGGCAACATCTTTTTCCTGGCGCTGTACCTGCAATACGTCTACGGGACGGCGGACGAGCCGCCGCTGTGGCGACTGCCGGGGATCGCGCTGCGGCGGGGGCCGGGGACGTTTGCGGCGCTGCTGCGACTCGTTGTATGGTTGCTGGGGCCGCTGCTGACCATCATCGTGCTGCACGTCGGTCCACAACTGGGAATCTGAACATGGGCAAGTTCTCATTCGTCCTGGCTGGCGTTTTCCTGGCCGCGCTGATCGGGGGCGCCATCCTGATGATCGGCATCCTGACTCCCAAGTACGAGCCGTTTGGAGTAGAGCGGCATACGACCTGCGGCCAGCCGGTTACCATGCGCGCCGAGGGCTACAACATCCTGGGCGGCACGCATTATGGGCGCGGCCCGGACGACAGCGGCGACGATGTCCCGCTGGCCAACATCGACTTCTGTGATCCCTTCGTTGAGATCACGCCCGACGGCGAGCAGCGCCTGTGGTTCTGGTTCGCAGTGGAGGTGATCGGGCAGGTGTTCCCCTACGCCGCCTGGGGCCTGCCCTGGGAAGACCTGGGCCGTATCAACCCCGCCGACGACCGCAACCCGATCGATCCCATCTGGACGCCGGAGTCGGTGTGGGGCACGACGGACCGGGGCGGCTACTGGGCGGGCCGGCAGGCGCATGTCTGTGATGACTGGGATCAATCGGGTCTGGTTCAGTTCTTTAACGCGCAGTACGGCTATACCATTCCCTACGGCACGGCGCGGTCCGGCTGGATATGCCTGACCTTCAGCACCGAGGAAGACGATACGAAGGCCCTCATCCCCCTGCCGGAGGTGGTCGTGGTGACCAGCCGCCCTCAACGCGCCCGCCTGACCCGTTGGGTGGACGCCGCCATTCGCGTCCGGTCCGGGCCGGACGTGGATGCCCCCTGGACCCTGGAAACGGTGACGACGCACGGGGCGCTGTGCCAGCACGCCGCCGATCACCGCCCCGGCAGCACCGTCCCCGGCGGCCCCTGCGAGGCCGAATCATGACTGCCCGCCACGGCCCCACCTGGCAGCAACGCCTCGCGGCAGCCATCGGCGGTTACCCCTGGGACGCCGTATTCCTGTCCATGATGCTGGTGCTACTGATCGTGCTGCTGGGCAGTTTCGCTGTCGATGCCGCCTGGACCGCTTACTGGCAGTCCACGGGTCAGCCGGATCACGCCAGGTTCCGGGGCACCTGTTACTGGATGGGTGACTGCCGCACCCTGATCCGCATCGCCGCCAACGGCTACACCGATTACGACGCCCTCACCGGCCAGCGCCACCTCACCCTCCTGCCGGACCGCTCCTGGTGGCCCCTCTATGTCAACCTGACGGCGCTGGCCCTGCGGCTGACCGGCGGCGACTACTGCTCCGGCTGGCTGGTTAACCTGATCGCCATGGCCCTGCTGCCGCCCGTCATCCAGGGCATCACCGGCACACGCCGCCCCCTGCTGATGACCGGTATTGCCCTGATGCCCTTCGGGGGGTGGTTATATGCCGGCATGGCTGAAGGGTTATTTTTACTGCTCTCCGGCGCGCTGCTATGGCTGTCCCTCCGTCGTCCATCGCCGCGCTGGGGCGTCAGGGTCCTGCGAGGTTTCCTGGCCCTCCTGTTGGGGGCGCTGGTCGGCCTGACCAAACCCAACGCCCTGGCGCTGGTCCCCGGCTTTGGGCTGCTGGCCCTGGCGCGGACCGTCAGGCACCTGGAGGCCGCCAGCGCGGGAGACGCTCCCGACAGCCCCCGCTCCTGCCTGAAGCTCCGGCGCGCCTTCGACGACTCCAACCCTGGCTGGGCGGCCATGCTCGGCGCTATCGGCCTGCTCCTCGGCCTGGGCCTGTGGTTCTATCAGACCAGCGGCTACTATCCGCTGTACGTGCTGATGGCTCAGCGGACGCTGTGGTTCAAGCAGTTTAACGGCGGCGATCCACTGGCCTTTGCCAGCTACCTCATGCAGGGCTGGTGGACGGCGGTCACCGGGGCCGGGCTGCCCGGCCAGCGGCCATCCGTCATGATCCACTTCGCCGCGCTAAACCTGATGGCCGTCCTCATCGTCCGGGACCTGCCGCCGCGCTGGCCCGGCGCGGGCCGACCACGCCTGACGCCGCTCTATGCCACCGCGAGCATGCTGACCGTCTTCGCCACCATGTTCGCCACCGGCCAGGCCCACGCCATCCAGCGTTACCTGATCGGCAACATCTTTTTCGCCGTCATCTTCCTCCGGTATGTCTACGGCGACGCCGACGAGCCGCCGCTGGCTGATCTGCCCCGGCTGGTCCGTCAACGCGGTGGGTACGCCCTGCGCGCCCTGCTGCGCCTGACCGTCCTGGCATGCAGCCTGCTGCTGCTGATCATCGAGGCCATCGTGATCATCATGTCCGGCAACCGCGTGTGAGGGGAGACAGATGGACGACCGTTCAAACCGGCGGTTCCCTGGACAGACGCGCTTTGCCCTGGCCGGGATGGGCCTAGCAGGGGCGCTGATCGCCGCGCTGCTGTGGCTGGGATCGCTGCGCCCGCCCTTCAACCACTTCCAGGCCACCCCGCACGAGACCTGCGAGCAGCCCGTCAGCCTGCGGGCCGAGGGATACAACCTGCTCGGCGGCACGCGCTACGGGGCCGACCCCGGCGATCCCGGGGACGATGTGGAACTGGCGCTGATCGACATCTGCGATCCGGCCATTCAGCTGCTGCCCAACGGTGAGGAGCGGCTGTGGTTCTGGCTGGAGGTCCAGGCGGTCGGCCAGACCTTCCCCTATTACGCCTGGGGCATCCCGGACGAAGACCTCCGGGACCCCAACGCCAACGAGTGGCGTGACCCGGTCGATCCCCTGTGGAACTACCGGGCCTTCACGGTGGTCAGCGAAAATAGCGCGGGCGATTACTGGGACACCGGGCGCGGCGAGCTGTGTCCCCTGGAACCGGATGAACCCCCCGGCATCGCCCTGTTCATCGACAGCGTGAACGATTTCCGCATCCCGCTGGGGCGCGCCCGCGCGGCCTGGGTCTGCGTGCGCATGGGCTTTAGGGAGCGCCTGCCGGATGTCCTCCAGGTCAGCATCCGCCCGGAACTGGCCCGGCTCACTCGCTGGGTGGATAAAACGTTCACCATCCGGGGCCAGGCAGCAGCCCCAGACTCGCCGTCCGTCATCGAACGGGGCTATCAGCTGCCGGTCCTGCACACCCAGACCGAGCTTTGTTATCATGCGGAAGATACCCATCCGGAAAGCATCCTGCCAGGAGGGGGTTGCCCCCGCACGGCGGAGTGAGCGACGCCGCTAAGCCGCCGGAGCCGCTTTCCCGCGCCTGACGTTCCACAGGCGATCCGCCAGCAGCACCAGCGTGATCAGCAGGCTCATGCTCCAGCGGCCTTTGGGCGCGGTGACGCGGGACATCATGGCGAACAGCCAGACCAGGACGCCGACGGTCAGGGCCAGCAACAGGAGCCGCCGACTGCGGGCGATAAAAGGCAGCAGGGCCAGCAGATCGTAGTCGTGCAGCATGGGGTTGACCAGGAACACGACCAGCGTCCAATCGTAAAGCGCCAGCCTGCCCCGCCGCCACCGGACGATGGCGTACAGGATCAGACCCATCAGCAGGCACAAGGCGTAAATCACGACCTGCGTTTCCCGCTCCGGGGCGAAAGTGACATGCCCCAGAACCACCGGAATCTGGGCCAGCGTGGCCAGGTTCACCGGCTCGTACCCGCGCGGTTGGGGCAGCCATTCCCCCAGCCAGCCGGGGCGGATCAGGAACGACGGGACGACCAGGACCGCTACCCCCGCCGCCCAGGCCGCCAGCGCCGCCCATTGCCGCCGCCTCAGCCAGCGCCACCCCAGCCAGACCCAGACCGGCAGGGCGATGTGCGGCTTAAACAGCCCCAGCGCAACCAGCAGGCCGTACCACCAGGGAGCATCTTCACCAGCCTGATCGCGCACGCCGACCCAGAACGGCGGCAGCACCAGCCAGCTGCTCTGCCCGATCAGCAGCAGGACGCCCAGCGGCGGATAGACCAGCGCCGCCGCCCGACCCTGCGCCAGCCACAACGTCATCATCACCGGAGCCAACATCCAGACCCACCGCAGCAACGGTTCCGCGAAATGGTAGGGCAGGCAAAAAGCCGTGTAAAAGGGCGCGGGATAATAAAACGGCCAGCCATAATGAAAGACCCCCTGGTCGAAGCAGAACAGGTCCGCGCCGCGCATCAGGATGTAGTAGTCGTAGGGCTGAGAGTCGACGAGAAAGGACTCGATCACAAAGACGATCAGCACTCCGACCAGCAAGGCGATCATCACATGGTTGAAGACCCGCAGCCGCCCGCGCAGCCGAGGCCATGGACCGACCATAACCATCACCTGCCCATTGTCGAAGGATAAATCCGCCAGGCAATCTACACGAAATCTCCCGGCAGCGCCAGCCAACAAAAACGCCCTCCCCTCGCCGGGAACGGCGGAGGAAGGGCGCATACCCGGAAAACCCAGTCGCTTACGTCTCCACCTTCAGGTCTGTCGTCTACTGGCCGGACCAGTCAGGAATCGGCACGCAGCACAACACCAGCTGTTTGGCCGCCAGCACGTCGTCCACGCGCCCCACCGGCGTGGTGTGCGGCGCGTCGTGCAGCCGATCGGGATCGGTGTGCGCCTCCTCAGCGATTTTTTGCATGGCCTCAGCGAAGGCGTCGAGCGTCTCCTTGCTCTCCGTCTCGGTCGGCTCGATCATCAGCGCCTCGTGCACGATCAGCGGGAAGTAGTTGGTCGGCGGGTGGAAGCCGTAGTCCATCAGGCGCTTGGAGATGTCCAGCGCGTGGATATCCGGCGCGTCCGCCCAGCGCCCCTCGACCACGAACTCGTGGCCGCAGAACCGGTCATACGGCACGTGATAGGTGTCGCGAAGCCTGGCCAGCAGGTAATTGGCATTGAGGACAGCGTGGCGTGTGACCTCCTTGAGACCCCGGTCGCCATGGATACGGATGTAGGTGAACGCCCGGACGAGCATGCCAAAGTTGCCGTGGAAGGCCTTCAGCCGCCCGATGCTTTTTTCCGGCATCACCCAACCGTAGAGCGGCGCGTCGTCCTCGCCACCGGCTGGCTCCACGATGCCCACGATCGGCCCCGGCAGGAAGGGCCGCAGCTTCTCGCTGGCCGCCACCGGCCCGCTGCCCGGCCCGCCGCCGCCGTGCGGGGTGGAAAACGTCTTGTGCAGGTTGTAATGCATCACGTCGAACCCGATCGCGCCCGGTTTGGCCACGCCCATCATGGCGTTCATGTTGGCCCCGTCCATGTACATCAGGCCGCCGCAGCCGTGGACCGTCTCCACCACCTCCAGGATCTGCCGCTCAAACAGTCCCAGCGTGCTGGGCATGGTGATCATCATGCCGGCGACGGTATCATCGCAGGCATCGCGCAGCGCCGCCAGGTCCACATCGCCATTCTCGTCAGAGGGCAGCTCGACCGCCTCAAACCCGGCCATCGTCACCGAGGCTGGATTGGTGCCGTGGGCGCTGTTGGGAATCAGGATTTTGGCCCGCCTGGTGTCCCCTCGATCCCGATGGTAGGCCCGGATCATCAGCAGACCGGTGAATTCGCCCTGCGCGCCAGCGGCGGGCTGCAAGCTGACGCCCTGAAGCCCGGCGATCTCAGCCAGCCATTCCTGCAGGTGATACATCAGCGCCAGCGCGCCCTGTGCCTCCTCGGCTTCCAGGTGCGGATGCAGGTAGGCAAAACCCGGCAGACGGGCGGCGTCCTCGTTGATCTTGGGGTTATACTTCATGGTGCAGCTCCCCAATGGGTAGAACCCCTTGTCCACGCCGTAGTTGAGCTGGCTCAGCCTGACATAATGGCGGATCACATCGACTTCGCTGACTTCCGGCAGATCAAGGTCTGCCCGCAACAACTCGTTCGGCAGCTCGGTGGTCGGCACATCGACCGCTGGCAGGAGCACCCCACAACGCCCCGGCGCGCTCAGCTCATAGATCAACGGTTCAGTCATGCCGCGACCTCCTTCAACGCCTCCACCAGCGCATCGATTTCCTCGCGGGTGTTCATCTCGGTGACGGCGACCAGCATCGTGTCCGCGCGCTCCGGGTAGTCCTTGCCCAAGTCGTACCCGCCGATGATGCCCCATTCGTCCAGCAGGTAGGCGTTGATCGCCGCCACCGGCCTGGGGCACCGGACCATAAACTCCTTGAAGAAGGGTTTGCTCCTGTCCACGTGATAACCATCCAGCGCGTCGATCTGGTCCGCCGCGTAATGCGCCTTGTGATAACACAACTCCGCCACCTGACGCAGGCCGCGCCTGCCCATCAGCGACAGGTAAACCGCCGCCGCCAGCGCCATCAGGCCCTGATTGGTGCAGATGTTGCTGGAAGCCTTCTCGCGGCGGATGTCCTGTTCGCGCGGGCGCAGGGTCATAACAAACGCCCGCTGTCCCCGGCTGTCCCTGGACTCGCCGACGATGCGCCCGGCGATGCGGCGCACCAGCGGCGTGGTACAGGCGAAAAAGCCCAGGTAGGGTCCGCCAAAACTGAGCGGGATGCCCAGCGGCTGTCCCTCGCCGACCACCATGTCCGCGCCCCATTCGCCGGGACTCTTAAAAAGGCCCAGGGCAATCGGATCGGCCACGAAGGTCAACAGCGCGCCCGCCGCGTGAACCTTCGCCGCCAACCCCTGGTAGTCTTCCAGCTGGCCGAAGTAGTTGGGGTAGCCCACGGCTAACATGGCTGTCTGGTCGTCCAGCAGGGCGGTCAGGTCAGCGATCTCGGCGGCGTGGTCATCGCCCACCAGTGTCACGTCCTGCCCCTGCAGGTAGGTCCGGGCCACCTGGCGGTATTGGGGGTTGATGCCAGGACTGAGGATCACCTTACGGCGTTTGCCGCGCCCGTGCAGCAGAGCCACGGTAATCGCCTCCGCCAGGCTGGTCGCGCCATCGTAGTGGCTGGCGTTGGCCGCCTGCATGCCAGTCAGCGCGCAGAGCATGCTCTGGTATTCGAAGATCGCCTGGAGCGTGCCCTGGCTGACTTCCGGCTGGTAGGGTGTGTAGGCGGTGTAAAACTCGCCTCGCAACAGGATATGGTTCACGGCGCTGGGGATGAAATGGTTATACGCGCCCGCGCCCAGAAAAATGGCATAGTCCTGGGCGTTGGCGTTGGCGGCCTGCAGGCCGTAAAGCTCGGCCAGCACTTCCATCTCGCTCAGCGGCTCTGGCAGGTCGAGCGCCGGGAAACGATACGGCTCCGGCACGGCGTCGAACAGGTCCTCTATCGCGTCAACGCCGATGGTGGCCAGCATCGCCTGGCGGTCGGCGTCGGTATGAGGGAGGTAACTCATCGGTCGGCCCGCCCTACTCACGCCCATCGCAGTACTTGGCGTAGGCGGCAGCGTCCATCAGGCCATCCAGTTGGGAGGGGTCCTCAATGGTGATTTTGATGAACCAGCCATCGCCGTAGGGATCGCTGTTGACGATCTCCGGCGCATCTTCCAGCGCCCGGTTGACCTCGGATACAGTGCCGCTGACGGGCATATGCATGTCCGACGCCGCCTTCACCGACTCCACAACGCCGAAAGCATCCCCCTGGGCAAAGGCCGCGCCCACATCGGGAAACTCCACGTACACCACGTCATTCAACTGATCCTGCGCGTAATCGGTCAGGCCGATAGTGCCCGTCGTGCCCTCCACGCGAATCCACTCGTCGCTCTCGGTGTACTTGAGATCGGCAGGGGTTTTCCAGGTTCCCATGTTCATGCTCCTTCGCATCTGGACGGATACGTAAAAACGTGCGCAAAAGAAAAAGGACGCACAACGCCATATGCTGTGCGCCCCTGTCGACAAC